>JACCTC010000269.1 GCA_013812655.1 Deltaproteobacteria bacterium | reverse complement strand
CACGAAGCTCGACATCGCGCGGCGATTCATCATGCCGCCGGAACTCACGAGGCTGCTCCGAAATTCCCGCGATTTATCCGGAGCAATTCCCATCGCTTACGCGACCGAAACGAGGGGATCCCTCAGGAGAACAGCAGCAATACCGGCATGGTGGCGATCGTTGCGATCGTGCTCCTCGTGATCATCGCGGGGGTGATCGCCTGGCAGATGGGCGTGTTCAATAGCGGTGGTGGCAGGTCCAAGCACAAGGTCGACATCAACGTCAACACGCCCTCCACGAAGTAGGCGGCGCACCAGGCTCCTTACCTTGCTCGCGGCTACACCGAACGAAACATGTAGCGCTGAAAGCCGGCTCGCTTTCTGCCAAGCCGGAGACATAGTGGAACATGGCAGACCGCATCGACCTGCTGGGCCGCAATCAGCAGCGAGAGCGGCTCCTGGGAGCGGGCGTTCTCGAGGTAGCGCTGAAATCCGACCTCACCGACTTCGTTCGCCGTGCCGTCGAGACCAGCTCGTATCCCATCTCCATCATCTCCCTGATGGGAAGGCGCTCGCAGTTCTTCGCGGCATCGACCGGACTTCCCCCCGAGCTCTTGACGCTGGGTGGGACGGATCGCTCGGTCTCGCTTTGCCAGCGTACCGTCCGAGATAACGAGTCCTCCGAATGGGAGGACGCTTCGCTCGACGACAGCGCGCCGCAGGGCATGGTCAACACGTACGGCGTTCGTGCCTATTTTGGAGCGCCTGTTGTCGTCCAGGAGATCGTGGTCGGCTCGCTCTGCGTCGTCGACACGTCTCCTCGCGCACTGACGACTACCCAGCGCGCGGCGATCGAAGCGCTGGCTCGTGAGCTATCTGCACGCCTGGAACACGGTACCCAAGCCCTGCTTCGCGAACGCGTCTGGCACGTCGACGTGGACGCCGTCGAACCGATATTCGGGGAGCTGCGCAACCTGCTTGTCCCGCTAAGTCTCGGCATGAGCGAGGCGACGCTGAGCAGCGCAGAGCTCCAAATCGCGTTGCGGCTGCTCGGGGTACGGGCGGAACTTCCGCGTTCCCGGGTCGAGTCCGTGGTGCAGGACACGTTGCAGGCTGGCGAGGACCTCGACGCTATCCTCGCCGACCTCGGCCCGGCGCCCGATCGCCTCGCGCGGTCGATCAAGGCAATCGAATCACTCTTTCACCGTAGTGCGCAGCAGAAGCCGGTCGCACTCTGCGTTGCCCATGCAGACACCATCGCCGAGCATGTCACCAAGCTCGTGGGCTGCGTCCGCCACGAGTTGCTGTCCTCGCAGGATGTCCACCTCGTCGCGCGGACCGTCGTTCCCGCCATCGCCCTGCTCCTCGGTGTCGGCGCACGCCGCTTGCTCGAGCGCAGCGCGACGGGCGGCTTGCTCGTCCGGACACGCGACCTACCCGGTGCCGTGATGATCGAGATCTCAGCGTCGGGCTGGACCGATGACGACGTCACGTTCTGTGTAAACCATGCGACTGGCCTTCTCACCCACGAACCATCGCTCAGCGTCTCCGCTGTAGGCGGCCGCGTCGAGCTCCGGGCGGAGCTGTTGCCGGACCCAGGCGTAACCGCATCTAACAACCAGAGCCCATGAACGTGCCGCTCGGGGTCGTCATGGCGACGCAGTTGCCATAACCGACCATCGTGCTGCCACCGCGGCTGTCGTGCATCACGGTGCCGCCGCCACCGTCGGTGTTGCCGCCCGACTGGCGCGCATTGATGTGCGCTGCGAGGTTGACGCGTTCGCTGTGGCCTTCGAGGCCGAACATGCCGCCTTCGTCGAGGACGTAGCGGCCCGCGGGAACGCGCTCGCCGATCAGCGCTTCGAGCTTCGAGAGCTGATCCACGGTGAGCACCTGACCGTTGATCGCGACGGTCGCGGACGCTTGCTGGGTGGCGTAGGTCTGGTCAAATGCGCCCGACGGGGGGATCACGCAGGCGGCGAGGGCGGCGAAGAGGATGATCGCGAGTTGCTTCATACCTTCTACCTATCGCGCTCTCGTGAGTGCGCCGACGCGCCGCTCAGGAGTCGGAGCGAGCGCGGCCGATCTGGAGCTCCTTGCGATCGACCTCGAGGCTCTTGAGTGTCGGTACGAGGACGCGGGTGACAAACTGCCGGCCGCCATAGATGCGATGGCGCTCGATCAGCTCTCCCTTTCGCTTCCAGTCGGGAATCTGATCGTGCGCAGGCATCGCGAAGTGCTGCAGTACGTACGCTAGATCCTCCACCGTTCCGGCGCGATCAGCGTTCAGGTGCTCCTTCACGCAGTCCACGAACATCTTGTGGTGCAAACCTTCATCGCTGGCGATAAGCAGGATGAGCTTCTGCAGTGCCGCATCACCTGCCGGTGCGGTGAGCTTCGATAGATTCACGTAGTTGAGCTGCGTGGCCAGCTCTTGCATCATCGAATAGATCAACATGCGACGCGTCGAGGTGAACGGCAACTGCCATTCGCCGGCGAGCAATCGGTCGTTGAGCTGCTCCATCTGTTGCGGCGTCCGGCGGCCGGAGCGGATCAACCACTCCTCGATCACCATCGCGTGCTTGGACTCCTCGTAGCACCAGTTGGTGAGAAACCAGGCCATCCCGTGGTTCTGTCGGTTCAGCGCGATCAGCTTGGCGCTGTAGTCCGGCAGGTACATCTCGACCGAGTAGAACGCCTCGAGGATCTCGACGAGGTCCTCGTCGACCGCCTGATGCTTGACCTGGTCCCACGGGATTCCGTCGACGACGTTCCACCGGCGCTTCTTCTCGGCGTGATCGAAGAACGCGCGATACAGGCCACGAAATCCTCCTGGCGCGGTCGCTGAAATCGTCGCTTCTGGGTTGGTGACTGCGAGAGCCGGGTCGAGCATTTCAATACCGTAGGCAGATCCGTCGCAGCGCGCGGGCACACGCCAACACCATTGGGTCATGCCGGAGCACGTTGGAGCCCGTGCGGTAGCGCTCGCTCCCGCCGTGCGCGAGGACGCCGCACGGTCCTCCTGCGTGCGGCGGCTTCGCAGTGCCTCTGCACGCCAGCGCGGGAAGGGCTGCGTCGCGTTGCCGTGCGGGCCCCGACCTGGTCTGCAACACTCCTAATTAGCGGCAGGGCGGCGTGGCGTCGCGCGCCTTCTTGCACTCGCTCGCGATCCTCGTCAGCGCGGTTGGCTTGGCCCTCGCGAAGTCGAACGTGTCCCAGGTCGAGGCCTGGTCCTGGTAGGCCAGGAAGATCACGTCGCGCTGGTTCTCAGGAACCCTCGCGCACGTCACGTACGCTTCGACGGCGCGCTGATAGCGCAGGCACTCGTCCGGTGCCCTTTCCGGCACCGCGGCGAGGGTTCGCGGCGGTGGCGTCGGGGGTAGGGCGAGCTTCGCTTTGCACTCCCCATAGGCGCCGGAAAGCTCGGCGATCCGATCCGCCGCGGCGGCGTCGCCCTGATCGACGCCGTCGTCGTGGTGCTGGCGGTCGGCCCATGCCGTCAGGGTCGCCGCGACGGCGTCGGCGCAAGCCGTGTCCGTGCACGCGCACATCTCGTACGTGAAGCCCTCGAGCGCCGCGATGGTCTGGACCTGGAGCTCGCTGCGGGGCGTGGTCGCGATGGTCGATGCCGCGGTTGGTCGCGGATGCATCGAAGACTCCGAGCGCGACGGGTACGGCGTGGGAGTCGGCGCGCCGCCACCACATCCCAGCGCAATTGCGAGCGCCAGCACCGACGTCCGTCGCATGACCCCGAACGTCTCACGGTTTCCCAGCAGGCCGGCGTACCTGAGGAGCGGATAGCGGCGCAACTATCGATCCGCGCGTGCGCGGCGGGGCTACAGACCGCGGGGTGATCTCAGAGCATCTCGATCGCGAGCGTCGCGAGGCCGAGGAACACGAAGAAGCCGACGATATCGGTGACCGTCGTCAGGAAGATCGATGCCGATTGCGCCGGATCCTGTCCGAACCGTTTCAGCATGATCGGGATAGAGGCGCCCGCGAAGTTCGCCGCCGCCATCGCGATCACCATGCTGACGGCGATCACGAGCGCGAGGCCGATCGATCCGCTCCACACCAGCACGCCGATCGCCGCGACGATCGCGATCGCGAAGCCGTTGATCATGCCGACCATCGCCTCCTTGAACGCCAGCCGCCGCCAGTGCGATGCGCGGACCTCGCGCAGCGCGAGCCCGCGCATCGTCACGGCCAGCGCCTGCGCCCCGCTGTTTCCAGATTGCCCGGCCACCACCGGCAGCATCACCGCCAGCGCACTGACCGTCGCGATCGTGTTCTCGAACAGTCCGACGACCGCGGCGGCGAGGAACGCGGTGAGGAGGTTGATGTTGAGCCACGGCAGACGCTTCTTGACGGCGAACCCGATCGGCGAGAGTGCCTTCTCGTCGACGCTGACGCCGACCATCCGTTGCAGATCCATCACGGCCTCGGCCTCGGCCGCGCCGACGAGAGCGGCGTGTCGGAGCACGCCGAGCAACGCCCCGTCGGCACCGACCACCGCGATGCTCGGCAGGCCAGTGCGCGTCAGATACTCGACGAGCTCCTCGCGCGTGACGGTGGCGCTGACGGCGCCCGGCGTTGGGTCGACGAGCGTCGCGATCCGCGCGTCGCGGGAGGCGAGCGCGAGGCGGTGGATGGGGATCGCACCCGCGAGGCGCTGCTCGCCGTCGACGACGTAGACCTCGGCAGTCGTCCCAGGGGCGTCGCGCAGCCGCTCGAGGGCGGCGCTCGCGGTCTCGGTCTCGCGGACCGTGAACACCCGCGGATCCATCAGCGCGCCGGCGGTGTTCGGGGGATACGCGAGGAGCTCGCGGAGCTCGCGTGCGACAGCCTCGGCCGATAGTTCGAGCAAGCGCGCCCGCTCGTCCGGATCGAGCCACGCGAGCACCGCCGCGGCGCGCGGCGCCGGCAGCGTGGACAGCACCGCGCGGACGTGGTTGTCGCCGAGCATCGCGAGGACCCGCGCCGCGCGCTCGGGGACCATGCGCGCGAGGACCGCGGTCGTGGCCACGGGTTCACGCGTGTCGAGCCACCGCGCGACCTCGTCGGGCTCCGCACGCTCGAGCACGATCGCGGCGGTGTGCGGGTGGATCGCCATCAGGTGATCCGCGAGCGCGGCGCGCGCGGGCTCTGCGCTCGGATTCACGGGGGATCCTTGGGCGGCGTCGCCTCGGCGACCTTGGCCTCGCGACCGACCACGCTTGCCACCCCCTCGGTCACGCCGCTGAGACCGAGCCAGAACAGCTCCGCGAGCGAGAGCGCGAGCGACACCGAGGTCTCGGACCGCGACACGCGGGTGCGCTGCAGGATCGAGCGCACGACATCGTCCCGGATCACGCCGACGAGCCGGTCGTCGCGATCGACCACCGGCAGCGCGGCATACATCGTCCAACCTGGATGCGCGAGCGCCGCGACCTCGAGGTCGTCGGTCCGGAGGCGGGCGACCGGCGTGCGCATCAGATCCTCGAGCAACAGCTCGGGTGGCGCTGCGATGACATCGACGAGCCGGGTCACCCCGACCAGCACGCCGCCGCGATCGACGACGTACACGTAGTGGCTGAAGCGATCGGGATGCTGCCGGATCCGCGCGAGCGCATCGGCCGCGGCGACATCGCGAGGCAGCGAGGGTGCGTGTGGATCCATGAGGGCGCCGGCGGTCCGGATCGGCTGCGAGATCACGCCCCGCACCGCGGTCGAGAATCGAGGCGGGCAGGCAGAGAGCACCGCGTCGGCGGTCGCCACCGGGACGCGGCGCAGCAGGGCTGCCGCGATGCTCGACGGCAGCTCCGCCACGATCGGGCCGGCCTCGGCGTCGAGCTCGACGAACAGCGAGGTCACGAACCCGGCCTCCGCGTGCGCGACCACGACCGCCGCGAGCGCCGGCTCGAGCTCGCGGAGCAGCGCCGCGGCCGGCGCGGGAGCGAGCCGTTCGAGCGCGCGGGCCGCATCGACCGGATGCGTCTCGACGAGCGCGAGCGCGAGCGAGTCGACCGGGTTCACGACGTGGTCTCGCCCGAGAGCAGCGTGGACGGCTTCTCGCTGAACGTGCGCGCCGGGATCGAGACACGCCCCTCGGCGGTCTGCAACACGACCGCGGTCGGCTCGATCGCCACGATCGCGCCCTCGAAGCCATCGATCCGGATCCGATGACCGACGCGGTAGCTCCGCACGAGGTAGTGGCAGGCGACCAGGTTACTGACGGCGCCGCGCGCACCCAGGCCGAACGCGAGCGCGGCCCCACCGAGAACGGCCCCCAGCGCGATCGAGCCCAGCACGATCAGGAACGTGACCTGGACGCCGAGCTCCTCGATCGCGATCACCGCCGCGATCAAGATGATGCTGATGTGGATCGTCCGCGCGAGCGTGCGCGCGTAGCTGAGGCCCGCCGAGGCGGCCGCCGACAGCACGAGCACGCGCGCCAGGTTACCGGCCAGGATCCCGAGCAGCACGACCGCGAGCGCGGCGAGCACCCGCGGGAGGTACGCGGCGAAGCCCTGCAGCCACGTCGAGACGACCGGGAATCCGACCACGGACGTCGCCGCGGCGATGAAGATCACGAACACGAGCCAGAACACGATCCGGCTGGTGACCTTGACCACGACGGTCTCGGTCTCGGCCCGCTCGATCGGGATCGGCACGCCGCGCTGGTGCGAGATCCGCTCGACGACCCCGACCAGCCCCGTGCTCCAGCGCCGCAACAGCCGCGTCGCGAGATGTTTGAGCAACAGCGCGATCAGGTAGCCGAGCAGCACGATGACAACGGCGAGCACCGCCGCTGGAATCGAAGTCTCGGCCCACGTGGAGAATCGCTCGAATTGATCCTCGATCCAGGTCACGAGGCAGTCTAGTCACAGCCCTCGACGCAGAGGGTGTGGAGGCCCGATTTCTGTACCTGCGCTCAGGCGATCAGGTCGATCTCGAGGTACGCGCCGTCGGTCGCGAGGTCGACGCTATCGGCGTAGCTCCAGTGCATCGCGCTCGCTGCTGTCGATCAGCACGGAGTGAGCGGACGAGCTCGATACGATCCTCCGCAGCGCGTAGGGCGTCGTGTCATGCTCGTCCCCATGGCGAGTCGGCTCATGGTGAACCGTACCTATCGTTCCGCGCGTGCGATCCGCACGCGTCCCAGGTAAGTACCGTGCGCGTCGGTGGGGGACGGATCCGCGAACTGCTCCCTGACGATCTCGTAGGTACCGTTGGGTAGTGGCAAGACGAGCTGGTCCTCGCCGCGCTTGCGGAGCGTGGCGTACGGCAGCAGCAGCGCGAGCGCGCCACTCGTCACGGTCACCATGCCGACCTTCGAGCGTCGCTTCGCGGCGAGCTGCGCGACGTGGGCGCCGTGGAGCTTCGCCAGCTTCTTCCACCCCATGCTCTCGTCGAAGTCGTCCTCGACGACGCCGAGCTCGAGCAGCGCGACTCCGCCGTCGATCGCATAGGCGAACGCGTAGCCGTGCTCGCCGATGTCCGCGATGATCAGGCCGCGGCCGTCGCCCACGCGGATCGTGTGCCTTCCGGCCTCGAGCGCCCGCGTGGCGCGTGCGAAGTCACTGTTGTCCTCGCCGTCGTCACCGCGCCATGCCGCAGCGACCTTCGCGTCGGCGATGAGCAGCCATAGTCCTGCGTTCGAGGCGTCGATACGCCCGAGCACGGCGGCGCACGGCCCCCTGGGATCGACGATGACGCGCTTCGGCGGCTCGGGCGCCGCAGCCGTCGACACCCTCGCGGGCGCCGCGCCGACGAGCGGGGCATACTCGATACGCGTCGCCTTGCTCGTCCTCGCACCGGCGAACGCGGCGGTCGGCCACGTGGCCTTCGGCCCCGGGCGCCTGGCATCGGCCGTGAGCGCGAGCGCGATCGAAGCGTCGCGCAGATCGGCCTTCGGGGCGACGACGCGCGTGGCGGCGCCCGGCGACGTGAACCGCGCTGCGAGCTCGAGCCTCGCGGCCTTCGCGTTGGAGAGGTCGAGCTCGCTGTCGGGCGCCACGTCGAGGAACCGCGCGCCCTCGAGGTTTGCGCCCTTCATCACACACTCCTTGAAGTAGCAGCCGCGAAACGTGGCGCCCTTCGCGCTGATCCCCTCGAACCACTTGTCGACGAAGATGCACGAATCGAACGTCGCGCCATCGAAGTTGCTGCGCCTGAAGTCGCCCCTGAGCTTGCAATACCGCCATGTCGTCTTGGCGAAGTTCGTCTTCGAGGAGGGCCAGTAGACGTCAAGGCCTTCGAACGTGCCGCCGCTCGCGTCGGGCTTCGGCATCTCCGGATAGACGCCGCGCTGGACCGCACGAATCAGCTCGGCCCGGTTCTTGGGGACGACCACGGGCCGGTCGATGTGAATCGTCGTCTGCTGGACGTGGGCCACCTCGCCCATGGGAATCCGCGCGGCGAGCTCGCGGACGGCCTTGGCACGACCGAGCGGCGTGCGCGCGAGCATGATCGCGGCGAGCGCCGGCATGCGCTCGACTCCGTCGAGGGTCTCGATCGCGCTGCCCTCGAGATTGAGCACCTCGAGCCGCTGAAGCCCGAACACGAAGTCGGGCAAGCGGCGCAGCTTGCCGGCGTTGCGCACCTCGAGGTAGCTGAGCCGCGGCAGCTTCGTGATGAAGTCGGGTAGCGTGGAGTGCGGCCACTTCTCGAGCGTCAACCATCGGATGCTGCAATGGGTGACAGCCTCCGGCACCTTCTCGCCGCCGCTCACGCGCACGTGGTGCGCCCACATCGGGAACTGTAAGGCCATCGCGAGATCGATGCCGCGGTGGCTCCTGTTCGCGATCGCTCGTAAGTCCATGCGCCGACGCTACTGTTCACTCGCTGGACAAGCAATACAACGTCGGGCCCCAGCGCGCTGTTCAGGTTGGTGGATCTACGAGGCCACGGCACGAATCGCGACACCCGTTCCTGGTAGCGCCGGTATGCCTCGCCCTTTGACTTGAGAGACTGTTTCTCCGTCGGAGATGAGCCAAGCACCAACCGATGCCAGGGTGATCTGGGCATGGCGCACGTGTTACGACCTCGGGCCATGATGATCTTGGTCACGGGGGGGACGGCTTCATCGGATCGGTCGTCGTGCGCACGCTGATCGCGGAGGGTCACGCGGTGAGATGCCTGCTGCGCCCGACGAGCAAGACTGATCGGATCGATGGCACGAGCTGCGAGCGAGCGGTCGGCGACGTGCGCGACCTTGCGAGCGTGCAGGCAGCGATCGACGGCTGCGATGCGGTGATCCACCTGGCGAGCCTGTCGGCGTGGGATCAGATCGATTCCCCGCTGATGGGGGACGTCGTGGTCGGCGGCACCCGTAATGTGCTCGACGCCGCCAGGGCTCGGCCCGGCACTCGCGTCGTGTTCGTGTCGAGCATTCTCGCGATCAACGCGTCGAGCGAGCCACACGAATTCGACGAGTCGGCGGAATGGACGGTACCCGATCGGCGGCTATCGTATTCGCGCTGCAAACGCGCGGCGGAAGCGATGTGCATGGCGGCAGTCGCCGACGGCGTGCCGGTCGTAGTAGTCAACCCGGCCGAGGTCTACGGCCCAAACGACACCGCCCTGATCACCGCTTGCAACCTGATCGACTTCGCCAAGAGCAAGCCAGTACTCGTGTGCAACGGCGGCACGTCGGTCGTGTACCTCGACGACGTCGCGCTAGCGATCGTGCGCGCGCTCGAGCGCGGCCGTTCGGGACATCGCTACATCCTTGGCGGCGCCAATCTGAGCGTGAAGCAGATTGCTCAGCTGTGCCTCGAATTACTCGGTCAGCACAAACGGATCGTGCGCGTGCCAAACGGTCTGTTCAAGGTGATCACCGCGGTCGCGACCAGGCTCCGCATTCCGCTGCCCTACAACCCGCACATAGTCCCGTACGCCACCAAGTTCTGGTTCGTGTCGTCGGCAAAGGCGCAGCGCGAGCTTGGCGTAAGCTTCCGCTCCGCACGCGACACTCTCGCGCCCACTCTCGACTGGCTCAAGCAAAGCGGACGGATCGCATGAAGCGAAACCCACGCTAGCCAGGATCGACCCGCTACATGCGCGCCGCGCGCATGCATCGCGAGCGTGGCCACCGCGCGCGATCGGGATGAGCTCTCGAGCGAAGACGCGATGCACGAGCTCGGAGTACTCAACACTGCGCGTTCGCGATGACCAAGCTGGCAAACACATGAGCTTCGAGAGTGCTCTTCGGCAGAGTGGGGCGCGCGTCGGCGCCTGGAACTACAACAAGGACGGCGAGCTCCGCGTGTACTCGGTGGGTCGGACCGGCGCCCAGCTGATTGAAGTTGCGGACGTCCCGCAGCGGCGAGCCCGCCGGGGAGCCCAGCCGTGCCTCTCGGCAGAATGACGCGAGCAGGGCGTGCCGCATCGACTGAACGATCGTAGGGTTTGCGATGATCAAATACAGTCAGCAGCTACGAGGGATGCAGGTCGTCGGTGGCGGTGGACGCGTATTCGGCCGCGTCGACGAGATCGAGATCGATGCCGGAGCATGGAAGGTGGAGTCGCTGGTTGTTCGGGTCACGTCCGACGCGATCAGCGCGCTCGGCATCAATAAGCCATTCTGGACCCATGCGCAGGTGGTCATTCCCGTCTCAGCGGTCCAGGCCGTGAGTGATGTCGTGGTCCTGCGGCTGACGATCGACGAGTTCGGACAGCGACTCCTCACGGCACGCGAGCACATCGAGCCAACATCCCCGGCGACCGCGGACGCAACATCGCCCACTTCGTCGAGGGGAGCACCGACCAAGACGCCGAGCAGCTGAGCGTCGAAGGTCGGACACGCGCGTGGACCATGAGCTCGAACGACTCGACGAGCGTGCTTGGCATCGCCGACCGCACGGACGAGATGGCGGCGCTGTCCGGAGCCGAGACGGACATCAGCGTCAGCATGGGGTTCTTGCGCATCCGGCGCGACGCCGGCACGGGCTACTACTTCGGGTATGCGAACGTCGAGACCCCGGTCGATCACACCGGCGTCTACACCGAGCCTGTTCTCCGTACGCTCGAACAACCACGACATCGACTTCGCCTACCTCTCGCGCACCGGACCGCCGCTCTGAGCCCGTCGTTGACCATCCTCCCCGACGAGCACGCGCAGCGTGCGGGCCGCGGCCGCGAGTAACCGTGCCGCGCTGGACCATCATGAGACGTCGATGAGTGCGCACGCCTCCGTCGCTTTGCCGTCGGACATGAACACCCCCAGCGTGCCCATGGTGCAGACGTGGTCGGTCACGTCGTACTCGTACTCGGCTTTGGCGGCGAGGAAGCCGACGCGCGGTCCAAATTCGTCGCCACACGTCGCGAGGTCCTCGAGCACGTAGCGCGTGCCGGGGACGAGCGGTTCGTCGAGCGCCAGTACGAAGTCGCCGCTGGGGAGCGCGGTAGCGGTGAACGAGATCTGGGTATCCGGATCGTCGACCGTGGTCAGAGACACCGATGCAGGATCCGGCGTGACTTCCCCGCCGAGGTCCCGTGCAGGACGCCAGTAGAGGGCCGGCGCGTTCGCCGGGATCGTCGCGTTGTCCGCAGGAACGAACGCCCCGGGCCAGCACCGTGGGGCGCTGCAGGCATCGGCGGGGCGGACGGGGATCACGAGGAGCGGGGCGGCGAGGGAAAGCAAGACGAGCGAGCGCATGGAAGGTCCCTAGCGCAAGCGATGTGCCGACTCGCGTGACGGATCTCGCAAGGTTGCACGCGCCATGTCGAAGCCAGATGCCGGCGATCGCGACATTGATGTCGCTGAGCCATCCACGAGCTCGAGACCGAGCGGCCACGTACGATCAAGCGCAAGGCGGAGCACTACGCCGGGATCGATCACCTCGTGGGCTGCCTGACTGACCGAGGAGCACGACGTCCCGACGATCGAGGGGCTGACGAAGGCGCTGCGCGGAAGCTGAGCAGCCTGGCGTGTCCACGATTCCACGAGGTCGTGCTCACCGCAGGAGATTGACGCAGCCGGTGATCACGAGCGCGTTGGTGAAGTCGATGAAGAACGCGCCCACGATCGGCAACACGAGGAACGCCCGCGGCGCCGCACCGAAGCGCTCGACGAGCGCCGACATGTTCGCGACCGCATTCGGCGTGGCGCCGAGCGCGAAGCCACAGTGGCCGCCGGCCATCACGGCCGCGTCGTAGTCGCGGCCCATCGCGCGGAACGTCACGTATGTCGTGAAGGCCGCGACCAGGAGGACCTGACCCGCGAGGATGACGAGCATCGGCAGCGCGAGATCGGCGAGCTCCCACAGCCGCAGCGTCATGAGCGCCATCGAGAGGAACAGCGCCAGCGCGATCGTGCCCAGGTCATCGATCGAGCGCTGCTCGAGTCGGAGCAGGCCCGTGGCGTCCGCGAGGTTGCGCAGCACCGCGGCACACAGCATCGCCCCGATGTAGGGCGGCAGGGTCATGATTCGCGTCAGCCAGCCGCTGACGATCGCGCCCGCGACCATCGCGACCAGGACGACCGTCAGTGCCTGGAGCAGGCTGTACGCCGTCGGTGCCGGGCCGGCGGGCTCGGTATCGATCTCCTCGTCGAGCGCGCCGCGCGCGACCTCCGGGGGAGGCGGCGGGACGGCGGCCCTGCTCGGTGACAGGCCGAAGCGCCCGATGAGCCGCGTCCCGACAGGCCCGCCGATGATGCCGCCGCAGACCAGGCCGAAGGTGGCCGCTGCCATCCCGAGCGTCACGGCTCCCTGTACCCCGTACTGCTCCTCGAACAGCTTGCCGAACGCCGCCGCGGTCCCGTGGCCGCCGCTCATCGTGACGGAGCCCGCGATCAGCCCGAGCAGCGGATCGAGCCCGAGGGCGGCCGCGAGGCTGATGCCGAGGCCGTTCTGCAGCACGGCCACCACCGCGGCGAGCAGCCAGAACCACAGGACGAGCACGCCCCCGCGGCGCAGCAGGCTGAGGCGCGCGCCGAGTCCGATCGTGGTGAAGAACGCCACCATCAATGGGTTCTGGAGGGTGGTGTTCATCTCGAGCGCGACCACGCCGGACTGGCGGAAGGCGAGCGCAACTGCCGCGAACAGGAACCCGCCGATCACCGGCGCCGGGATGTTGTAGTTGTCGAGCACCGCGATCCGGCGGCGAATGAGGTACCCGATGAACAGGACCACCGCTGCCAGCGCCAGGGTCTCGATCGTGTCGAGCCCCAGCACGTGGGTGCCTGCGGAGTCGTTCAGCGTCAGAGGCGCGTTCGGCACGCGGGCACTATCCCATCCCCGCCGATCCGCCGCGGCCCGCCGCGCGGCTTTCGAGACGGCGCCACCTCAAGCAACCTAACCGCGGGGTATCTCGCGCACCGGCGTTCGTCGGGAGTTCGAACGTCTCCTCGGCGAGATACGAAACCTCGCAATGATCTGTTATCCGCCATCGGCACCGGCGAGACGCCTGCGCAAGCGCCAGCAAAGCTACCGCTGCTCGACTTTGGTGCTCGTGCATCGCGTGTTGTATCGACACACCACGATGGGATGCAGCTGCAAGTTACCGGCTGCGGTCCAGTCATCAGCCACTCGATGACGTGGAGAGACCGAGGTTCCCCACGAAATGCTCTCTGAAGGTTTCCACCGGGAGTTCAGGTTGCGGTGGCGATGCTTTGACAACCTGTCCACCGAGAACGATCGTCGCGCTCCAACCAACAGGAGCAACAGACATGGCGAACGAGAAGGCAGTGTTGTTCATTGGCGCGAATCGTCCGATCGTGGGCCGCGAGGCCGAGGCGATGGCGCTATGGAGCGAGACCGGTGCGTGGCTCGAGTCTCAGCAGAAGGCAGGATGGTTCGCGCGCTGGGATGGCTTCTGGCTGACCCCGCACGGCGGCGACATGAACTCCGCGTTCACCTGCTACGGCGATCGGGCCAAGCTCGACGAGTGGCGCCGCACCGACGCGTTCGAGGCGTGGGTCTTTCGCGCGTCGACCTGCCTCTCAGACCTCGGCGTGATTCCGGGTGTCTCGTACGCGGCGGCATCTGAGACGATGGCGCGCCGCGCCAGCGCCGTCGGCGCGAACCGCTGACGCGAGCTCTCGCGCTCAGGTCCGCTTGGCTTGAACTGCGCCCCGTTGTGGTACCGGATCCCGAGCAGGTAACCGTCGAGCTGCCACGAGCCGCCGCCCTCGAGCGTGCCGTCCGCGCGGAACTTGTACTCGTGGCCGGAGCTCTTCCAGTGGCCGACGAGATCTTGGCCGTGGTCGGCGACAGCGGGAAGTGCCGGCCTCCACCGATCTCGATCCATGCACCCTCCTTGTTGCTGCCGAACTTGAACGCGTGGGTCTTTGTGTAGCCGTCGTGCACCTGCGTGATCTTGCCGTCCTTGATGCTGAACGTGCCGAGGCCCGTGGTGCCGGGCACCTTCCGCTGACCTTCGAGATCGAACGGCTTCATCGGCACGGCCTTGCCGTCGAACGCGAAGCTCTTGAGCAGGTCCTATATCCCTGAACCGTACTTCCCGCGGCGACTGAATTTCTGTCGGACGGCCGAGGAGAGCTACGTGCGAAGTACGCTCAACAGACGATCGAGGTCGAGGTCCGGAACCCCGAGGCCGGCCGCGAGCTGCGTCGCGACCTCGCGCTCTTCGGTCGAGACATCGTCGTCGGCGAGCGCAACTGCGAGTGCCAGCATCAACGTTGCTTCGGCGGCTTCCTTGTCCGTGATCAGATCGCCGAGACGCGCGATCCGCGGCTCGAAGCCAGCTTCCTCGACATCCTTCGCGACTGCGGTCAGCAGCTCATCGATCTTGTCGCGATCAACGCCGCCGAGAAGCTCGAGGCGATTTAGTAACGCGTCGTACTCGACGTCACTCGCGCTGCCATCCGCTGCGGCGATCAAGAACGCGGCCGTGACGGCTGCTTCCAGGAAGCCCTCGTTCGTGAGTCGCTCGGTCATACGGTGGCCGCGCCACCAGGTGCGTTTCTCGTAACTCGCCATCTCCGCCTTATACACAAATCCAGCCTTTGAGCGCCGCGAGCGCCTTGAACACAGCCTCGCGCGTGCGTGCGAACCCGCCGTGCGCGTCCCTTCGAGCTTTTTGCGGCCGTCGTTGCCGGCGCGCTTGGCACCGAGCATCCCGAGGTCCATCGCCCCGTTGCCCTGAACGTTCTCGGCGGGGCTGTCGAATGCGTGTTCTCGCGAACTCCCTTGGACCACGAGCGAACAGCGGCCGATACGGTCGTGCTTCTTGTGAGCAATGCCGGTGACCCCAAAGATCGATTCCAGGATGATCGCTTGCCGATCGCGATCGCGCCGTGCGCGCCAGAACGCGAAGCAGTAGACGGCGAATCCAATCCACGCGCACCACTCGAAGAAGTAGTTCCCCGCGGCGATCGAAGGCCGCGAAATCGTTCGATTCTCGACGGCACCAAACGGGAGAACGCGGGACGAGTCCTCGTCGGAGGCGTGATCGTTGAGGAATGCGCTGGGTACAACCGGGGTAGAACCGCGCGCCTGTCAGCGGTGCTCGCCAAGCGGCGTCGCGGCCCTGTCTCGCGAGTGCCAGCGCCTGCCAAACGGCGGGGTCTTGGCCTGTTTCTGACATGGTCGGGGATTCCCGCGTGCATTTCTCGGCGGCTAGAGATCAGAGGGTTGCGTTATCAATTTCGGATGCCGAAGCCCGACGTGTCGCCGCGTTCGTCGAAGAAGCAGGGCGATGACGCGCTGAGAATGGCAGCGCTGACGCGCGATGACGTCGCCAAGCGCCTCGGTGTCAGCATCTCGACCGTGCGTCGCTTCGAAGGGACGCGACTGCACCCGTCAATCGACGACAAGAGCGTGCGTCGCTTCAAGGCATCCGACGTCGAGCGACTCGCGAGAGAGCTGGAAGCGGACCAGCGCTCGCCGCGCAACGCGCAGCAGGCCGTGGTGCGCGCGGCGGAGATGCCGAAGGGCGAGCTCGCGGCGCTCGTGTTCGAGAAGTTGGAGCAGCGACACTCTCTTTCCGAGATCGTGATCGCGTTGCGCGTTCCGCCCGAGGATGTGCGCGAGCTGTATCACACGTGGCTCTTGGGCCTCTGGTCGGGCGAGTTGCAGCGCAAGGAGCCCGCGCTTCCCGCGCGCCATACCGATCAGGACGCGATCCGGCGGGTCACGCCCGTGCAGTTCGCGCAGCTGCTCGCTGCGCTTCCTGCGAAGCAGTCGACGCGGATCAGCATCGCGCGCATGCTCGGCGAGCTCGTGATCCCCGACGGCCCCGAGACCGACGCGGGTTTCGTCGAGTACCGCAACCTCTCCGAGCTGGGCGGCTTCGACGTGTCCGGTCCGCTCGCGCTCGCGGACATCATGGCGCGCGTCGGCGCAGGCGAGTACCGCGTGAGCGCGTTCGGCTTCGAGCCGCGTGGCCTGCGCTGGGAGGTGTTCGTGCGGTTGAGCGAGGAGAGCGAGTGAATACGCCAGCCGCGGCGACTCCCCGAAGAGGATTTTGCAGACAGCGTCTGCAAAGTCTCGCTCCGAGCTACTCGCAAGAAATTTCCAGACAGTGTCTGGAAAATCCTCGGCCTCGACGAGCCAGTGATGGCGGCGCGCGTCGCCGGTTCGAGCCTGACAAGGCCACCCGCAGGGCTGTCGGGGTGATGCGATAGGATGGCGACGATGGGTGCGGGGGATCCAACGTTTCGCTACGCGAAGGCGCGGCTCGAGGAGTCCCGGCCGTCGGCTACGGCGTGTGGTAACGGTCGAGCGGCTAAAGTGGCCACCGTCGCCGATGGCGACGAGGATGACGACTGATGAGCACGCGCATCGACGTCGCGCCTGAGCTTCTTCAGTGGGCGATCACCCGCTCCGGGAAGACTCCGGAGGACTATGCCTCGCGGTTCCCCCACCTGGGGGAGTGGATACGCGCCAAGGCGAAGCCCACGCTGAAGCAGCTCGAGGCTTTCGCAAGCGCGACCCACGCGCCGATCGGCTTTCTGCTGTTGCCGGAGCCACCCGAGGAGCGCGTCCCTATCCCCGACTTCCGGACGATCGGCCACAAGCAGGCGACACGTCCGAGTCCGAACCTGCTCGACACCATCTACATCTGCCAGCAGCGGCAGGATTGGTACCGCGACACGGCGCGCGTCCATGGCGAGTCGCCGCTGCCGTTCGTTGGCTCGGTGAAGGTCGGTGAAGACGTCGTCGCGACCGCCGCCGCGATTCGCAAAGAGCTGGGCTACGGGCTGACCG
>JACCTC010000254.1 GCA_013812655.1 Deltaproteobacteria bacterium | reverse complement strand
GTCCGGTGCGGCTCGCGGCGCTCGACGCCCGCGTCGCGGACGCGGTGCCGATGTTGTCGTCGCCGGCGGATGCAGCGCCCGCCGATTCGGCACCGGTGGACGCGGCGGTCGCGACCGCGACGCTCGTGGTCACCAACGACACCTGGTGTGACGTCACGATCGACGGCGTCGCCCGCGGCAAGATCAACCCGACCCGCAGCTTCACGGTACCCGTGGGCCCCCACGTGGTCGTCTGCGAGCAGCCGAACATCCCGGGCCACCGCTGGTCCCGCGAGGTCGAGGTGGTCGCCGGCAAGCTCGCGACCGCGACGGGGGACATGCTCGCGCCGGTCGAGGTGACGATCGAGGTCGACGACATCACGATCGGTGACACCAGATATTCTCGCGGGCGCATGGCCCGGCTCAAGCCGGGCCGCTACCCGGTCCAGGTCGGTGGTAGGTCGGCGGGCTACCTCGAGATCGGGCGGGTCGCGCGCTGCCGCGTCCGCGCCGAGGCCGGTAAGGTCTTCTGCGGTCAGTGACCGGACCCGAAAGCGAGACAATGGTGTCGCGATCCGCCCTCGATCTTCGACGGCAGGATGCTGGTGATTCGCTGACTTGCAGGTGGCAAGATGGTTGCACGAGGGAGCTGCCGTGGGACATGCCGTGAGCAACCGGGGACCGAGCATCGCGAACATCGTCTGCACCGCCGTGTGCGCGCTGAGCGTCGGATCGACCGGCTGCTTCTACGTCGACGCGATCAACCAGCGGCCGTCGCTCGACATCCGCGCCGATTCCACCGACCCGATCCATCGCGGTGACACCGTCACGCTGCGCGCGATCGCCTACGACCCCGACGATCATGGCGTCGACTTCGAGTGGCGCGTCTACGCGTGCACCGACGCGAGCGTGTTCGCGGATTGCGACGCCGAGCCCGTCGTCACCGGCATCGCCGAGGACCTCACGTTCGAGGTGCCGCGACTGCGCGCCGATCCCGATGGTGACGGCCCTGCGGTCGCCGTCCCCGTGCAGTCGATGCGCGCGGTGCTCGAGGGCACCGACGATCACGGCGCGAGCGCGAAGCCGACCGATCAGCTGCTGCTGTCGATCGTCGACCACGAGCCCGAGGTCGCCGAGATCCGCGTCGTCAGCAACTACGGCTTCGTGATCGGCACGCCGGTCGACCTGTTCTCGAGCTACCGCGACGGTGATGACGAGCTCGCAGCGCTGGTGCCCGAGTGGAAGGCGTACTCGCCGGCCAACGTCGAGTTCACGCTGACCGATCGCGCGGTGCCGCAGGATGATCCGCTCGTGCTCCAGACCGGCCGCCGGCTGTTGCCGACCGCGATCGGCCCATGGGACGTCCGGCTGACCGTCCGCGACCCGCTCGCGCACGCGACCGAGAAGGCGACGATCGTCACGATCGTCGAGGACAGGCCGCCGTGCGTCGTCACGCTGCCGCCGCTGCCGCCGCCGACCGGGCAGGTGCTGGTCGTCGACGAGCCGACGCTGTTCCAGATCCAGGTCGACGACGATCTCGATCGGTGGCCGCCGACGGGCGATCCGATCCGCCAGCTGCCGACGTTCGCGTGGTCGATGCGCGCGGGTAGTGGCACGCGCCAGCTGATCGCCGGTGCCAGCGGCAACAGCGTCGCGTTCGATCCCGACGCCTTCGTGCCCGGTACCGTCGTCGAGCTGCGCGTCGAGATCGCGGATCGCAAGCAGACCCCGCTCGCGTGTGCCGACGGCGATCCGACCTGCTCGGTGATCTCGACGAGCTGTCTGCAACGCCAGACCTGGCGCCTGGAGGCCCGGTGAATCGATCGATGAGTCGCGCGATGCGTGCAGCGATGACTCGCAGTGCCGGCCTCGCGATCGTGGTCGGCCTCGCTGCGTGCGGGGGCAGTGAATTCAATCCGATGCCCGACAGTTCGGTGGGCAACGACGCGAACGTCGGCTGCACCGTGTTCCTGACGTTCGACCCGCCGATGGGCGTCGTGGGCAACCAGATCCGCGCGATCGCCAACGTCATCAACGCGAGCGGCGTGCTCTCGTACACCTGGGAGATTCGCTACGAGAACGCCCTCGTCGCCTTCCAGCCGGCGCAGGCCGATAACTCGCAGGTGATGTTCGCGGCGCCGGACGCCGGCGTGTACTCGGTGTTCGTCGCCGTCGACGCTCCGGGGCAGAGCTGTCCGACCGATCAGCTCGGCTACACCGTCGCCACGCCGAACAGCAACTCGATGCAGGTCCGGCTGCGCGTCACCCCACCGGCCAACGCGTCCGCGCCGCCGCAGGAGAAGCTCTACCTCATCAACGGTGGCGGCGGCACGTCGCTCAACAGCGTGCCCGTCGACCCCGGCGTGCTCGCGACCGGCAACGTGCGCGCGGGGACGACCGAGGTGCCCGCGTACCTCCGGTTCATCCCGCTCGGCGTCCGCGACGCGTACGTCGAGACGTTCACGACGAGCGCCGGCGCGTTCTCCGCGCGCGTGCTCAACGTGGCGCACGACGTGCTCGTGGTGCCGACGATCCCGGGGTTCGCGCCGCGGCTCGTCACGAACTGGTTCCCGGGCACGACGCTGATCGCCGCGACCGCCGGCACCGCGGTGTCGGGCTTCGTCGCCGGCCCCGGGGGTGGCGGCCTCGACGGCGCCAAGGTCCAGATCACGGTCGACGGCATCCCGTCGACGCTCGCCACCACCACGAACGGCAACTTCACCGTGCGCTCGATCGCGAGTGCCAACGGCGAGGCCATCGTCGACGTCACGCCGCCGCCGGCATCCGGGTTGCCGCGGATCTCGGCGACGTCGAGCGCGCTGAACCTGACGACCGCGGTGCAGGTCCAGTACGCGAACCTGACGCTGCGCGACCTCGCGGGCGTCACGGTCCGGCGCGTAGCCACCGCGGTCCCGAACGCGCAGGTGATCGTCGTCGGCACGCTCGCGAACGCGGCCACCGTGACGACCGGTGCGACCACGGTCCCGGCGAGCGGCATCGTGCGGGTCGCGGCCACCGCCAACGCGAGCGGCCAGCTGCCGGCCTTGCGCGCGCCCGCGGCACCGCTGTTCGCGGTGACCACCGTGGCCGCCGGCGATCTCGCGGTCACCGGCATCGATCTGACCGCCGGGGTGCCGTCGCAGATCGACGCGCCGGCGATGACGACCGTCACCTCGCAGATCAAGAAGCCGGACCTCACCCCGATCGCCGAGGCCGTCTTCGAGGCGGTCCCGCTCGGCCCACTCGCGCTCGCCGGCGTCGGCGCGATCCGGGTCGCGTCGCGCGCAGGTGGCGCGGTGACGATCGCGCTGCCAGCCGGTGGGCGCTACGACGTTCGGGTCTCCGATCCGCTGGGACGCGGCGCGGTCGAGCTCGCGCCGAACCTCGCACCGTCGGCGATCGCGTCGTCGTACACGCTGAAGCCCGCGCTCCGCGTTCTCGGCCAGCTCCAGCTCCAGGGCGCGGGGAGCCCGGTCGGCAACGCGACCGTGCAGATCATGTGCACCGAGTGCAGCGGGCTCGATCGCAGCCGGCCGCTCGGCGAGACAGCGTCGACCAGCAGCGGTGCCTTCGACGTCGCGATGCCCGATCCGGGCACGCAGTAGCCGTACACTTTTACGCCTCATGCTCCGCCCGGTTCTCTCCGTTCTCGCAGTGGCGCTGGCCCTCGCTGGCGCGCCCGGGGAGATCCGCGCCCAGCCCGCCGGTCCGATCGCGCTGCTGCCGCTCGACGCCGACGCCAGGCTCGAGATCTACGGCCAGCCGGTCGCCAGCGAGATCGCGCGCGCGCTGGTCGCGGGCGGCGTCGATGTCGTCGTGGTGGGCCCGCGCATGCTCGTGCCCGACCGCGCGAAGCTCATCGTCGACGGCACGATCAGGTCTGAAAAAACCGCCGTCGTCCTCACGATCCGGGTGCGCAACCCGAGTGACGGCACCGTGCTGCAGACGCTGATCTCGGCGGCGCCAACGCTCGCGAACATCGATCGCGCCGCCGCCGAGCTGTCGGCTCGCGTGCTGCCGTTCGTGCGCGACAAGCTGGTCGCGCTCGCCGCACAGCCCGCACCCGCCGGTCCACTGCGCGAGCCGATCGCGCCCACGCAGCCCGGTGCGAGCGCGCGGCCTGCGATCAAGCCTGTCCTCGTCGGCGTCGGCGTCGGCGCATCGGCGTCGGCGACCGTCGAGCCGTTGCGTGCGGCGCTCGCGATCGCGGCACCAGCCTGGGTCCTCGAGCACGAGCGCCCGGCGACGGTCGTCGACGCCGCCGCGCTCGCGCGGGCCACCGCGACCAAGACTGTGGCCGAGAGCGCCGCCGATCGCGCGCTCGGCTTCGAGATCCTCGCCTACCGCGTGATCCCCGGCATCGTGCCGCTCGCGCGGGCGCGGGTCCGGGTGCGGATCGCGGGTTCCAGTGCCATCGTGTTCGACCGCATCGTCGTCACCGATACCGTCGTCGGTGATCGCGCGATGTCGGCAGCAGCGCTCGCCGAACGCGTCGCGCGCGAGGTCCTCGCGATCGCGCACCCCCACGTCCGGCGCCAGGTGGTCGGG
>JACCTC010000252.1 GCA_013812655.1 Deltaproteobacteria bacterium | reverse complement strand
AGGCGTGCGCCGGAACGGGAACGGGAACCATCAACAACCGCGCCCACATCACCATCAACAAGCGTGCTCACGCTCACTCCGGCTGCTGTGGCTCGGCGGTGAGGACCTCACGTTCATCGATCGTCTGTTGGTCCGATGGGCTCGCGTGGTCGGATTCCCGTTGCTGATGAACGAGCTGCCGCCGAAGCGGCGCGAGAAGCTGCGCGACCAGCTCGCTGCAGCTGCGAGGACGCACCACGTAACCCACCCTCGCGACGTGTTCGACGAGGCGTGGAGACTCGAGGCTGAGCGTGTCCTCGATCGTCTGGGGCTCAGCGTGTGACTCACGAAGAGATCCTCACGCCGACGGAGGCGTCCCAACTCTTGAAGGTTCCGCGCAAGACGGTTGTTGCGCTCTGTGCACGGGGAGACATCCCTGGCGCACGCAAGATTGGTCGGCAATGGCGCATTCCGCGCTGGTCGATTGCGTCAATGTTTCCCCAACCCACCGCAAGAGAGGACGTCCCCTATGCCGGTCTACAGAGCCGGCAGGAGCCGGTGGCGCGTACGGATCTGGTCGAGAGGCGTGCGCCAGGACTGGATCGTCAACGGCAGCAAGAACGAGGCAGAGGCGTTCGAGGCGCGAAAGCGCGTGGAGATCGAAGGGACAAGCATCGTAGAGCAACGCGTCGTGCCGACGTTCTCGACCTTCTCCGTTGAACGCTACCGACCGCACGCCAAGGCTCACCTTCGAGCCACCACCTGGAGCGCGCGCCGGTACCAGCTGGCAACGCTAGTCGAGCACTTCGGTGCGCTGAAGCTCACCGCGATCGGGCCGCATGAGATCGAGGCGTTCAAACAGGTGCGACTCGCGGAGGGCATCAAGCCGATCAGCATCAACAACGAGCTGGCGGTGCTCCAGGCCGTGCTCTCGTACGCGCGCCTCTTGCGCGTTCAGATCGCGCTGACGGAGATCAAGCGCCTCCCCGTCAAGGAGAAATCGCGCTTGCTGGTGTGGAGCGGCGATCAAGTGAAGTGCTTGCTCGCGAAGTGCTCCAAGCTCAGTGCGGACCTCATCCCCCTCGTGATGTTCCTCGCGAATACAGGCACCAGACGCGGTGAGGCGCTGGCCTTGAGATGGGTGGACATCGATCTCGCGACGCGCATGATCCGCGTCACTCCGAGCGAGGAGTGGCAGCCGAAGAGCGGTCGGCCTCGCGAGATCCCGATTTCTGATGAGCTGCACGACGTGCTGCTCGCGCTTCCACGGCGCAGCGAGTACGTGTTCACGACTCCCAAGGGGGAGCGCTACACATGCTGGCCGAAGCGGAAGTTCGACCGCGCACGCAAAGCGGCTGGTCTTCAGGGCGGGCCGCACACGTTGCGTCACACGTTTGCGAGCCATTTCCTCAAGGAGGTGCCGGATCTTTTCCTGCTGGCGCGTGTGCTGGGCCACTCAGACACTCGGGTGACCAAGCTCTACTCTCACCTCCTTCCGGAACACCTTGCGCGTGCGCGCAACGCGGTCAGGTTCGCCGCGCCTGCAACCGACACATCTGCCAAGGAGCGAGCCGCTGGCCGCTGGCGCGTCGATCCGGATGCCATCTCGATCGACGCTCCAGCCGAACCCGCACCTGAGACCGTACCTGGCAATCGCAGGCGCAAACGCTGACGATTCAGATCAACAGCATTCGCCGATCGACCTCTCGCGTCGCCGACCGAATTTCGAGTGGCGTCGAACGTCGTGAACTCCGGACACTGAACGCACACGTTGTCCAGCGAGCGAAACCGTACCTGCGACCGTACCTGCAACCAGCAAGCACAAGCGATGACGGTCGAGCGAGCGATCGTGGCGGTCGCCGAAAACGAAAGAAGCTTCGCGCGTTTGCGAAGCTTCGTCCGTTTCGTGGAGCCTAGGGGGATCGAACCCCTGACCTCTAGAGTGCGATTCTAGCGCTCTCCCAGCTGAGCTAAGACCCCGGGAACGGCGGTATGGGTACCAGCGGGGTAGGTGCCTGTCAAGCGTGCTTCGGCGCGCGACGCGGTCGTCAGGGCTGCAGCAAGCGGTCGACCTCGCGGACGAGATCGGAGGCCGCCGGCGGCACGCCGTGACTCGCGAACTCGACGATCTCTGCGATCACGGCGGGGTCACGCAGGATCCGGCGATGGCCGAGGTTGGTGGTCTCGCGGAGCTGCGCGCCCGGCCAGGTGGCGGCGAGGCGCTCGCCGTGGACGAACGGGACCTCGCGGTCCGCGCGATCGTGGATCACGAGGAGCTCGGCGTCGCGGCCGGCGACGAGCCGGCCGATCGTCAGCGAGTCCATGCCGACGCCGCTCGCGGTGGTCAGGTGATCCTCGAAGCGCTCGCGATCGGCGCCGTCGAGGGCGACCGCGCGCGCGAACCGGGTGACGGCGTCGTCGATCAGCACGTTCGGCGCGATCATGACGTTGCGTGCGGCGTCGACGCCACCGCGCGCGTGCGCGAGCAGCACCGCGGCGGCACCGAACGAGTGCGCGATGATCGCGTGCACCGGGCCGATCGCCTCGACGACGTCACTGATCGCGTCGGCGTGATCGGTGAGGTAGAGCCGGCTGCCGGGCGAGTCGCCGTGGGCGTGCGCATCGAAGGTGACGACCGAGAGGCCGGCAGCGACGAGCGGCTCGACGAGCGCGCCGAGCTGCGAGCCGCGGCCCTCCCAGCCATGGACGAGCAGCACGGTCGGGCCGAGACCCCAGCGCCACGCCGCGAGACGGGTGTGATGACCGGCCCAGCGCGGCGAGCGCAGCAGGACATCGATGGTGAACGGCCGGCCGGTCGCGAGGATCGCGCGCTCGCGCTGTGGCCGGCGATGTCGGCGTGGCGTCGTGAACAGGCGCTCCGCGAAGCTCGACCCGAGGTTCGGCGAGATCCCGAAGGCGGTCTGCAGCGCGACTCGCGCGAGCCGGACGCTGGCAGGTAAGCGAACGGTCGTGCTATTTCGTGATACGGAAGATGACTCCAACATGGTGCTCCTTTCGACAACTAGATCCAACTAGATCAGCGGGCGGGTGCCCGCACGGAGGTGAGGAGACGCTCGAAGGCCTGGCGCGTGCGCGCGAGGGCGGTCGGCTCGCGAAGAAACCTGAGGAAGGTGTGGGCGCCCATCATGATGCCGTAGCTCTCGAACGCGAACTGTTCGGGGTCGAGGTCGGCACGGAAGTGACGCTCGGTGACGGCGATCCGCGCGGCAGTCGCGATCGCGTCGATCCAGTCGCGGCACGCCTGCACGAGGGCATCGCGGGGCGGGCCGGGTCGATCGTCGAGCTCGGCGCTCGCACCGACGAAGAAACACCCGCCGGGGCGCTGTCCCCAGGTGAGCCAGTGCTCGAACATCGCGCGCACGCGGGGCTCGCCACGGGGCTGGCGAAGGGCGGGGACCATGACGTCCTGCACGAACTGACGGGCGGCTTCCTCGACGACGGCGACCTCGAGCGCTTCCTTCGAGCCGAAGTGCGCGAACAGTCCGCTCTTGGAGAGCCCGGTGGCCTCGGCGAGCCGGCCGATCGAGAGCCCGGACACGCCGACCACGTTCGCGAGCTCGAAGGCTCGCGAGAGGATGGCCTGCCGGGTCTCTTCGCCTTTGGTCACGAAATCAGGGTAGAACGGTCGTGCTAATTGTCAAGGGTGGAAGTTCTTCGCCTCCGGTGCGTCCTACAATGCGCCGGCATGGCGCGCGAACGGCTCGACCAGCTCCTCGTTGCTCGCGGCCTGGTCGCGAGCCGCGAGCGTGCGCGTGCGCTGGTGATGTCGGGCGTCGTCCTGGTCAAGGGCCAGCCCGAGACCAAGCCGGGCACGCTCGTCGACCCGGCGGCCGAGATCACGCTGCGCGAGCCCGATCACCCGTACGTCTCGCGCGGCGCGCTGAAGCTCGTGAAGGGACTCGACACGTTCGCGATCGATCCCACCGGGCTCGTCGCGCTCGACATCGGGGCGTCGACGGGCGGATTCACCGATCTGCTGCTGCGGCGCGGCGCGGCGCGGGTCTACGCGATCGACGTCGGCTATGGCCAGCTCGCGTGGTCGATCCGCCAGGATCCGCGCGTCGTCGTGCTCGAGCGCGAGAACGTGCGCAACATCGACCTCGCGCTGGTGCCGGAGCCGTGTGACCTCGCGGTGATCGACGTGTCGTTCATCTCGCTGACGCTCGTGTTGCCGCGGATCGCCGAGCTGCTGCGGCCGCCTCCCGGCAAGCCGATCATCGCGCTGGTCAAGCCGCAGTTCGAGGTCGGCCGCGAGCTCGTCGGCAAGGGCGGGGTGGTGCGCGACGAAGCCGCGCGGCGCAGCGCGGTCGACAAGATCCGGACGTGGGCCGCCGAGCACGGGTTCGCGGCGGGCGATGACGTCGAGTCGCCGATCACCGGCCCGGCCGGCAACGTCGAGTACTTGCTGATGCTGCGCACGACGTAACGTTGCCGATCGCAACGAGCTCGCGGACCGCGCGCGAGACGCCGGCACCTCGTCGCCGCGAGTCGCAATGACTTCGCGGAGCTAGCCGCTCTGGCCCGACGCCGTCGCGCTCGCCGCGTGGCACCACGGTTGCTCCCTTCATCGCCATGAAGCTCCGCGCGTCGTTCTCGCTCACGGTCGCCTGCTTGCTGGCGTCGTGCGCGCTCGGTCGGGGCGGCGACAGCAAGGGGAATGACGCCGGCACTCCGGACGGTGATCCAGGCGTCGTCCCGCTCCGCAGCTGCACCACGCAGTTCGCGCTCCAGCCGACCGGCGTCGTCACCGGCGTCGCGGTCGCAGGCGAGTGGGATTGGCAGGCGCGCGAGCCGCTCGCGGATACCGACGGCGACGGGACGTACACCCTCGACAAGGAGCTGCCCGCCGGCCTCTACGCGTACAAGTTCGTGGTGACGCGGCCCGGCGGCGTCGTCGAGTGGATCCTCGATCCCGGGAACCCGTATCGGGCCTACGACGCCGGCGTCGAGAACTCGGGGATGCGCGTCGAGGACTGCGGCGCGCCGCTCGTCGAGGTCGTGTCGAACGAGGTCATGGGTAGCGCGGCGCTCGCGAGGCTCAGGCTCGCGCGCGGGGCAAGCGGCGCCGCGATCACCGAGCTCACCGCCGTGCGTCGCCACGAAGGCGTCGAGACCACGGTCGCGGTCACGCGCGCGAATGGCGAGCTCGCGATCGAGCTGGCTGATCTGTCACCGGGCAAGCACACGCTCGTCGTCGACGCGACCGCCGCGGATGGCCGCACCGCCGCGCGTGTCCTCGTGCCGTTCTGGATCGAGGCGCAGCGCTTCGACTGGCGCGACGCGCTGATCTACATGGTGATGATCGACCGCTTCCGGAACGGCGATCCGTCGAACGATCCCGCACCGAGCCCGGGTGCCGAGCGCGCGGCCGATTTTCACGGCGGCGATCTGCGCGGCATCACCGCAGCGATCGAGGACGGCACGTTCGATGCGCTCGGCGTGCGTACGCTGTGGCTGTCGCCATTCGTCGAGAACGCGAAGGTGGTGCACTCCGAGGACGGCCACGGCGTCACCGCCTATCACGGCTACTGGCCGATCCGCGCGCGCGCCATCGATCCGCGGCTCGGCACCGAGGCCGACCTCGACGCGATGGTCACCGCCGCTCATCGCCGCGGCATCCGCGTGCTGATGGACTACGTGATCAACCACGTCCACCGCGATCACGAGTACGCGACCACGCATCCCGAGTGGCTGCGCACCGGCTGCGAGTGCGGCAAGCCGGGCTGCGACTGGACGGAGCGGCGCCTCGACTGCTCGTTCCACGACTACATGCCCGACGTCGACTGGCAGCATCGCGGTGCGAGCGAGCAGATGATCGCCGACGCGCTGTACTGGCTCGAGCGTTTCGATCTCGACGGCCTGCGCGTCGATGCCGTGAAGCACGTCGAGGATCTCGCGATCACGAACCTGTCGACGCGTGTCCACGAGCGCTTCGAGCGTGGCGGCACCGAGTACTTCTTGCTCGGCGAGACCGCGATGGGCTGGCGCGGCGATGACCTCGCGGCGAACATCCCCGAGTACCAGACGATCGCGCGCTACGTCGGCGAGTACGCGCTGTCCGGCCAGTTCGACTTCGTGCTCTATCACGCGACCGCGTCGCGGGTGTGGGCCGACGACGCCAAGGGCATGTTGCACCTCGACTACTGGACGCGGCAGAGCATCGAGCAATATCCGGCGTCGGCGGTGATGACGCCATTCGTCGGCAGCCACGATGCCGAGCGGTTGATCTCGCTCGCCGATCTCGGCAGTGGCTCGGCGCTCGTACATCACAAGTGGGCCGATCAGGGACTGCCGACCGCACCGGTCCGCGACGAGCCGTATGACCGCGCGGCGATCGCGCTCGCGTGGACACTGACGATGCCGGGCGCGCCGCTCCTCTACTACGGCGACGAGTATGGCGAGCACGGTGGCGCCGATCCGGACAACCGCCACATGTGGCGGCCAGTCGCCCAGCGCACGCCGCGCCAGCACGCGTTGCACGCTCGGGTCGCGCGCGTCGGCAAGTTGCGCCAGGAGCTCGCGCCGCTTCGCCGTGGTGCCTACGTCAACCTGACGGTGACCGAGGACGTGCTGTCGTTCGCGCGAACATACGAGAACCAGGCGGTGATCGTCGTCATCAACCGCGCCGCATCACCGCGTGTGCTCGCGATCGACGTGCCGGCCTCGGTCCTCGCTGACGGCGCGCTCACGGATCGCATGGATCCTGGCGGGCGAAGCATCACGCTCGCCGGCGGTCGCGCGATGATCGAGATGGCGCCGCGCTCGACGGCGATCCTCGTACCCTGACCGCGACGCCGCGCGGAGGAAGCGGACGCTCGTAGCAAACGCTTGCAAGCACGTGCGCCGAGTGGACGTCGCGCGAGGTCAGGTCCGGAGTCACGTCGCGAAGCAGCCGCGCTGACGCTGTGCTTGACGACAGCGCCTTGGCTACCTCACGCTCGACGACCGCCGCCCAAGTCAAGGATGACCATGCAGACCGCAACCTCTCCCGCCTCGACATCTCGCTCGATCCACTCGCTGGAGACCTTGGCCGCGCGCTCGCAGGACGAGCTCGACGCGCTGTATCGCGCCGCGGTCGCGCCGTCCTCGATGCACGCCATCGACGGGCCACTCGTCGGCCGCATGCTCGTGGTGCGCGGCGTGCCACCGATCCTCGCGAAGCCGCTGCGCCGGTGGGCGGGCTCGCCGTCGTTCATCTGGGAAGGCAAGACATTCCAGGCGACGAGCGACACCGCGGGCGTCGGCCACAACCGCGTCTCGATTCCCGGTGCGCTCGGCCGCCAGAACCTGTTTCCGTTCGCGACCCGGTTCGAGCCGTCGAGCCTCGATGGCAAGCCGTCGCTGATCCTCGACTACGATCTCGACGTCAACCCGGGCTACATCCGCGGCATCCACGACGAGATCCGCGAGGTCTCGCCGGGACTCTTCCTCGGCCCGGCGATGTGGAAGCGCGGCGACCAGCGGACGTTCCTGCTGTGGTTCGCGCTGGACGTGGGGCAGGCGTGACGGTTTCCGCGACGCCGACGCCGACGCACGTACTGGTGACTGGAGCTGCCGGCGCGATCGGCGCGGCCGTCGCACGAGCGATGCGCGCAGCCTGGCCGGGAACGCAGCTCGCGCTCCTCGATCGCGACGCCGCGGCGATGGAGCCGCTCGCGGCCGAGCTCGGCGACGCGACCTGTCATGGCGTCGATCTGCGCGACCTCGACGGCTTGCCGGCCGCGGTCGAGCGGATCGCCGAGCGCAGCCCGCTCGACGGGCTCGTCAACTGCGCGGGCATCATGCGCGTGAAGCACGTGGCGTCGTGGCAGTGGGAGGAGGCGCGCGATCTGCTCGCGGTCGATCTGCTCGCGCCGCTACGCCTCCAGGACCTCGTCGTCCACGGCATGGTCGAACGCGGCCGCGGCCTTATCATCAACATCGCGAGCATGGCCGGCAAGGTGCCGCTCAAGGGCTGCACGTACTACGGCGCCTCGAAGGCGGGCCTCGCGATGGCCTCCGAGATCGCCCGCGCGGATCTCGAGCCGCAGGGCATCCAGGTGCTGACCGTGTATCCCGGACCGGTGCGCTCGGCGCTCGAGCAAGGCGCGCGCGACGCGTACGGTGGCGGCGGGTTGTTCTGGCGGCTCGCGCCGACCGGCGAGGCAGCCGAGCTCGCGAGCAGGATCATGCAGGCGATCGAGCGCGACGATCCTCGCGTGATCTATCCGCGCCTCTACGGTGTCGGCTGGTCGGCGACGAACCTGGCGCGCTGGATCGCGCTGTCCTACGGGCCGCCGCCGGTCGCGTAGTCAGAGCGTGCGCGCGAGCACGACGAAGCGCCGCTCGTCGACGATGCCGGCCACCTTCTCGTAGAACGGGCGCGGTCCGATCCACGCGACCTCGCAGCGTGCGTGCTCGGCCGCGACGTCGACGAGACACGCGAGCAACAGCGCCTCGCCGAGCCCCTTGCCGCGATGCGCCGGCCACGTGCCGGTCGGGCCGAACCACCCGAGGCCGCGGTTGTTGCCGTCGTGTGCCGCGAACGCGCAGTACGCACCGTCGGCGAGCGCGACGTGCACGC
>JACCTC010000250.1 GCA_013812655.1 Deltaproteobacteria bacterium | reverse complement strand
CTCGGGCTTGAACGAATCGAACGACAGCACGATGCGCGCGCCGAGCCGCGCGAGCCGCTCGAGCAGGCGCTCGTCCTTGAGGAAGCGCAGCCCGTGCGTCGACACCGTGATGCGGTGGATGCCCTCCTCGACACAGCGCTCGATCAGCCGCTCGAACTGCGGGTGCTGCGTCGGCTCGCCGCCGGTGATGTTGATGATCCGGCGCTCGGGATCCGCCGCGCGCAGGTGACCGAGGATCGCCGTGAGCTGCGCGTCGGTCATGTGGAACGCGCCCTCGTTCTTGTTGTGCGTGTAGCAGATCGGGCAGTCGAGGTTGCACGCGCTCGTGATCGGCACGATCGGCAGCTGGGCCTGCTGCTCGTGGCTCGTGCACGGGCCGCAGTCGAACGGGCAGCCCTGCGCGACCGGTTTCCTTGCTTCGGGTGGCGTGAGCAGCGGCGCGAACCCGACGACGTGCTCGTACCAGTCCGCGTTCGGTGAGACGACGACCTCACTCGGCCCGTGCGCGTCGCAGATCTTCCGCATCACCACGCGGTCGCCCGTGCGCCAGATCTCCGCCGGCGTGGCGCGCTTGCACGTCGCACACAGCGAGGTCGTGGACCTAAGCAGCACGTCGGTCATGCGAGTGCAGCTTGCCACTCCACCCCGGGCGCGCGCGAGCGACACGGACGGCAACGAACGTCCACGAGGCGAGGACGCTTGCGGCCACGAGCCCGAGCATGATCAGCGACATGCCTTCGAGCGGGCGGCCAAACCAGGCGCCAGTCGACAGCACGATCGCGGCGCACACCACGGCACGCGCGCTCTCCAGCCACGGGTAGCGCCGCGAGTGCTCGAAGTAGGCGCCCGTGATCACCGACGATGCGAACAAAAAGCCGAGGTACAGGAGGTTCGCGGCGTGGCCGTGTTCGAGCACCGTCGCCGTGAGCTGCGTGCTGCCGACGACGAATGCCGCGAGCTGGAGCCCGCCGATCACGTGAAGGCCCGCGGGCGGCGGGGAGAACGTCGCCCGCGGTGCACGATCCGCGGCGACATCGGACGGGCGCCACCCGGCGGGCATGAACCAGATCCGCAGCTTGTCGCGCCAGCGGCGCGTCGCCACGGCCGCGCGCCAGACCGTCGCCAGCTCGTGAAATGCGACGACGAGCGGATGATACGAGCGCGGTGGGTTGGAGGTTCCGAACACCGGCGGCTCCGACGCGAGCTCGCGCTGGAAGGTCCCGAACAGCTTGTCCCAGAGGATCGTGACGAAGCCGAAGTTCTTGTCGCGATAGATCGGATTGATCGCGTGGTGCACGCGGTGGTTCGATGGCGTCGCGAGCACCCACTCGAGCGGCCCGAGCTTGTCGATGCAGCGCGTGTGTACGGCGACGCCCCAGCCGACCTTGATGAACCAGGCGACGACGGCGGCTTCGACCGGGATGCCGAGCAGCGCCGGTACGGCGAGGATCAGGTAGGCACCGGAGATCACGTTGACGAGCGGCTCGGCGATCGAGCTTCTCGCACCCGTCGTGATCGTGAACTCCTCGCTCGAGTGGTGTACCGAGTGCACGCCCCACGTGATGTTGAGCAGGTGGTGATAGCGGTGCATCGCGTAGCTCGCGAGGTCGACCGCGAGGATCGCGATCGGCCAGATCCACCAGGCCAGCGGCAGCTGCCACGGCAGCGCATCGGCGATCACCCCGTAGAGCGCGATCCACGCCGAGCCGAGCACACCGAGGATCAGCGAGTGCGGGACGGTGACCATGACGCTGGTCGCGGCGTCGCGCGGGCTCTGGTCGCCGCGCGCGCGAGCGAGGTTGACGACGTACTCGATCGCCATCAGCGCCGACAGCACGTACGGAACCACGCGTGCGAACTGCTCGCCGGTCATCAAGCCCTCTCGCGGAGCTTACCGTCGCGCATGTGCAGCGTGCGACCGGCTCGCGCGGCCACGTCGGGATCGTGGGTGACCAGGAGCACCGCCGCCTCACCGGGCGCGAGCAGCGCCGCGAGCACCGAGCGCGCGGACGCGCCGTCGAGGCTCCCCGTCGGCTCGTCGGCCAGGATCAGCTGCGGCCGGTTGACCAGTGCGCGCGCGACGGCGACGCGCTGGGTCTCCCCGATCGAGAGCACGTGCGATGGCGTCTCGCCTCGGATGCCGAGCGGCGCGAGCAGATCGTCCGCGCGCGCGAGCGCCGCCTTGCGCGACTGCCCGGCGCGCCAGGCCGGGAGCGCCACGTTCTCGCGTGCGCTCAGGTGATCGATCAGGTTGCCGCGCTGGAACACGAAGCCGAGCCAGGTCAGCCGCAGCTCCGCTCGAATCGCCGACGGCGCCGACCACGGCTCGTGGTCGCCGAGCACGACACGACCAGCGTCGGGCCGGTCGATGAGGCCGATGATCTGGAGCAGCGTTGTCTTCCCGCATCCGCTCGGACCCATGAGTGCCACGGTCTCACCGGCGGCGATCTCGAAGCCCACACCGTGGAGGACGTCGCGATCCGAGAACCGCCGGTGCAGATCTTCGACGACGAGCCGGGTCACTCGACGCCTTTCAGGACGCGCGCCGGGTCGGTGCGCGCGGCACGCCACGCCGGGTAGCTGCCGGCGACGAGCGCGGTCAGAACCATCACGATCGCCGGCCCGACGAATACGCCCATCGCGAGCATCGGACGAACCGCCATCGTGCCCCACTCGTAGATCGGGTTCGCCTGGAAGTAAACGATCAGGCCGAGCCCGATGCCGGCCCCGACCACGCACCCGACGATCGAGACGAAGATCGCCTGGAGCAGCGAGATCGCGAACACGTCGCGCTCCGCGAACCCGATCGCGAGCAGCATCGCGAGCTCGCGCCGGCGCCTGAGCACGTGGATGTAGAGCAGCGCCCACATCGGCACGGCGACCGCCGCGATCACCATCGCATACGAGACCGACACGATCGTGCGCGTCGCGGAGATGTAGCTCGACACGTACGAGGCATCCTCGCGCCAACCGATCGCCGTGATCCCGGGGACCCCCTGTGCGAGCTCGGCCGCGAGCGGACGCGCCCGCTCGTGATCGAACAGGTGGACGTGAATCGCCGAGGCCGCGTTTGGCTCGCCTGATTCGGCCGCGAGCCACGTGCGCGACACGAACACCGCGCGATATGCCAACGTACCGCCGACCAGCGCACGAACGGTCATCGTGTAGCGGCCGACGTTGTCGTCATCGACTGCCATTCCCGCGGCGCCGAAGATCGCGCGCACCTCGACGCGATCGCCGACGGCGAGCTCGAGGCGCGAGGCGTAGTGCGTCCCGATCAGCAGCGCGTCGGGGTCGCTTGGCGTCCACGCTCCCTCGACGATCTGGAACGGTGGCAGCGCCGACCGATCGACGCCGACCAATGGCGTCGCGTGAAACCGGCCACGCCGGCCGATCGCGCCGGCATAGATCAGCACCGGTTGGGCGGCGCGCACGCCATCGACGGCTGCGAGCCGGGCAGCCATCTCGATCCCCTCGCGGAATCGCGGACCGTCGGTGGGCTCGACGCGAATATCGCCGGCTCCGTGGGTGAGATTCTCCTCGAGCAGCGCGTGCTCGAAGCCGTCGAGGTTGGCGCTGTTGCCGATCTGGAACCCGGCGCCCGCCGCCACCGAGACCACCAGCAGCACGAGCGTGATGCGGCTCGACCACAAGCTCCGCCGCGCCAGGAACAGCAGCAACGCAAGGCTCGCGTGCGAGCGTCGGAGTCCAGCCACGCTCGCCATCGCGCGCAGCATATCGAGTTTCGGTCACGGATGCGGCTGGCATACTGTGGCCTCCATGGTCCGGTGGTTGTGCGTGCTCGCCGCGCTCGCGCGCGTGGCGGTTGCCGACTCGATGTCGCCGGCGGACGCATCGCGCAAGCCGGAGCGCAGTCACGTCACCGGGCTGCCGCTGTTCGCGTACAGCGTCGACTTCGGCTACGGCGCCGGCGGGCGCGCGTACTACTACTGGAACGGCACGCGCGACGACCCGCGGTTCGCGCGGACTCCGTACTTGCTGCGGAGCTTCGTCAGTGGATTTTCGACCACCAGCGGCCTTCACTTCTACACGCTCGACGTCGACGCGCCGGCGGTGTTCGACTCGCCGTACCGCATCCGCTCGGCGCTGGTGTTCCTGCGCAACATCGACGCGAGCTACTTCGGCTTTTCCGAGGCGAGCCGCCGCACGCTGCGGTTCCCCGGCATCGATCAAGATTTTGGATCGTACGCCGACTACCGCGAGGCGCAGCGGCGGATCGTCGACGGCGTGGGCTACGATCGCTACGATCGCTATGACCTGCTGCGGCCGGCCGCGCTCGCGAGCGTCGAGCGCTCGTTACTCGACGGCCGCATGCGGCTGCTCGTCGGTGTGACCGCCAGCTGGGCCCGCGTCGAGGACTACACGGGGAAGCTGGTCGACGCGGTGAGCGACAGCGGCGCCTCGACCTCGGCGCCGTCGGCGACCACGCGCTTGCGCGAGGACTGCGATCGCGGCGTGCTGGTCGGCTGCGGCGGTGGGCGCGATAATCTGTTGCGCGTGGCGGTCACCTACGACACGCGTGACTTCGAGCCCGATCCAAACTGCGGCGTGTTCGCCGACCTCGCGATCGACGTCGCGACCGCCGCGCTCGGCTCCGAGTACGACTACGTGCGCGGCCTCGTCACCGTGCGCGGCTTCTACAGTCCATTCCCCGCGCACGCGGACCTCGTGCTGGCGGGCCGCGTGTTTCTTCACGCGCAGTCGGCCGGCACGCCGGTGTTCACGATGGATGTGTTGCCGTTTGTCGAGGACGTGCGGGCGGGGCTCGGTGGGCACCGCACGATCCGCGGATACCGCCAGAGCCGGTTCGTCGATCACGTGATGACCGCGGCGTCGGGCGAGGTCCGCTGGACGTTTGCACGAACGACGATCCGGCGGCAGAAGCTCGCGTTCATCGCGGTGCCGTTCTTCGACGTCGGCCGCGCCTTCGACGGGTTGACGGACCTCGGCCTCCAAGGCTTCCGGCCCGGTGCCGGTGGCGCGCTGCGCGTCAGCTGGAACCTGGCGACGCTCGGCACGTTCGAGTACGCGCGAAGCCTCGAGGGCACCGGCGTGTACGTCAACTTCGGGCACATGTTCTGAAGCAGCGCGACCACACGGTCGACGGACTCGTCGAGTGTCAGTGCGTGGGTATCGACACTGAGACTCCGTCGAGCTCGAGCAAGATCGTCTGCGACCGCGGGTCGGCGAACCGGAGATTCAGCGCGTTGTCGTTCGCCTGCTTCGGGACGACGTAGTCGTCGTGGCATTCGTAGTCGCGAGGGCTTCTTACCTCCACCTACAGCAAGCCCGCGCCGGCTGTCGTAGTCGATGCGGACTTGGTAGCGCTGGACGCTCGAAGACATCTCCGCTGGCGTGATGCAGGGCCGATCCGGATCGCCGCGCTGGTCGTAACCGCGTTGCATCGTCGGGCCCGGCGTAACCGTTTCTCATCCTGGGCATCGATGTAGCTCGCCCCCGTCATGGACCCATTCCCGCTCGCTCCTCCCGCAGTGTTGCTGCGCGTCTGTCCAGCGTGCAGCGCGGTCTATCGCGCGGAGTTCTCGCGATGCCCGACCGATGGCGGCCTTTTGGAGCTGACAGAGGTTGACCCCCTGATCGGCAGGACACTCGGGGAGCACTATGTGATCGACAGATGGGTGGGCGAGGGCGGAATCGCGCGCGTCTACCGTGCGCACCACCGTCGGCTCGCGCACCGCGTGTTCGCCGTCAAGGTGATGCTGGGCGACTGGGCGACCACGATGTCGATGCGCATGCGATTCGCCCAGGAAGCTGAGACCGCGAGTCGGCTCCAGCACCCCAACGTCGTCCCGGTCGTGGATTTTGGTCGTACCGATCAGGGGCTGTTGTACCTGGCGATGGAGTTCGTCGAGGGCCGCTCGCTCGCGAAGATCATCGACGATGATGGTCCGATCTCCACGGATCGCGCGATCGCGCTCGCCCGGCAGATGTGCCTCGGACTTGCTTACGCGCACGAACAAGGGCTGGTCCACCGCGACTTCAAACCAGACAACGTGCTCGTGGTCGAGACGCCTCGCGGTGAGGTCGCGCGGATCGCCGACTTCGGGCTCGCGGTCTCCGAGGATCGCGAGCACGACGTCCGGCTCACCGCGGTCGGCATCGCGGTCGGCACGCCCGTGTATGCCGCGCCCGAGCAGACCTCGAACGACTGCGAGGTCGATCACCGCGCCGACCTGTTCTCGCTCGGCGTGACGCTCTACGAGATGCTCGCAGGCAAGCTGCCGTTTGACGGCAACATCGTGGACGTGCTCCGCCACAACGCCGCCGGTGATCCGCCCGCGATCTCGCTGCGCAGTGGCGTGAGTGTCCCCGCGACACTCGAGCAGCTCGTGCGTACGCTCATGGCGCCCGACCCCGCGCTGCGGTTCTCGGACGCCCTCGCGGTCGTCGCCGCTCTCGATCGTGTCCACGAGGTCGCTCCGGCGCCGGTCGCGGCAGCGTCCCCGCCTCGGTCGCCCCGCTCGCGCGGCCTCGCGCTCGGCCTCGTCGGAGCTACGCTCGTCGCTGGAGTCGGAGTGGCTGTATGGGTGCGGGTACCGGCGAGCGCGCCTTCACGCGCAGACGCTCGCCTTCTCCCGGCGGAGGCCCAAGAGGTCACATCCCCCATACCGCCCGCCGCTCCAAAAGCGGCTGCGATCGTGCGTCCCGCCGACGAGCCTGCACTGGCGCTGCCATCGCAGGAGACCGCAGTGGCGCCGCGATCACAGGTGGCGGTTGCAGCGGCGCCACCTACGCCCAAAAAAGGACGCCGGACAGCTGTCGCTCCGTGGACGGCTCGGAAACCCGCACCGCCTCCGCCCCAAAACAAGGTCGCGAGCCCGCCGCTCACACCCGAACGTGCTCCAGAGGAATCGGCCAGCCCGAGTGTCCTGCCGACCCCGACCCACGTCGAGCCAATCCCGGTCCCGGTTCCTGCGCCCCGACCGGCGCTGCTCTCACCGCCCACGGTCGCGCTCACTCGCCTCAGCGTCCAGGGGGCGCTCGCGAGCAGCGTGGTCCAGCGAACGATCGGACGCGTTCAGCCCCAGCTCGAGGCGTGCTACGCCAGCGCGGCCGGCCCACTCGCCGCAGACACCGTACCGATCTCTCTCGTGATCGACGAGAACGGGGCAGTCGACCGCGTCCAGCTTGGAGGCGGTAAGTCGGCAACAGCAAGTAGCTGCATCGCGGACGTGCTCCGGCGCGCCCGCACGAACGCTCCGCCCGATGTTGGGACCGTCCGCGTCTCGTTCACGCTCGTCATGCGCCGCGTGCCGCGATGATGCGGCGCGTACGATCGGGGATCGCGGCGCTCTTCCTCGCGAGCACGGGTTGCCTCGACGCGCTCGGCCCGGAGCTGGGTCCGGAGATCATGGCGTGCACGCCCGAAGACTCGGATCCCGAGCGCTCGATCAGCTTCCGCACCGACGTGCTCGACGGACTGCTGACCCGCAAGTGCGCCAGGTGTCACACGCCGGAGGCCCCCAATCCAATCGGTATCTCGATGGGCGGACTCGATCTCTCCGGGTACGCGACGTTGCGCGCCGGTGGCGTCACCAGCGGTGACGACGTCGTCGTCGATGGTGACCCCTGTCGAAGTGTCCTGTCGCAGAAGCTAGGCGCGGCGCCGCCGTTCGGTGCGCGCATGCCCCGAGGGGGACCGTTTCTGGAGCAGGCCGAGCAGCAGGTGATCGCCGATTGGATCGTCGAAGGCGCTCGTGACAACTAGGGTCCTCGGCCTCGTCATGGTGCTGGCGTGTGCGAGCGACGAACGGCGGGCCTCCTCGTCGCTCTTGCTTGCGGATCCGGCCGCCGCGCCGCCTCACCTCGTGACCGATTGCCGGATCACCGAACGAAGATGCTCGCGCTGTCATCCGCTCGAACGCATCACCAACACACGCGTTACCTCGCCCGCCGGCTGGCAGAGCCACGTGCGGCGCATGCGGTTGACGACGGGTAGCGGGATCCCCGCGACCGACGAGCCCGCGATCGTGCGGTGTCTGGTGTTTCGATCCTTCGGGCCGACCGGCTTGCAGCAGCTACACGCGCTGGAGGAGTACCGATGACCATGCGTATGCTCGTGCTGACCGTTCTCCTCGTCGCGGCGGGAACCCGTACGGGCACAGCCGAGGACGTGCCGCCAACCACAGAGCAGCCGACCACAAAACCGCTGGCGCCCGTGTCGTCGACCGTCCTCTCGCCGGCGCCCGTGTTGCCGGCCGGCGTGCCCCAGCTCCCCGTTACCCTGACCGATGAGCCTGCGGACGTCGCTCCTTCCGCCGTGCCCGTCGGGACGGCTGACAGCGACGTGCCCGCGGGCGAAGAACCCGCGGCCGCCGCACCAAGCGGCCGCAATTTCGCCGGCTCCGTGCAGCTCGATTACCTTGCCATCCCGACCGAGCGGATCGGGCGCAACATCGCGCTCGACGGCGCGACCGCAGAGCTGTCGCTCAAGGTCGTCGCGGACCTCGGCCATGACGTGTCGACCAGCGCCAAGCTCTGCTACGGCTGCCACGGCGTCGAGGTCGGGATGGCGTACTTCGACCTGCGCGTCGCCGACGAGCTGAGCTTCCGCGTCGGCAGGTTCACCCCCTCGTTCGGGAGCTTCCCGTTGCGCCACGACCCGGCGAACCATCGGACCAGCGACAAGCCACTGCCCTACGACATGGGGCGCATGGTGCGCCTTCGCGAGTGGAATGAAGGCATCCTGCCGGCGCCGTGGGTCGACAACGGCGTCGAGATCGGCGGCGCTCACTACTTCGGAACGAAGGTCCAGCTCGGGTACGCGGCGTTCGCCATCGGAGGCCCGAGGGGCGACAGTGAAGGCTTCGACTTCGACTTCACACAGTCGCGTTCACCGGATCGCTACTACGTCGACAACAACTCGCGGCCGGCGCTCGGCGGGCGCATCAACGGTAACTTCGAGGTCGGCGAGACCACGACGCTGGCCGTCGGCGCATCCGTGATGGCTGGCCACTACGACCCGGCTGCCCGGCTCGGCTTCTTCATCGGCGGCGTCGACGCGGTTCTTCAGCTCGATCGCGTCGTCGTGCGCGCCGAGTACTTGCTGCGGTGGACCGAGTTCGCCCTCGGCGACGACCCTCGATCGCGCTTGAAGTACGGGCCAGACTCCACGGGGCGAATTGCCGACTCCTACCTCAAGGATGGCTTCTACGCCGAGGTCGAGGTGCCGGTCAGCAGCCGCGTCGAGCTCGTCGGTCGGTTCGACGGGCTGCGCCGGTTCGGCAACGTCCTCGCGACGAGCGAGCTCACCTCGCGCAGCACGGTCCTGCGTTACACGGCTGCGGCCGCGATCCGGGTCGCGGGTGCGGTCCGGATCAAGACCAGCGTCGAGGCGTACGACTTCAGCGACTTCGACCGCGAGCTTGCGATGCACCTTGGCCTCGCCGGGTCGTTCTGATCAGTCCTCGGGTGACTGTGCGATGGGCGCGTAACCGCACGGCTACATGTCAGCGTCTGGAGCTGTTGGGCTCGTAGATCGCGCCGCCGAGCACGAAGAGCATGAACGCGTACGCACGCGCTTGCTCGCGGAGCGCATCGAAGCGGCCGGACTTGCCGGCATGCCCGGCCGTCCAGTCTGTCTCGAAGACGAGCAGATTGTCGTCGGTCTTCATCGCGCGTAGCTTCGCGACCCACTTCGCGGGCTCGTAGTACTGCACCTGGCTGTCGAACAAGCCGGTGCGGACGTAGAGCGCCGGGTAATCCTGCGCACGCACGTTGTCGTACGGCGAGTAGCCGAGCATGTAGTCGTGTGCGGCCTTGTCCCGCGGATCGCCCCACTCGTCGTACTCGTTGGTGACGAGCGGAATCGTCGGATCGAGCATCGTCGTCACGACGTCGACGAATGGCACCCAGGCGACCAGCCCGCGATACAGATCCGGTCGCATGTTCGCGATCGCACCGACGAGCAGCCCACCCGCGCTCTCACCCTCGGCGAAGACGCGGTCACGCGCGGCATAGCGCTGCGCGATCAGGTGCTCGGTAACCGCGATGAAGTCCTCGAACGTGTGCTGCTTGTCGAGGAGTCGCCCGGCCTTGTACCAGGCATCGCCGAGCTCGTCGCCTCCGCGCACGTGCGCGATCGCGACCACCCAGCCCCGATCGAGCAAGCTGACGCGCGTGCGCTGAAACGTCGGCTCGAGCGATTCGCCATACGCGCCATAGCCGACGACGAGCAGCGGTGCCGTGCCGTCGAGCCGGGTGTCCTTGCGATGGACGACCGAGATCGGAATCCGTGCGCCGTCGGACGCCTTCGCGTGGAGGTACTCCGTCTGGTACCGGGCCACGTCGTACGTCGGTGCGGGTTCTCGATGCACGACGTGGCTCACGCGGCTCGCGATGTCGTGCTCGTACGTCGTCGTCGGGGCGACGAGCGAGTCGTACGCGTAGCGCACGCGGGTCGCGGTCACGTCGTCGGTGTCTTCGATCGTCATCGCAAACGCGGCGTCGTTGCCGTCGATGAAGAACGGCTTGCCCTTGTCCGGAATCACCTGCACGCGTGATTGCCCGCCAACGCGGACACTCGCCGCGACGAACGCATCGTAGGCAACGAAGCTCTCGACGAGCGCGTCGGTGCGATGAGGCAGCAGCGTCTGCCACCGCGTGCGATCCGCGGCGCGTGCCGCCGGTACCTCGACGATGCGAAAGTTGTCGGCGCTGTCGTTCGTCCGCATCACGAAACGCTTGCCGACATGATCGAGCGCGTAGATGTGATCCTCGCGGCGCGGGATGAACACGCGCGGTGCAGCCGTCGGTTTGTCGGCGTCGACAAGTCGAGTCTCCGACGTGGTCGTCGCGTCGAGCTCGACGAGGATGTGCTTGCGCGACTTCGTGCGCGAGACGTCGACGTAGAACTGCGCGTCGTGCTCGCGATACACGAGCTCGTGCGTGCCGCCGATCGTGTGGCGCATGACGCGATCCTCGCGCAACGTGGTCGGATCCTTGCCAACATAGAACAGCGTCGTGTTGTCGTTGGCCCACACGAGGGTTGGCGCGATGCTGGTCGCGGTGTCTGCGAGGACCTCGCCGCTGCCGAGCCGCTTGACGTGCAGCCTGTACTGATTGCGGCCGACGACATCGTCGGTCCACGCGAGGAGCTTGCCGTCGCTGCTGACCTCGTAGTCGCCGACCGCGAAGTATGGGTGCCCGGCCGCGAGGGCATTGCCGTCGAGGAGGATCTCTTCGGCCGCCGTCATCGTGCCCTTGCGCCGCAAGTAGATCGGATGCTGCTGACCGCGAGCGTATTTCGCGTAGTACCAGTAGCCGTCCTCGAGCTCGGGAGCGGTGGTCTCCTCCTCGTCGATGCGTGCGCGCGTCTCGCGGACGATCGCATCCTCGAGGTGCTGTGCAGGCGCCAGCATCGCTGCGGCGTAATCGTCCTCGGCGCGCAGGTACGCCAGCACGGCCGGGTCACTGCGCGTGTCGTCGCGCAGCCAGAAATACGGATCGACGCGCGTGCCGTGCGGTGACACCACGTCGTGGAGCCGTCTGGCGGCGACGGGTGGCCTCGGCGGCGCGGGTTGCGGCGATCGTACGACCGCAGCACTCGCACCGGCGTGCTTGGCTTGCGAATCCGCGGCTCCCGGCGTCGCGCGGCGCGGCCCACTGCTACACGCGCTCGCGAGCGCGCTCGCGATCACGAGCCCGAGCCGAAGCATGTGGCGTAGTCTACATCCGGCGGCGGTTCAGTCAGCAAGCAGCGGAGCCGCGACCATCCCCGAGCTACAGCTGCTGCACGAAGAAGATGCCACCGTCGCTCGAGACGTAGATCCGCGCGCAGTCCTCGGTCAGGAAGACATCGGCGTTGTCAGGGGAAGGAACGCCGGAGAGGCGCACGGGCTTCACCGAGCGTCAGAACAGGCTATCGATGCGTGCGATGATGTCGGCGATCTCGTCGACGGTAGCCGCCGGGAACACGAGGCTCTTGCTGCGCTCGCCGAGGCTATCGCGATAGCCGTCCAGGCGTGCCGGCGGCACGATGATCGCGAGGATCTTGGCAGAGTCGTCGGCCAGCGCGATCGCCACCTCGTCTTCGCTCTGGAGTGCGATCACCTGGTAGCCAGCATCCTCGAACTGCGATCGGCCGACCATGCCCTCATCGATCATCACGGCATGCTCGCGACGGCATCCGAGGCGCAGCAGGTAACCGAGCAGCGCGTCGTCAAACCCCGGCGGCTTCTCGATGATCTCCATGCCTGCGCCGGCCTTGCGCCCCGATGCGCGCGCGGCCTCGACCCCGATGACGAACGTGGACCTGGCACGCACGGTCCACGTCCCATGTCCCGGGAGATCGATCACGACCTCGGTCTCCGAGTGCAGGGGCAGCAGATGCGCGCCGACGATGTAGAGCCCACCGGTCGACAGGTTCTCGACGTAGTCATTCACGAACTGCGCAGCATTGGTGTAACGGACGGAGAGCCGGACCACGTGGCGCGGGTGGCGCCGTTGCTCGACTCCCATCGCGTCACCGTATCAGAGGTGGGTGCGCTCGATAGCCAGGAGATCGCGTCAGGCTGCGCGGGCGACGCCGAGCGCCGCCTGCATCGCGCCAGCGACCTCGTCGCGGACCTTGTTCTGACCGCTGCGCCAGACCAGCGCCCAGATCAGCAGGCCGACGAGGATGCCCGTGCCGAACAGCAGGATGATGTAGACGAACATCGCGCCCATCGACGGGAAGTTGCCGTTGATGATGACGCCGTCCTTGCGCGGCACGACCATCGCGCCGGTGAAGCTCGTCAGCTCGACGACGACCATCTTCCCGCGGAAGCTGTACTTGTACTGCGGCAAGCGCTGCTCGAGCAGGGTCTTGATCTGTTCCTTCGACGGCACGGACGGCAGCTGTAGCTTCATGAAAATCCCTCTGCCTCGACGGTCGTCGGGTTCGGGGGCCGAGTCAAGCCACGGTCAGCCTGCTCGTGAGACCACGTCGCTGGGGACGTAGCGCCGTGCTCTCGCATCCCACGCGTAGCTCGCGAGCGCGGGGAGCTCGCCGATCGCGCGCTTGATCGGCCGGAAGCCGTCGGTCAGCGGGATCGCGGCGACGACCCGCAACCGGCGCGGCCGCGCGTACTCGGGCAGCCGCGCGACGGCCACGGAGACCGCGTCGAGATCGAGCGCGGTGTCGGGTGCGAGCTGGATCGCCGCGGCCGGGACGTCGATCGCGGCGTCGTCGGGATCGGGGTCGCCGCTCGCGACGCAGAGCGCGACGCCCGGGACCTCGTAGAGCGCGTCCTCGATCCGCGTCGACGCGACCGGGCCGAGCCGCGTGCGGAGCATCTGGCGGTGGCGGTCGACGAACCAGTAATCACCCTCGACGTCGACCTGCATGAAGTCGCCGGTGACGAACCACAGATCGCCGGCCTCGAAGGCATCGCGCAGCAGGCGGCGCGGATCGATGTGCGCGACGTCGGCACCGGCACGCTCGGACAGCCGCGCGACCAGCATGCCGGGCTCGTCGAGCCGGGCGCGCACGAGGTGGCCCGAGCCATCGCGCATGAAATCGTCGTCGTCGAAGCTCCACGCGGCAACCGCGACAGTCGGCGAGCCCGGCAGCGGCCGGCCGACGGCTCCGACCTTCTTGCCGCTGGCGTTCGCGAGCACGGTGTTCGCCTCGGTCGAGGCGTAGAGCTCGAGGACGCCGACTGGACCGAACCGCGCGACAAGGTGGCGCCACACATCCTTGCGCATGCCACTGCCGGCGAACAGCCGCACCGGGTTGTTCTTCTCGCCGAGCACGGGCTGCGCGTCGACGAGCCGACGGCACATCTCGCCCGCGTAGTAGACGACGCTGACGCCGTAGCGGCGTACCTCGTCCCAGAACGTCTGCGGCTCGAACTTGCTCGCGAGCGCCAGGCGCGAGCCACCGACGAGCGCGCTGCCGGCCGCGACGAGCGTGCCCGTCGGATGGTGCAGCGGCAGGCAGCAGTAGACGGTGTCGCGCGTCGTCAGCGTCGCGGCTGCCGCGGCACCGAGCGCCGAGAACGCCCAGCGCCGGTTCGTGATCCGCATCGCGCGCGGCGGCTCGTGCCGGCCCGACGACACGAAGATCATCGCGAGGTCGCGGGCGCGGCCGGTGTCGGCCTTGTACCAGGCCGGCAGCGTGACGGTGTCGGGATCGATCGACTCGAGATCGACGACGCCGGGTGGCAGCTCGCGGCGGGCGCTCGCGCCAGGACCGGCCTTGCCGCCCTCGCCGTACCGACCCCACGCCGACTCGCCGACGCCGCCGAGCACCAGCACCTTGCCGCCGATCAGCGAGCGCGCGCGCGCCGCGTTGTCGGGGTCGACGATCAGGATGTCGGTCTCGCCGAGCTCGAGCGCCTTCGGCAGGATCTCGTCGCTGGTCTCCGGGGACAGCAGCACGGCGACGCCGCCGAGCCGGTTGATCGCGGTCACCACGGTGAGGTGACTCGGTCGCGACTTCATCATCACGCCGATCTTCTGGCCGGCGCGCAGTCCCGCCGCGACCAGCCCGCGGACCACCGCATCGACACGGCGGTTGGCCTCGGCGTACGTGAAGGCGCGGCCGCGCCACAGGAAGAACGTGCGCTCGCCGATCGCATGCGCCTGGTCCGCGAGCGTGCGTCCGAGCGAGACCAGCGAGTCGTCCTGCAGGTTCTTGAGGCGTGCGATCCGCGGTACCTGCCAGCGCGCGTTGTCGAGGTAGTTGCCGAGATCCTGTGCCCACTCGCCGACCTGCTCGAGCGCGGCCTTCGCGGTCTTCTCGAGCAGCTCGCGCGCCAGCTCGAGGTCGAAGCCGGCGGTGTGACCGGAATCGTCACCGTCGTCGTCCTCGTCGTCGTGAACGAGTGCATCGGCGCTCTCACCCGGTGCGGGGCGCGGCGTACGGGCGAACGGATCCGGCGCATTCGCGGCGCGGACATCGATCGCGTGGCCGGGCCCTTCCGACGGCGCGACGCCATCGCCTTCGCGCCACCGCATCCACTCGACGATCGATGGCCACGTCACCGTCAGCGCGGTCGAGCCGACGACGAGCCCGAAGTGACCGGCCTTGAGCGGCACCTCGTACATCACGTCGACCTTCGGTGCGGCGCGGCGGATCCCACGGACCGCGGCGGGGCGGCCCATCTCGTCGCGCGAGCCGACGAAGTAGAGGATCGGGCACGTGATGTCGGCGAGCGTGACGGTCTGGTTGTCGATCACGAAGCCGCCGGACTGCATGCGGTTGCCGACGATCACCTCGTCGACGAACTTCCGGAACGCCGGCCCGGGCCACGCGACGAAGCCGTCGCCGCCGAGGAACAGCCGCTTGGCCTCGCGCTTCTCGAGCGCGCCGCGATCGTGCAGGTTCTTGACGAAGTCGACGAGCTGCATCGCCTCCTTGCGCGCCGACAGCAGCTTGAAGCCGGTCGACGTGAACATCCCGGGCAACCCCTCGATCCGCGCCAGCGGCCACGCGAGCACCGCTCGCAGACCGGAGAGCAGACGCTCGGTCGCATTCTCGCCGAGCTTCACGGTGCGATGCAGATCGACCGGGCTGCCCATCGTGATGATCGACGCGAGGTGCGCCGAGCGCGCGAACGCCGCGGCCTGGTAGCAGAACATGCCGCCCTGCGAGTACCCGGCGAGATGGACGTCGTGACCGGTCGCGGTGTGGACACGGGTGACCGCCTGGGCGACGGCACGCACGTGATCGTCGAGGGTGCGGCTCATGCCACCTTCCTCGTGCTCGGGTGCACCGAAATCGACGAGCCAGACATCGACGCCGGCACGCTGCAGAAACCCGACGGCGCTGACGTCGGGCGAGATGTCGTAGACCTCCGATGCGATCATCAGCGGGGGCACGAGCAGGAGCGGCGCGCGCACCGGCTGCACAGCGGCATCGGGCGTCTTCTCGTAGCGCCGCAACCGGTACACGCGATCCTGGTGCACGATCTCGAACGACGCGCCGTACGGTGCCGAGAGCCGGCCCGCTCGTGCGATCTCCAGCGCGTTCTGCCACGCGAGACCGACGCGGCGCAGGCGCTTGCCCCACCTCACCTGGCGGCGTCGGCGCGCCGTTGGATTCCCACGTGGACTCGAGTCACCCGGTGCGGCCATCGCCGGCGATGATAACGCCTACCGAGACGCGGACGGGGAAGCCGGCGGCTGCGTGGTCGGTGCCGGCGGTACCGGCGGTGGCGCCTGCTGGGCGGGCGGTAATGGCGGTGGCGCCTGCTGGGCGGGCGGATACGGCGGTGGCTGCTGGTACTGCGGCTGCTGCTGATAGTAAGGCGGCGGCGGCCCGGCCATCGGTGTCAGTCCGATCGCGATGGGCTCGTCGTCGTAGTACTCGTAGTTGCCAGTCGCGAAGTCGACGATCAGCGGGAAGACGGCGGCGATCAGCAAGATGCTGCCGATGAACCAGCCGTTGAAGCTCTTGCTGCGCTCCATGACGAGCGGTTGAAAGCCGGGCAGGTAGATCTGGATCTGCGCGGGATGGTCGCGATCGAGCGAGACGATCGTCGGAGTCTGGCCGACGACGACACCGTTGAGGTACACGAACGCGCCGGGCGGGTTCGTGTTGACGGGCACGCGATCGGGACCGGGTGCCATCAACGTCGCGCAGCTGGCCGAGTCGAGCAGGCTGACCAGCGCCAGGATCGCAGTCGCGCGCCGAGCCGACGACCGGAACGACGATCTACCCGGGTTCACCCGCAAGACGATACCCCACGCCGCGCTTGCTCTCGATCAGATCGTCGGCGTGGACGCTGGCAAGCTTGCGACGGACGCGGTGCACGAGCTCGCGGACGTTCTCGCTGTCAGCCTGGACCGACCGGAACGACAGCGCGTCGGCAATCTCGTGCCACGCGACGTACGCGAGCTCGGGATCCGACACGGTGCGGCGGCGCTCGACGAGCAGCTGCAAGAGCCCGAACTCCATCGCGGCGAGCTCGATCGAGGACTCGCCGATCCGGAGCACACCACCATCGACGCGCTGCCGGAGATCGAGCAGGTGCCCACGCGGGGTCGTGACCTTCGCGCTGAACACGAGCTCGTCACGGCGCGTCGGCGCGGTCCGTCCTGAGCCGCGCGGCGGGTCGATCTTCGGCAGCGACTCCGGCCAGAAGTAGAACTTCACGTCGCCGAGCCGGATCGTCGCGCCGCTCGCGAGCTCGTGATCGGTGACGCGGTTGCCCTCGACCTCGGTTCCGTTGCGGCTCGAGTTATCGGTGATCCGCCAGCGCCCGTTCTCGTGCTTGACCGCGGCGTGCTCGCTCGACACCGAGGCGTGCAGCACCGCGATATCGACGCGTGGATCGCGACCGATCTTGGTCGCATCGCCTAGCGCGTGAGCGACACCCCACGCATCGACGAGCGTGGCGACGGCCATCGGAGGTTGAACTCGCGAGAAGATCTGCTCGCTCGTGATGCCGGGAGAGGCGATCGCGACGCCGTGAGACGTACACAACACGCCAATCGACCGGGGTGAGGAGCAGAGCAGACAGGCGACCATGTCCCGATAACGATCACCCAGTTAGAGGGATCTACGCAAGTGACCAGGGCTACCAGGTGCCACCGGCCATCAGCCCCAGCTGACGTTCCCCTACCAGGGGCGCGAAGCTCGTCGACGTCCCGGAATGTGTCCGAGGCGGGTTCGGCACGCTTGACGATTTGTTGAACCTCGGATCCGGGGCGTAGTCCCGCGTCATGATGATCCCGAGCCCGAAGCCTGCCCAGAGGCCCGCGGTCATCGCGCCGGCAACGACCTCGCCATTGCGCTCGCGCTCGGCCGCGCTTTCGCCATCTTCGCTGTTGGTGGTCATCCCCGCGATCATCCCGCCGACGAGCGCGCCGACGACGGTGCCGGCGAGCACCATCCGCGAGCGGCGTTTCGACCAGTGGAGGCTCGGGGCGATCAGCGCGCCGGCGAGCAGACCGGCGTCCAGCCCGATGGCGAGCGTGCCGTTCTCCCAGTTGCCGAACTCGCCGTCGCGGCTGCCGGTGATCGCACCGAGCGCTGCGGTAGCGCTGCCGAGCAGCACGGTGGTGCCGAGAAACGTCGATTGCCCCTCGGTGAGGTCCGCGGCCTGACCGTACGCGAAGCCGCCGAGGGTACCGATCGCGCTGCCGAGGAAGAGCAGCGACATGACGTCCTCGGCGTCGTACTCGGGCGCGAGCAGCGGCTCGACGAGCAGCGCACCGTTCGCGGCGCCGACGATCAGGCCGAGCGTCGTCATGTGCGCGGCACCGGCGTCGACCTCGTACTTCTGGGTCAGCAGATAGCCGGCGCCACCGCCGCCGAACATCCCGGCGAGCAAGATGACCGTACCGGCGGATCCGTCGTCGACGTCTTGTCGGATCAGGATGTCGATCGCCGCGAGCGTACCGACCACCGCGAAGTCCGCGATCACTTCACCATCGTGGATCCGCCGGCTCATCTGACCTGGCTGCGGCGGCGAATATGGCTGCGGTGGTCCGTACGGAGCCGGCGGCGGATACTGCTGCGGGTACGGCGCCGGATAGGGTGCCGGCGGGGGATAGGGCTGCGGCTGCTGCGGCTGCGGGTATGGTTGCGGCTGCGGATACGGCTGCTGCGGCGGGGGATATGGCTGTTGCTGCGGTTGCGGCGCCGGCTGCGGTTGCGGTTGCTGCGCGAACAGCGTCGGATCGCGATACGTGGTGTCAGCCGGGGACGGCGCGACGGTCGCCGGCGACGGCGTTTCCGAAACCATGATCTGTGACGTCGGTCGCTGTGGACGCGGACGTGACGACACGCACGCGACGAGCCCTACGCTCGCCAGGACGCTCACGAGCCGGCTGACAGTTCGCATCCGATCATTATCGACGGTGACGTCGTCGACGATGGCGGACGTAACGTTAGGCACCGGTGAAAGCAGTCCGTGAGTGGGACGTGAGCATGGGCAGCGACGAGCATATACTCGGGCGATGCGGCAGCACGCGGCAAGCCTCGTCCTCGCGACGGCCCTCGGAGGGTGCTCGTTGATCTACAACCCGAGCAACCTCCCGAACCCGACGGGTGATGGCGGGCCCGATGCTCGCCCGATCGATGCGCCGACCGATTCGCCGATCTCCGATGCCAACCCCGCGCTTCTCATGGTCACGTCCGTGAAGTCGCCACCGCTCCTCGAGGGCCAGGGCGACGGCGGCAGTGCACCGGCGATCCTCGTCGTGTACGGCATGAACATCACGAAGGACGCGACGATCGCGGTGACGTCCGAGAACGCGATGGTCAACCTCGAGCTCGGAGCCAGGTCGATCGCGAACGATGGCAACTCGATCGCCGTGCTCGTCACGGCGCATGTGATGGCGAACGTCAACGAGGCAGCCGGCGACATCCCGCTGACCGTCACGGTCTCGCAGCCGGGTGCCACGCCGCAGAGCCAGCCGTGGGTGCTGAAGCCGCTCGATCAGTTGACGATGACAGGTGCGCAGGCGGTGCCGGCGGCGAACAAGCGGTACTCGCGCGTGGTCGTGACCGGCGACGTCGACTTCAACCGCGGGGCGAATCGCGCGATCGTGCAGGCGGTCGCCGACATCGATGTCACCGGGCGGGTCACGGCGAATGCCGAGGCAACGGGTGGCGGAGCGCCAGGAGCCGGCGGCTGTGACGGTGGTGCTGCGAACGCGAACGGCGCGTGCTTCGGCGGGGGGCTCGCCGGCGGCGGCGGCGCGGGTCTGGCCACGCGTGGTGGCGACAGCTCCGCGGGCACCGGTGGCGCGATGTCGGGCGACGAGCTGGTGTCCTCCTACGTCGCGACCGGCGCTGCCGAGAACAAGAGTGCCGGTGGCGGCGGTGGCGGCGCGCGTGGCGGCGGTGGTGCCGGCACGCTCGAGCTGACCG
>JACCTC010000234.1 GCA_013812655.1 Deltaproteobacteria bacterium | reverse complement strand
CAGGGCGCCTCGGCGTGCCCGATCGCGCCCGGCGTGGTCGCCTCGTGGAATGGCCTGATCGTCGCGCGGGGCACCGGCGAGGTCCCGATCGGCGGCGACGCGTGCCGGCCGTCACCGGCGATCCCGTACGGCCGCTACAAGGTCTGGGCATGGCGCGGCATCGAGTACGAGCGCTGGGAGGGCGAGATCGATCTGCGCGCCGAGCGCGGCCGCGTCGAGCTCGCGATCCCGCTGGTCCGCGCGTGGACGCCGCACGGCACGCTCGCCGCCGATCTGCATGTCCATGCCGAGGCGTCGAACGATTCGACGGTGCCGAATCCGCAGCGCGTGATCGCGCAGGCTGCGGCCGGCGTCCAGGTGATCGGGCTCTCCGATCACAACACGAACGGTGACCTCGATCTCGAGATCGAGCAGCTCGGCCTCGAGGACGTGGTCGCCTCGATCGCGTCGAACGAGCTGACGTCGGAGCAGCTCCACGTCAACGTCTACCCGGTCCCGGTGAACCGCTCGGTCCCGCGCGGCGGTGCGCCACCGGCGGACAGCCTGGTGCGTGCGAATGCCGAGCAACTGTTCGCGGCGGCACGCGCGATCCCCGGCAACCCGATCGTCCAGCTCAACCACCCGCGGTTCCGGGTGACCGCGCTCTACGACGGCACCGCGTGGAACGGCGTGACCTGGCCGCCGCCGTTCCCGACGACGTTCGATGCCGTCGAGGTGCTCGCGGGCTACAGCGCGTTCAACGCCGGCGACGATCGACGGTTCGACGAGGGCGCGCGCGACTACTTCACGTTCGTCGATCACGGCCACCTCCTCGCGCCACTCGGCAACAGCGACACCCACGATCTCAACTGGGTCCTCGACGGCACCACGCGCAGCTACGTCTACGTCGACGATCCACGCACGCGGCCATTCGACGAAGCTGGCTTCATCGCCGCGCTGCGCGCCCACCGGGTCGTCGCGACGAGCGGGCCATGGCTCGACGTCGAGGTCGCGTCGGCGCAGGGCGAGGCCGCGACGGTCGGTCCCGGCGAGAGCGTGCGCGCGAAGGCCGGCAAGGTCTGGGTCGACGTCGAGCTCTCGCAAGCGCGCTTCGTCCATGCCGAGCGGGTGCGAATCGTCGTCGGCACGTCCGTCGGCCCGCAGGCGATGCAGACCCTGACGTTCCCGAAGGACCAGACGTCATACCGGTGGTCGGGCGCGCTCGACGTCGGCACCACGGACACCTGGATCGCGATCACCGCCGATGGCGACACGCCGCTCCCCGCGGAGATCACCGGGACCTATCAGCAGGATCGCTGGAAGCGTCCGGGCGTGACAGCGTTCGCGATCGCGGCGGCGATTCTCGTGGATGTCGACGGCGACGGGCGATGGAAGCGCGGCGATGCGGACCTCGTGCTCGCGCCGCCGTGACCGCTACTTGGTGACGCCTTTCGGCAGCAGCAGCCAGTAGCGTCCGGCACCGCCCATCCGCCCGCCGATGTCGGCTGCCTCCGCGTCGTCGCCCCAGTAGAGGTCGCCGCGGACCGCGCCGAGGATGCCGCCGCCCGTGTCCTGCGCGATCAGCAGCTGCCGCCAGGGCGCGGTGGTACCGGGCTTGCCGGCGACGGGCGCGCGGGTCTCGACCCAGATCGGTGTCGAGTGCGCGACGAACGCGCGATCGATCGCCATCGAGCGCCGCGGCGTCAAGGTCACCATCTGCGAGCCGACCGCACCGGGCCGCTTCGACTCGTTGAAGTACACGAACGAGTGCACCTGATCGACGATCTCGTCGAACCGCTTGGGGTTCGCGGCGAACCACGCGCGGATGCCCGGCATCGTCCCGCTTCCCGGCGAGGCCAGCTCGCCCAGGCTCTTGAGCACGCCGCCGACACCGCGGTAGGCGCGGCCGTTCTTGCCCGAGAACTCGAGCCAGACGACCGAGCCGTCGTCCATCACGGCCTTCGCGGAGCCCTCGATGTGCGCGAACAGCACGTCCACCGGATCGTCCGCGTACATCAGCTCGAGCCCCTTGCCAGCGAGCGCGCCCTTGCGGATCTCGGCACGCGTGAAGTGCGGCACGACCTCGCCCTTCTCGAGCTTTCCCCAGATCCGTCGCGCCCGCGCATCCTTGATGTGCTTGGACAGATCGATCATCACCAGATCGGCCGGCCGGTCGTAGATCGGATACTGGTACTTGCCGCCGCGCTTGCGTGACGCGCGTAGCTCCTGCACGAAGTACGCGGTCAGCTTGCCGTCGGGACCGGCCCGGCCCGCGGCCTGATAGGGCACGAACTCGGCCTCGAACATCGCCTTCGCGGCGGCATCGTCGCCGGCCTTGAGCTTCGCGGCTGCGGCGCACGCCTTGCGCCACTGGCGCGCCTTGCCACCGTGGCCGTCGTGGCCGACCGCCGCATCGTCGCCGAGCTTGCCGAGCACCTCGCACGAGCGCAGGAACGACGGCACCGCCTCGGCGTGCCTGTCATCGGGCCAGCCCGGCAGGTCCGCGTACGTCACCTTGGTCAGCGTCAGCGCATCGTGCGCCGCCGCCGGTTCCTCGGGTTCGCAGGCCGGGCAGACCGGGCACGCGGCGACGCTGGCATCGTCGGTGGTACCGGCGACTCCAACGACACCGCCATCAGCCGTCACGGCCACAGCATCGGATCCGCCACCCGGCACCGCCGGGGGAGAATCCTTCACGACCGACGGTTCGCTGGCACAGCCGACGAACGCGATCGCGATGACAACCAGAACCCACTTCCTCGAGCGCATCACGAGAAGATGACAACGCGCGGGGGCGCGGGCAAATTCGCTTCGCTAACTAGAGCGCCATGAAGTCGAAGCCGGCCGACGCCATGATGCCCATCAGCGCCGGGTCCTGCGCGATGTAGTAAAGGCCGCCACGCAGCTGGATCTTGCCCATCTGGTAGCCGGCGCCGCCCTGGAAGCTGAGCTTGGTCTCCGAGGCGCTGCCACCGTCCGCCGAGACGCGGATGTGGGTGATGCCGACCTCGGCCTGAGCGAACAGACCGCTCGTGCCGATGTTGTACTTCACGCCGCCGAGGATCGGGATCATGAGGATCGTGAGGCCATCGGCCTTCGCGAGGTTGTAGAGCAGACCGGCGCGTCCCGTGACCGAGAGCGCGGCGTTGATGCCGAACTCGAAGCGGAGGAGGGCGCCGAACGCCGCGCTGGCTGCGTCGGCGTAGTCACCGAGCGGGAGAACGAACACGCCGTCCACGCCGAGCGTCTTGCCCGGGGCGACGGTGACTTCTGCGGCCATTGGCTCCGCGGCGGGCTCCGCCGCTGGCTCGACGCTGGCGTTGGCGTCGACGTTGACGTCGGCGCTGGCGTCGACGTCGGCATCCTGCGCGAGTGCGCTACCGGTCATGGCTGCCAACGAGATTGCTGCGATCACGGACTTCGACAAGCGATTCATTCGATTCTCCTCAAGAGTGTGACGGACGGAGTCGGGGTCATGTGGTCGAACGGGCGACCCCCCACTTACGGTTGGTAAAATCGTAAGGGGTCACTACGCGTCACGCCAATTTTCCGGCGGGATTCGACCCAGATCACCACGTCGCATTTTGCCGGCCGCAGCGATTGTGCTCGATCGATCGACGGTGGACTCTCGCCCGTTTCGGAGTCGGCTTCAGTGCCCAGAGGGCGACGTGGTCGCTTATTGAAGTGCGGTGGGCCGCTTGAAGACTTCGACCCAGTTCTCGTCGGTCGACTGGTTGATCACCCAGGTCGACATCACGATCTCGGTCGGCATCACCACGCTCGATGCGAAGAAGCCATACGCGCCCGGCCACGGATCGGTGGCGCCCGCGACCGAGACCCGGTTCCAGGTGCCGTCGGACTTCTTGTCGGTCAGCAGCAGCTCCTGCGTCGTCGCGTCCTGGTACGAGATCATCGGCGTCTGGCCATTGTTCGCGAGCACGAGGCCCGCGTCCTCGCCGACGAAGTGGTACTCGGGCTTCGGCAGGTTATCGACGGTGACGCCGACGATGCGGTAACCGTCGTCGACGACCTCGGACGCCGCGCCCGCCTTGTCGGTGACGTACTTCAGATCGTCGCCGGTCGCCGCGACATACGCGACGTGGACGACGCCATCGGGGCCCACCGCGACCGACGGTGACCAGCCGGCATCGATGTCACCCGAGCCGTCGAGGACCTTGGGGGTCGCGAACTGGCCGGTCGCCGGATCGAACTTCGCGACCTTGAGCTCGCCATTGGCGCGGTCGTAATACACGACGACCGGGGCCTGGCTGGGCAGCCGCGACGCATCGACAAACAGGCCGAGGCCCGACGGCAACGGATAGATGTTCGGGTTGGCCGGATCCTCGGGCGGCAGCGGGGCGGTATCGACGACCCAGGTTTGCCAGTCCGCGGCGCTCGTCGGGAACGCGACCTGCGACGCGGCGAACCGCACCTCGGCCCGCGTGCCCGTGGCATCGGCGACATGCGCGAGGTACGCGACGCCGGGGCGGCCGTCATCGCTGCGCAGCGTGAGCGACGTGTACATGCCGATCAGCTCGCCCGAGAACTCGGTGAGCGTGCCGGTGCCCTCCTCGATCGTGTGCTTCTCCCAGACGTCGCCGTTCTTGCGCGCGAACCGCAGCGACGCGGTGTCGCGATCGAAGTACGTCACCATCGGCGAGCCGTCCTGGCCGACGCCGATGCTCGTGTACATGCCGACGTCCTCGCCCTTGTCGGCGACGCCGTTGCGATACGCGGAGTCCTCGACGACGACCGGGCCATCGGGAACGCCGTCGACCCACTCCCACGCCTCGTCGGGAATCCGGCCGGGAATCGCGCGCGCGACCACGAGATCGCCGTGCGTCTGCGCGTAACCCGACACCCAGATCGTGCCATCCGTCGCGACGGCGACGTCGGAGTACGGACCGACGCGCCCGACCGGGATGTCATCGGAGCACACGCACTCGCCCTCGATGCAGAACGGGATCTCGCCCTTCGGGCAGAAGTCGACGCCGCAGTCGGCCGCGACCTCGCACGACTTCGCCTTGTTGCTGCCGCAGCTGCAGCCGGGCGCGAGCGAGACCGCCGCGGACAGGCCAAGCCACATGACCGCCGTGGTGACAAACCGGCCGGTGCGGCCGCGCGCGAGCAAGCGCGCCGAGGTCGCGAGTGCCATCAAACGGCGGCGACCGACGAGCATGAAGCCGACGATCACGACGAGCGCGACGCCACCTGCGCCGGGGCCACCGGTCGCGTCGCAGTTGCAGCCGGCCTCGCCGGGCTGGCCGTGGAACGGTGCGATCAGCGCGACGTGCTCGTTGCCGGCCTCGTCCTTCGCGTAGACGAGGACCTCGTTGTCGAGGGCGAGCTTGGTGAGCGCGTCGCGTGCGATCTGTGCGGTGCCGCCGTCCTGCCACGCGAGCACCGGGTCGACCTCGCCGGGCCGCGCGAACGCGTACTGGACGACCTTGCCGCTGACCGTGTCGAACAGCGGGATCTCGTACGTGCTGCCGTTCCACTTCGCCTTCTCGACGAGGATGCGCGGACCGACCGAGTCGATGATGACCGGCGTCGCGATCTCCTGCGAGACCGTGCGGTAGTCACCCTTGACGCGCGACTTGAGGCCGACCGTGTACTTGCCCTGCCACACGAACGCCTTGTCGGCGATCACGAGTGGGCCCGGGGTCGAGACATAAGGTCGCCACAGGCCGCCGTTCAGGTTGTAGCTCCACTCGAGCTCGCGACCGCGATCGTCGAACCGGTCGACGTCGAATACGACCTCGGGCATCGCACCGTGCTGCTCCTTCGCGAGAGCGCGGCGGACAAACGCCGGGTCCGGCGTCGCGACACGAACGAGCCGTGCGCGACCGACGCTCTGCGCCTGCGGCACCGTCTGCTGGCGATCGAGCTCGCGCACGGCCTCGGCGGCGAGGTGATCGGTCTGCGCGAGGTTGCGCATCATCTGGCCGGCGCCGAGGCTCGCGTACAGCGCGAGGAACTCGTCCTGGCTCGTCGTGACCTTCTGGATCGACAGGTTGCTCAGCGAGAAGCCTGCGAACGACGGGACGTCGATCGCGGGGAGCTGGCCGAGGAGCGGCGTCACGAGGTCGAACACCGACGGCAACACCATCTCGAGGCGCGCCGGCGTCTCGCGGACGAACTGGCTGTTGAGCACGCGGACCTGGACCTCGCTCGCCGAGATCCCGACGAGCGTCGGCTTGATCTTGGCGACCTGGCCGGGCAGCTGCTCGAACTCGAGGTTGATGCCGACGTTCATCGTCAGGTCCATCGTGAACGCGCGCACGTAGCGCTCGTAGAGGAACGCGTAGAAGTCGACCTCCATGTGCGAGATCGCGATCGTCAGCGCCGGCGACGCGGTCGTGTTGTCACCGATCTTGAAGTCGAGCGCGCGCTGTGGCCGGGTCACGAGCAGCAGCGGATCGTTGCCCTCGTCGGAACCGAGGTCCGCGACCGACGGGACGAGCAGGCCGATCGTGCTGACGTTGAGCTGGCTGACGTAGCTCGTGCCGACGCCGAGGCACATGCCACCCGACGTCACGAGGTGATGACCGAGCTGATCGAGCGTGGTCTCCGAGATGCCCATCGCGAGATCGGCGTTGGGCTCGGTACCCGCTCCGCCACTAAACACGCCAGCCGGCTGCAACGCGAACGTCGTGCGCGACGTCAGCGGCAGGTTCGCGGGCGGTGCGCCAAACGTCGGCGCGGTGAGCGGCGGCACGCAGAGGTGCGGCTCGCTGGTGAGGCCGGCGGTGCGCGTGCCCGGATCCTCGTCGGCATTGAGGCCAGTGATCATGCCGAGGCTGAGCCCGTTGTTCTGCATGCTGACGTAGCCGCCGGGGACGACGCGCGCCTCTATGAAGCCGTCGGTACCGGGTGACACGCCGCCGAGGAGGTTGCCGATGTCCATCATCCCGGCGATGCCGAGCGGGTTCGGCAGGAAGCTCTGGATGATGTTGTTGATCGCCGGCGTGAGCGCCTGGACGAGGAACTGGCCGATGAACGAGTCGAGCACCGTGCTGACGAAGTTGCCGATGCTCGACAGCGGACCGCAGCCCGAGAAGTCGAGTCCGAGGTTGAACGAGTTGATGCGGTCGAGCCGGATCGTGAGCTCGCCGTCGGCGGGCTTGATGCCGAGCGCGATGTCGAGATCACCATTGAGGTTGTTCGACGAGATGCCGAGCGTGCACGAGAACCCGACGCCGACGACCTGGCCGTTGATCCTCATCTGCGTCGACACCGAGGTCGACAGCCGGATGTTGAGCTTCTGCGAGTTGGTGACCGAGAGCTGCAGCCCGTTCGGGTTCAGCCCGACGTTGACCTTGCAGCCCGGCGAGCAACCCGTGGTGCTCGCCGTGCAGTAACAGGCGCCGGTACCGAGGAAGCCACCCGAGCAGTTTCCGATCTCGCCGCGCGGCACGCAGAACCCGCTCGCCAGCTGCTGGTTCAGCACCGACGGCAGGATCGAGGTGAGCTTGGTGAAGCCCGCGGGGGTCACGCGGATCTGCGCGCCACCTTCGACCGTCTGATCGCGCGGCACGCCCTTGAGCGTCGCGGCGGTGTCGGCTGGCAACGGCGACACCGAGCTGCAGCCACCACATCCACCGAAGTTTCCGCAGGCTCCCATCGTGAAGACGAAGAGCACGGACAGGATCAGATTCAGTCGAGTCGAGCGAACGAACACGCGGGCCTCCCGACCGTGAAGCGGCCGATCGGCCTCAGGGTCAGGTCGACGTATACCTGAAGGGCGATCATGTAAGGAAGGACTTTCAGCACTGTAGCTACCCGATAAAATAGGTGTTTTCGGCGCCGCCTCGAACGACTGCAAACACCTGTCATCAACGACTTAGCGCATACGATCGTGAGCTGCCGTGCACGGCCTACACCGCAAACCACGTCGCGGCGTCCGGACTTGACAGCTTGCGCGATCAACCGCTATCTACCCGTCCCGCACTCGGGTCCGTAGCTCAGCTGGATAGAGCACCGGGCTTCGAACCCGTAGGTCGGGCGTTCGAATCGCTCCGGACTCACCCGAACGCGACGCTGACAACCGAAGACGTACTAACCAGCCGGGGGCATAGCTCAATGGTAGAGCATCGGACTCTTAATCCGCTGGTTGAAGGTTCGAGCCCTTCTGCCCCCACTACTTAACGCTTCGTATTCACGAAGCTTTCTGCGCGACGCTCGGTTCTGCTGCCACGTGGCTGCCACGAACTTCGTTCAAGGCAGCGACGCGCGCACCGAGCATCGCGACGATCCGTTTGTCCGGATCGATTTCGCCGCGTGCCGTCTCGTGCACGGCCTCGGGACAGTCGCGGGCGTGAGCCTCCGCGACGTGTACGTAGAGCATCGTCTCGTCGATGCGCTTGTGACCGAGCCACGTCTGCAGCCGCCACGGGTTCACGCCGAACAGTGCGGCGTGGGTTCCGTACGAGTGACGCAGCGTGTGCCACTGGCGCACCGGTAGACCAGCACGCCGGCAGATCCGCGCGAGCGCGTGGACGGCCTGCTTGTCGGTCTTCGCGGTGCCGTCGAGGTTTCGCACCACGTAGCCCTCGCGGATGACGCTCATCCGCTTGAGCGCTTGGTAGAGCGTCTCCGTCATCGGCACCGTGCGGCGCGTGCGGCCCTTGGGCGTTCCGGTCTGTCCGCGACAGGTCTGCTGGTTCACGGTGATGGTGCGTGCGATCAGGTCGATGTCTTCGCGCCAGCGCAGCGCCTTGATCTCGCCGACGCGTAGCCCGGCCTCACCGGCCAAGCACAACGCGACGTACCACTCCTCGCTATCGGCCTTCGCCGCAGCGAGGAGGCGCGCGTACTGCTCGAAGTCCCACGCGACGATCTCGGGGCGCTCGATCTTGAACATCGAGAACTTCGGCGCCCGATCGATCAGCTCGCAGTCGGCCGCGTAGCGCAGCGCCTTCGACAACACCGCCATGATGTTGTTGATGCGCTTGTCGCCGAGACCCGAGGCGACGAGGTCCGCGCGGAACCGCGCGATCTCACCGACCGTGACCTCGTCGAGCTGCTTCTTGCCGAAGCGCGGTCCGAGATGGCAGCGATAGATCACCTGCTTCTCGTACTGCTCGCCGGGCTTGTTCTTGCGACCGATCACCCACTCACGCCAGAACGAACCGTGAAACCACTCTTCGAACGTCTGCACCTCCTTGGGAACGGAAGGCTCGATCTTGGGCGCGAATGCTTCACGAATCGCGCGCTGCTCGGCCTCCTGGGCCCCGATGCGCGTCGCTGCGAGATCGTGATACGGCCCGGGAGCACCGGGCGTACCGTAGAGCCGCAGCTTTTTGCCGTCGGGGGTCTTGACGAGGGCTCGGAAGAACCACCGTCCAGTTCTGGAATCGCGTCGTACAGGCATCTCTACTGCCTTTCCTTCGCGTCCCGCGATGACCACGAAGACAACCATGACATGACGGCTGCACGGCTGAAACGGATCGCTTTGCCCAATCGCCGGTGTGGCATCTGGTTCTTCGCGACGAGCGTGTAGATCGTGTTGCGGCCGACGCAGAGCAGGCTGGCAACCTGTGGCACGTCGAGCACGTCGTGGCTCGATTCGCACGGAACGTTGGAGGCGTGATCTGGATCCGGCCATTTGGCCGGATTCGTGGCCGGATTCGTGGCCGGATCGTGGCCGGATTCGGCCTCGACGCGCGGCATGGCTACGCGGCCTCCGTGCGCGAGATCGGTTGCGCGGGCGTGAACGCGTCGTGGTGTTCGAGCAGCTTCCAGCCGACCAGATGCGGACGCGGATCGACGGGCACGAAGCAGCGCGAGAGATCGCTCTCCCACAGCTCGAAGTAGAGCTGCTTGAACGCCTCGGGTGCCGGCGCACCGACGTAGCCGATGACGTCACCTGCGCGCACGCGCTGTTCACGCGGCCGATACAGGTCGGTCCGGATCGCCGCGACCACTTGGAGGTTCGCGTAGTGCGACGCCGAGCCGTTGCCGTGGTCGATGATCAGCCCGAAGCCGTTCCCGAGCCTGCCGACGAACGAGATCACGCCGTCGTCGATCGCGAACGCCGCGGTCATCGCGGGCAGGATCTGTGTGGCGGTGCCGTTCGGCGACCCGACCGGGCAGCTCGCGATCGCGTCGACGGGCGTGACTCGCGGATACGCGAGCTCGACACCGCGCTGACGCGGGCGGGTCGGATCGAGCACGACGGGTGCCCGACCATTGATCGCGGCGAGCGGCCACACGCGCGAAGAGCTACGCGCGAGACGGATCGGTCGCTGGCGGCGCTGCACGAAGCGCGGTGGGTTGAGCGCGAGCGCGATGTCGTCCATGGTTACGCCTCCTCGTCGCGCCGGCCGCGTCGGAACAGCAGGAACGCGCCGAGCACCCCCGCACCGATCACCACGGGCGTGCCGATACCCGAGAACAGCCCCTTGCCCGCCGCGTTGACGGCCTTGCCCGCCGCCTGCGCGGTGTCGGCGAGGACCTCGGCTCCCTTGCTCGCCACGCCGCCGAGAGTCGCCGGCAGACGGTTGACGCTGTCCTTCCGGACCGTTCGACACTTATGCGCAGCTGCACATAAGTGTCGTTATGTGGAGCTGACCGTTATGCGGAGCTGGGAATGATCCTGTCGCGGCGACCGTTGGTGGCAGCATCAAGATGCCCACGTCGACTCCGCATAATGCAGGCGGCCTCAGCGCATTCTTCTCGCCACAGGGCTGTCAGCTGCTGCGCGAGCAGCCGCTCGGCGAGTATCTCGACACGTTCGTGAATGAGCGCTTCGCTGCGGGCTACTGCTCTCTGACAATTGAACGATCGATCGGTCCCGCCCTTCATCTTGGAGTGTGGCTTTCTCGTCGAGGGCTGACGCTCGCTATGCTGGATGATCCGCTGCTTGCGCGCTTCCGTGGGCATCTTCGTCGTTGTCGATGTCGGCGACCAACCACGGTCTCACCGGGGCCTCGCTCGTCCGGCCGTGGCCGTCGCTGTGGCTCGAGGCCGACGGTCGTCATGGTCGAGGTGCTGCACTTCGTCGACCATCTTCGTCGACGAGGGTTGTCCCCGCCGGTGCCGCGCCCACCATCGCTGCCACTCGTCGCGGAGTTCGAGCTCTGGATGCGACAGCACCGTGGTTCGGCCGAGCGGACTCTCGCGGACTATCGGCCGCTCGCTGCGGCCTTCGTCGAGTCGCGGCGAGGTCGGCGTTGGGATGACCTCGGTGCGAAAGCGATCCGCGCGTACGTGATCGAGGAGTGCAAGAAGCTGACGCCCGCGCGCCGGCTGGTATTCGTCAGGGCGTTGCGCATGTTCATGCGGTTCCTCGTCTCGACAGGTCGCTGTCGCAGCCACCTCGATCGGTCCGTTCCGCAAATGCCTCACTGGAGGCTCGCCACGCTTCCTCGCTACGTCGGCGAGGACGTGATCGAGCGCCTCATCGCGAGCCGTTCGACGAAGACGTTGACGGGCCTGCGCGATCGCGCGGTCCTCCTGCTGCTCGCACGGCTCGCTCTGCGCGCAGGCGATATACGTGGGCTCTGCCTTTCGGACATCGACTGGGCACGCGGCCAGCTGCGCGTGGTTGGCAAGCTCCGGCGTCCGACCTGGATGCCGATGCCCCAAGACGTCGGCGACGGTATCCTCGCGTATCTGCGTGTTCGTCAGAAGTGTCAGCTCGAGCAGGTGTTCCTGTGCATCCAGGCACCCCACCGCCCCCTCCACGGCACGAGCGTTGGCGGCATCTGCGAGCGCGCGATCGACGAGCTGGGCGTCAAGACACCCAGCAAGGGCGCACACCTCTTCCGGCACTCAGCTGCCGTCACGCTGATCCGGCACGGCGCCACGCTCGACGATGTTGGCCGGCTGCTTCGTCACGCGTCACGCGAGTCGACCGCGGTGTACGCGAAAGTCGCGGTCGACGCGCTAAAGCGCATCGCCCAGCCGTGGCCGGGAGCGCTTCGATGATCACCGCGGTCGAGGCGTACCTCGCGCTGCGACGCGCGGCCGGGTACAGCATGCGCGACGCCGATCGCATCCTGCGTAGCTTTGGCCGGTTCGCCCACGCACGTCGCGATCGGTTCGTGAAGGTGGCGACGATCCATGCCTGGGCCAAGCGCGCGCGGTCACCCGAGCGCCGAGAGGCGCTGGTGCGCAAGGCGGCGCTCCTCGCTCGTCACCTGCACGCAGAGGACCCGCGACACGAGGTGCCTTCGTATCGAGTCTTCGCGTCGGATCCTTTTCAGCGGCCCGAGCCGTTCATCTTCTCGCCGGCGCAGATCGTTGCGTTGATGGAGGCCGCCCGCAGGTCCCCGTCCCACGGCGACGCCTACGCGACGTTGATTGGCCTGCTCGCAGCGACCGGCATGCGCGTCTCAGAGGCGCTGTCGTTGGGCGTCGACGACCTAACGCGCGACGGCCTCATCATCCGCGAAACCAAGTGTCACAAGAGCCGGCTCGTTCCGCTCCACCGGAGCGTCGAACGAGAGCTCGTCGCGTTCCTCGGCCGGCGCGGTCGAGTACGCTGTGATCGGATCTTCGTTGGGGTGAAGGGCGAACCCTTGTCCTACGATCGCCTCAAGGTCTGGTACCGAAGGTTCCTGGCAGAGATCGGACTTCACTACAAGCAGACGCCTCGGCCGCGGCTCCATTGCCTGCGGCACACCTTCGCTGTTCGCGCCTTGGAAGCATCCGACGCGACGAGGGTTGCCGAGCACGAGCTCGCGCTCTCGACGTACCTCGGTCATGCGACGGTCGCCAGCACGTACTGGTATCTTGAGGCGACTCCGCCGCTGTTGACGTCGATCGCCGATCGTTGCGCAAGGTTCGCGAGGTCGCGATGACCGCGATCGCCCCCCACGTCTCGGACTTCCTCCGGGTCCGGCTTCCTGTAGAGCGCAACGCAAGCGCACACACGCGGGCGACCTACAGTCACGCCTTCATGCTGCTGTTCGAGTTCGCGGCGCGCCGACTCAAATGCTCGCCATCAGGCCTCAAGCTCGAACAGCTTGACGCGAAGCTCGTCATGGCCTTCCTCGACCATCTTGAGCGCGAACGCAGCAACGGAATTTCGAGCCGCAACGCGCGGCTCGCAGCGATCAAGTCGTTGTTTCGCTACATCGAGCACCGCGTCCCTGCTGCGCTCGATCAGGTTCGCCGCATCCTCGCCATCCCGACCAAACGATCGACGAGCCG
>JACCTC010000232.1 GCA_013812655.1 Deltaproteobacteria bacterium | reverse complement strand
AGCCAGATCCGCGCGACGTCGCTGTCCGGGCTCGCGACGGTCGCGGCCTCGGCCACCTCGAGCGCGCGGCGCGGGTTGTTCGCGATCAACGCGGCCTCGATCGCCGCCGCGGTCTCGGGGACGTCGGGTTGGGTCGCGGCGTGCCACGGCGGGGCGCTCGCGAGCGCTCGCGCGGCGGCCTCGATCCGCGGCGCGAGATCGACCGGCACCATCACGGTGACGTTCGGGGCCGCCCGCTGGCGCACGCGCCACGCGCCGATCAGCACGGTCGCGACGATCAAGGAAATCGCAAGCGCGAGCCAGATCATCGACGCGTGGCCGCCGGCGCCAGCGGCGTGCAGCCGGGCTGGCGGCCGAACACGGCCGGTCCACACGAAGGTTGCACGCGGAAGCTCGCGCCCGTGAACGGGGTGCAGATCGCACCCTCGGCCTTGCCGAGCTCGTCGAGCCCGCTCGGGTTCGTCGACGGCTTGCCGACCTGCTCGCAGATCTGCACGTTGCGCATCCTCTGCATGACCTCGTAGGACAGCACGCCGGAGCCCGGCATGAACGAGTCGCGCACGCGGCGCCCGGTCAGCGTCCCCATCTGATCCCAGACGGCGGGCCTCGCGAGCCGACGGCCGGCGCCGAGCAGCGCGCGCACCTGACGGAAGAACGTGACCGCGCTCGGGTCGACGGCGGCGCCATCGAACAGGCCGGTCACCGGATCGAAGCTCGGATCGCGGCCCATCACGGTCGGATCCATCTGCTGCAGATCGAGCAGGCAGCCCGCGGCGCGCGGGTCCGGGAAGCAGCGCTCGCGGATCGATAGCTTGCCATCGAGCTTGAGGCCCCAGAGATCGCCGTTCGCGTCGAGCGCGAGCACCCAGGTCTGCCCCGGCAGCTTCGACAGCACGACATCGACCGCGGTGATCAGCTGGCCGGGCGCTAGCTCGCTCGAGATGTGGCGCAACGTCCCGGGGGCACCGGGCGTCCGGAGATCGAGCTCGAAGACGCCCATCGCGTTCGCGGCGATGTAGACGCGGCCCTCGCTGACCGCGATGCCCGCGGCCGGGACGCCGCCCGCGAACGCGACCGCGGCGGTTCCGCGTGGCGGCGCCGGGATCTCGGGAACGTCGAGCGATAGCGTGGCCACGCCGCTCGGCGTCGCGACGTAGAGCAAGAAGCCGGCGACCGCGAGATCGTTGACGACCGCGCCGATCGTCGTCGAGGTCTTGAACATCGGCGCGATCGGGTTCGCGATCGAGAACGCCTCGATCGTGCCCTGCTGCGTGCCGACGTACAGCATGTCACCGGCGAGCACGACGTCGGTCGCGGTGCGTCCGGCGGCCAGCGGCACGGTGATCCGCAGCGTCGCGGCACCGGCGGCGCCCGGGGCATCGGTGATCTCGACGACGCTGACGCCGGCTGCGCCGACCGCGACGTAGACGTACGGATCGCTGACGTCCGGCGACAGGTGCGCGAGCGCGCGCGGGGCTGCGGGAAGCGTCAGCACGGTGGTGCGCGCGGTCGTGCCGACCGACTGGCGAACGCTCGCCGGGTTGCCGCGGCCTGTGATGTCGGTGATCACCAAACGGCCGCCGTTGATGCCGGCGTCGAGCGCGAACACCGCGAGGTCACGCAGCGTCGGCGGGCGGGTCCCACCCACGGGCGGCGCCGGGTTGAAGTTGCGGATCAGCACGACGTCGGCCGCGGTGGCACCGAGCAGCAGACCGTCGAGGATGGGCTCGACGTCCGCGGGCTCGCGGCCGACCGGATTGACGATCATGCCCGGGAACCGGTTCGACCTGCCCGGGATGTTCGCGGGCAGCTCGCGCTCCTGCTTGTACTCGTAGAGCTCGAGCCCGCCAGTGCCCGCCGCGATCACCCAGTCACCGACGTACGGGAATGCGCCGGTGCCGAGGCCATAGGTCTGCGCGAGCACGTGCTCGTTGCGGACGCGGCCCGCGGTGTCGACGAGCGGATGGCAGCTCTCGCAGCCGCGCGCCTCGGCGGGACGCACCGTGTGCGGCATCGTCTGGTTCATCGCGACCGCGCTGGTCGCCACGTTCATGCGCCCCGAGTTCGCGTCGACGGTCTGGAACGTGGTGAACGTCGTGTTGTCGAGCGCGGTGTTGCCATCGGCGCCAGTCACCGTCAGGTGGGCCTGCATCGACGACCGGAACGGCACGAGCCGCCCCTTCTCGGTACTCGAGCCGACGCCGAGGATGAACGGCGAGCGCAAGAGCCCGATGAGCTGGAAGTTGATGTGCGCCGGGTTGTTCGCGTTCGACAGCCAGGTCTCGTTCTCGCCCGCGCTCTTCGTGATGTTGCCCGCGGCGTCGACCTTGTTGCGCTGCGGATCGCCGAGGTTCATATCGATGTGGCAGCCCATGCAGTTGTGAATCCAGCTGCCGTGACACGACTGGCACTCGAGCTTCGCCGTCACGAGCTTGCTCGAGCCCTGCACGCTCGCGAACTCGGAGCCGAGACCGCGGTTGTTCGCGTCGAGGCCGGCGACGTGACGCTCGTTGTGGGCCTCGCGCGCGTACGGCGACTGGTAGTCGACGGTCTGCGGGACGCGCCAGGCGACGCCCGGCGTGACACGCGAGCGCTGGATGATCTGGTCACCCTGACGCACGAAGAACGCCTGGAGGTCGGAATTCTTGGCGCGGGTCAGGTCGTTGCCGCCGTTCGGTCCCGAGGTCACGAGTGTCGCGCGGGAGGTACCGGTGCCGTGGCAGTCCTCGCACTCGATCTCGATCGCGTCCCAGTTCGTGCTGTAGAGGTTGCCGTCGCCATGCACGTCCTGCAGGAAGTGGCAGTCGATGCAGTGCATGCCGCGCTCGAAGTGGACGTCCATCTGCCGCGTCGAGCCGTTGCGCCCGCCGTAGACGTAACGCATCTGCCGGCCGTCGACGGCCTTCTCGCGCGGGATGCGATCGATCAGGTCGAGCTTGCCGTTGCCGTTCTGGTCCTCGTTGATCGTGGCGGTCGCGAGCTGCTTGCCGTTCTCGTCGACGCGCGTCAGCACGAGCGCGGTATCGAGCTCGCCGTTGTTGTTGCAGTCCTCGCTGAACACCGCCTGCGCGCAGCCTCCCGCACCGGCGATCAGGCCCTGGCTCGCGAGCGTGGCATCGCGGGCGCGTGCCCTCTCGATGACGCCGACGCCCTCGGGAATGACGACCACGGGCTGACCGCTCGCGTTGTCCTCGCGGACCCAGGAGTCGACGATCCGCACCGCGGTGTTGCCCGGCGCCGGCGTCGTGAACTCGATCGGCTTGCGGCGCGCGAGCTGATCGCGTTGCTCCTCCTCGGCCATGCCCTGGTACGCGAGGTTGATGCGGGTCACGAAGCCGTGGCAGAGGCCGCAGGCGTCGGTGTCGATCTTCGTCGTCATCGAGTGGTTCTGCGAGTACGTCTTCTGCTGCGCGCGCCCGGTATCGAGCTGCTGCTGAACGGTCACCGCGCGGCCGATCAGACGGTCGCGGCCGGCGACAGGTCCCCGATCCTGGGTGGCGTTGAACTCGCGGTGCTTCGTCGTCGGATCGACGACATCGAGGTACGAGCCGTCGTCCTGGCGGACCCGCGTCGGCTGCCGCGAGCCATCGTAGGCATACGGCGCGTGACAGGCCGAGCACCCCGACGAGTGACCGCGGCCGTACGGGTTGGCGGTCTTGAACCGCGCGATCTCGGGCAGGATCGACGTGCCGAACGTGAAGTCGAAGTTCGTCGTCGATCCCGGATAGTTCAGCGGGTAGTACGCACGGAACGTGCGGAGGATGGCGTCCACCGGATCGGGCAGGCCGGGCGCGAGCTCCTCGTTCGGCACCGGCTTCATGACGTCGATGACGTCGCCGGTCCGGAGATTGCCGCCCCACGGCAGGAGCGAGCTCCCCGCACCGACGTGCGTGATCGTGTTCGCCTCGGTCGTGGGCAGCACGGGCAAGAGGTCTCCCTGCGCGATCTCCCATGCCGGCAGGCCCGCGTTGCCGGGCGCGTTCGCGGCGACAGCCGGATCCTGGAGCGCCGCGCGGGCCTCGAGGCAGCTGCTGTTGAAGGACGGCTGCGCGCGGCCGCCTGCCGGGTCCGCTGCGGGCGCCGCGGTGATGCACTGATCGACGCCCTGGTAGTCGAGCGTGTAGCCGAAGCCGCCGGCGCGCGGATCGGGCTCGTTGCCCCGCGCGACCTGGAAGTCGCTGCGCCAGCTCTCGTTGCCGTAGTACGCGCCGTTGATCACGGCGGACTGGTTCACCATGATGCTGCGGCGGACGATGTCGATCGATTGCTGGTGACAGGCGCCGCCGCTCTCGCCGGCCGCGCGGTTCGCGCCGCCGCAGCCGATCGTCGCGACGCGCAGGTCACCGGGGTTGAGGAAGCGGGTGTAGTTGAGGTCGCGTGACAGCTCGGTGTCGAAGAACTCGCCGGCGCCCTCGCCGTGGAGCTGCGGCTCGAAGACCTCGCCGAAATCGACGACCGTGGTGCCGACGATCTCGGGCCCCTCGTCGATCGTGCCGTCGTTGTCGTCGTCGATCCCGTTCGCGTAGAAGAACCGCGCGAGCCTGGACTTGGGGACGACGTGCGCCTGCTTGAGCAGCCCCTGATCGCGGAACACGAGCATGTTGCTCGCGGCATCCGCGGGCACGGCGACGGCATCGTTGCCGCCGTGACAGTCGACGCAGCGCAGCTTGTAGTTGCCGTGGACGTGCCCCGCCGACAGTCCGGCGTGGCAGTTGACGCACGTCCCGTCGAACGCGAAGTTATCGTCGACAGCGGTCACCTTCGCCGAGCAGGCGCCAAGACAGGCGACAAACCATGCGGCGATCACGAAGGAACGGAGGGTATGGGCGATGGTCTGCATGGTCAGTACACCGAGACGTCGGCGTGGCAGAAAGACTCGGCGCACGTGGCGGCCTTCACCTGGCTCTCGTGGTGACAGCCCGAGCGACCGCACGAAGCGTGCTGGCGATCCTTGTCGTTGTCGATGATCGGCCTCACACGGAGATCGACGAGAGACTGATAGTTCTTGCCAAGGGCCTTGTCGGCGACGAGGTAGTGGCACTTCGCGCACTGCAGCGGCGCGCCGTCGGCCTTGCCGGTCTCGGTACGGTGCTCGATGCGCTCGTGCTTGAAGCACGGGGTCTTCGGGTTCTTCTTCGCGAGCTGGGTATGGACCTCGCCGCCGCACGCACGCACGCGGGTCGCCGGCCGACTCGGACGCTTCGAGATGCCGCGCTCGGTGAGCTGCTGCTTGAAGTACGCCTCGCGCGACGGCGCCTGGTGACACAGGCCGCACTGCCCCATCGTGAAATCCTTGAAGTCCTTCGCGTTGTGGCAGCTCACGCACTGCGCGTGTCCCGGAGCGCCGACGGCGAGCGCAAACGACGTGTTGTCGACGACGTGGCAGCCGCGGCAGCTCGTGCCCTTGTCGTTGGCCTTCACGGCGTGCGCGAAGTGATCGAGCTCGACGTGGTACTCGCGCGATGCGGTGAAGCTCGGCAGCACGCGGGTCGACGCCTTCTTCCACGGCCACGGCACCTTCTCGTGGCAACCGCGGCAGAACGCGCTCGCCTTGTCGAACGCCGGGCCGGTCTTGCGGGTCTTCTCCGAGGTGCCGACCGCGAGGAAGTCCGACGCATGACACTGCGCCTGCAAGCACGGCGCGTGACCCTGCGCGGCGGGCGCGAGGATCTTGCCGCTCGGATCGATGCGGTGACAGGTCTCGCAGGTGCCGACGTCGACGCCGCGCTTCGCGTGGTCGGCGTGCAGGAAATGTTTCGGCTCGCCCGGCGCGGGCGCGACTGCGGTCTGCGCGAACACGACGCTCGACAGGATCGTGCATGCGAGCACGAGCAGCACGCTGCGGATCATCGGCCGACCTCGGCGTCGAACATCGGCTCGTCGAGCATCGCGGTCGGCGCGCCCGCGCTAACCTTCGGCGGCGCGTGACAGCGTGCGCAGTCAAAGCCGGTCGTCTTGAACGCCACCTTGCCGTTGTGACAGGCGTTATCGCAGGCGGCCATCGTCGGCGGCTTGATCGTCGCGAGTGTCTTCGCGGTCTTCACACTAGCGTGGCAGTCGAGGCACGGCGTGGTCTTCTTGGTCCGCGCATCGGTCGCGTGCGTCGGATGCGAGAATTTCGCGGCGACCGACCACGGCGACGCGGTCCGGCGCGCGGCCGGTGTGCTCGAGTGACAGGCAGCACACTGGGTCATGGCCGGTGACGTGCCCTTGCCGTGGCAGCCCGCGCAGCCATCGTGACCACCCGGCTTGGGCCCGGCGACCAGCTTCTCGCCGTGACAGCTCGTGCACGCGCCGTTCGCGGTGCCCATCTTCGCGAGGTGCGACGCGTGATCGATCGTCTCGAACCACTCCGGCGACTCCGGCGACCGCGAGCGCGCCGTGTTCTTCTGCCACGGCGCGACGGCGTCGTGGCAGACGCCGCAGATCTTGGTCGCGCGGCTCGCGAACTCGCTCTGGTGACAACCCGACGCCGCGCACGGCTGGTGCTCCTTGCGCGCGAGCGGTGACAGTAACCGGCCGTCCGCTTCCAGCGTGTGACAGGTGCCGCAGCTCGCGATCTTCACGCCGCGCGTGGCGTGTGCCTCGTGGAGGAAGGTGACGTCGGGGCGCGTCGACGCGGCTGGCCCGCTGCCGCGATGGCACTGCGTGCACTTCGTGCCGACGGCGGAGAATGCCTTGTCGCCGTCGTGGCACTTGTTCTGGCAGCCCATCATCGACGGGCGTGGCAGTGCGGACTCGCCGGCACCGACGAGCTTGTCATGGCAACCGAGGCACGACGCCTGGCGCGACGCGCCGTGGTGCGCCTTGTGATCGAAGCTCGCGAGCCGGAACGGATCGGTCGATCCGGTCGACGTCCTCGCGGTAGGCTCGACGTGGCAGGTCGCACACTCCGCCATCGTCGGCTTCGCGCCGTTCGGGTTGTGGCAGCCGGCGCACAGCTTGTGCGCGGCGACCTTCGGCGCATCGGCTGTCCCGCCCCCGGCGGCCTGCGCGCGATGACAGTGCGCGCAGTCCTTCTCGATCGACTGGCCGAGCGTCAGGTGCTTGCCGTGGGTGAACCGCGCCATGAACGAGTCGGTCTTCGGCGGCGGCGGCAGATCGGTCGGCAGACACTCGCGGCGCTTCGCGACGTGGCAGATCTCGCAGACTCGCGCGGGGCCCTTCGGGCCGCCCTGCTTCAGCGTCGAGCACGACGACGGATACGTGTGGCACGCGGCGCAGCGCTCGTGCTCCTTGCCGCCGCGCATCGTGCCGCTGGCGTCGTAGCGGTGACAGTCGGCGCAGGCAGCCTGCTTGCCCGATGCGCGTGCCGCGCTGACGTGACGGTCGTGATCGAACTTGCGGGCCGTGACCGGGATCGGCGGTGCCGCGAGCGCGACGGCCGACAGCACGCCGACGACGAGCGTGACGAGTGCACCGAACGAGATCGACCAGGTGCGGGGCCGCGTCACCATCGGGCCTCCAGCGCCGCGCGCACCGACGACATCAGACCGAGCTCGCGCGCGAGCACCGGCGAGGCCTCGGCAAGCTCGGCGGCGACGTCGACGCGCAGATCGCGCGTGAACCACCACTGCAGATCCGCGCGTCCACCACCGCGACCCTCGTCGGTGATCTCGATGTACGGGCTGCCGAAGTCGTAGACCCGGTAGAACGCGCCGAGCGCGAACCGCCAGCGTGCGCCACGGCCACCGCTGCGCAGCGTCGCGTCGACCGCGACCTCGTGCAGGCGATCGAGGCCCGACGACGAGGTGTCGCCGAACTGGCTGAACGCCTGATCGTTGCGATCCGATCCGTCCATGCAGCCGACGTTCTCGCGCACGCTGCACGACGCGTAGTCGGCATACTGGCGGAGCTTGTACTGCGCGGTCGCGTACACGCCACCGACGCGGTTGCCGAGCGGCGAGCCGGCGATCGCGAGCCCACCCTCGTACCAGCCGCGCTGATCGACGGTACGAACCTCGTCGGCCGCGTCGGGACGCTCGGCGCGCGCGAACACCAGGAGCTCGGTGTCCTTGCGGCGATAGTCGAGCTGGGCCGCGATGCTCGTCGCGCTGACCGGGGCCGCGAGCCCGACGCCGAGCTGGCGCGCGACGCTGACGACGTCGACCGCCGACGGTGCCGCGAGGTCGTACGCGAGGTCGCCGCCGTCGCGGTGCTCGAGGTCGACGATCGCGACGAGCTTCGCACTCTGCGTGCGGAACCGCGCGCCGACCCGACCGAGCGCGAAGCCATCGCTCGCGAGATCGCCGTCGTCATCGCGGCCGCTGTTGACGAGTCGCGCGCGGACATCGATCCGCGTCTTCTTCGACAGCTCGTACTGACCGGCGAGCGCGAGCAGCTGGCGGGTCTGGCTCGCGACCTCGTCGTTGACCCCGAGCCCATCGATCGCGAGGCCCATGTAGTCCGCCGAGATCTTCACCGGGATGTCGCGCAGCGTCTCGAGATCGACGGCCGCGGTCGCGCCGAACAGGATGCCGCGCGGGGTGTCGACGTAGAGCGTGACCCGCTGGCCACCGAACGCCGACGCCTCGATGCCCTTCGTGCGATAGCCGATCGTGCCGCCGTCGAAGTAGGCGAACAGCGCGCCGCCGTCGAGCCGGAACTGGCGACCGCCGCGCAGCCACAACTTCTGATCCGGGCGCCGATCGTCGCGTCCCCACTCCGCGTAGCCGGCCTTGATCGCGAGGCTGTTCGCGTCGTCGTTGTCGTACGGCCTCACGAACGCGGTCCGCGTCGCGAACGAATCGGTCGCATCGAGCTGGAAGCTCGTCAGGAAGTACGCGCCGAGCGACGGCAGCAGCATGTCGCGCGTGCCGATCACCGCGTCGCCGACGATCCACGACCGCTGCTCCGCGAACTGGTCGGGCAGCGCCGCGCCGCCGCGCAAGCTCTCGCCACTCGCGGCCGCGCCGTCGAGCTCGACGCCGGCGCGCAGCTTGAACGTCACCCGCTCGGCGAGATCGCGGCGGCTCGTCGGGAATGGCGTGAACGACTTCAGCGAGCTCTCGGGCTCGGCGACCGCGGCGGGGTCGGCAGTCTGCGCGACCTGCTTCGCGGGCTTCGCGGGCTTCGCGGATCTCGCGGGCTTCGGACGCGCGGGCATCTTGAGCTGCACCGGCAGCTGCTTGACCCGCAGGTCGGCAGGTGCGCCGGCTGCCGTGACCGGGGCTGGGATGGGATCCGCGCTCGCGAGGACCGGCAACGCGACCAGTGCACCGACGAGCAGCCTCATCGCGTACCTCGGTGGCACTTGCTGCAGGTGTCCTCGTAGGTATGGCAGGTCAGGCACGACGACAGCCCGAACCGCGCCTGCTCGGCGTGGCCTCCGAGCCGGAAGTCCGCGATCGGCGTGTGCGAGCGCGGCGGCACCGAGTGACAGGCGACGCAGGTCTCGGGCGTGTGACAGCTCGCGCAGCGCTTGCCGTCGGCCTGGGCCTCGCGGCCGTGATCTGAACGCCACATCAGGTTGTGGTCGCGCGGCTTCATCACGAGGTGACACTGGAAGCAGCTGTCCTCGCGCGCGCCCTGCACCTCGGTATGGCAGAACCGGCAGTTCGAGTCCTTCGCCGCAGCTTGCTCGCCGTGGTGCTTGCGGAACTGCATCGTGTGGTCGATCGGCCGCGCCGCCGACGCCAGGGTACCGACCGAGCCACCGACCATGTGATTGCCCGGCGGCGAGCCCGACGCGATCTGGGTGTGGCAGATCCCGCAGTTGCTCATCCGCACGCTGTCGGGGCTGCGCGAGCTGTCCTCGTGACACTGCGCGCACTGCACCATCGGCGGCACGGACATGTCCTCGCGGTTCGCAGCGACGTCGACGTTCGCGTGACACGTCGTGCACTTCACCGGTGCACCGTTCTTGTCGGTCTCGTGGGTCGCGTGGGCGAACTTGAGGTCGCCGGTGATGAACCGCCGGCCACGCGCGAGCTCGACGTTGCGCGGCGGGTGACAGCCCGAGCACGTCTCCATCGCGAGCGTCGACTTCACGTTGTCGACGCCCTCGTGACAGCGCGCGCAGGCCTTGTGGCCGGGCACCATCGGATCGCGCGACTTGTCGTCCCGCTCGTGACAGTCCGCACATCCGATATGGGCGCCGGTCGCGCGCTCCATCTCGGCCTTGTCGAGGTGGAGGCGATGCGAGAACACCGAGGCCAGCGCCTGCGTGGTGCCGCGCATCGGATAACTCTGGAGCGGCGAGCTGCCCTTGGTGAACGGGTCGACGACCTCGTGGCAGACCTTGCAGAGTTTCCCCGGCGGCTTGCCGAACTCGGCCTTGTGGCAGTCGTCGCACGGCGCGTGCTGGTTCGTCCCGGGGCGGGCGACCCGGCCTTCCTTCACCGCGCGCGCGTCGTGGCAGTCGACGCAGCCGAGGCCCCGCCCTTGCCATCCGCGAATTTCGGGCTGGTTACCGGTATGCACGCCGTGCGGAAACCGGTCGGTATCGACGGCGATCGAACCGCGGCTCGTGCGCGCGACCTGCGACGGTGTGGAGCTGCGGGACGAGCTGCACCCGCTCACGATCCCCATCGTGATCGCGAGCGAAATGATCGCCACCCGCATCATGTCGCGACCCTACACGAGATCACGAATCGTTTCTGCTAAGGTGCTGCGCAAATGGCGGGCTGGAACGAACCATGACCACGGCATCCTCCGCGGGAGATGCGGCGGTCACCGGCGCCGCGTACACGTCCTTCCTCTCGCAGCTTCCGTTCTTCGGAGGCGTGCCGGCCGAGGATCTGGCGGCATTCGCGAACACCGTGCTGGTCCGGAATTACCCGCCGAAAACCGACATCGTCGTCCAGCGCCAGTACGGCCACTCGATGTTCGTGCTGATGAACGGCGCGGTCTACGTCCACGCGGTCGGCCCCGACGACGTCTCGCTCCGGCTTGGCCAGCTCTACCGTCCGGGCGACTTCTTCGGCGAGGCAGCGCTGCTCGGCCGCGGCGAGCGCACCGCGACCGTCACCTCGGAGACCGAGGTCACGCTCCTCGAGATCGAGAAGCACCGGTTCGATCTGCTGACCCGGCGCCACAAGTCGATCCGCGAACACCTCGAAGGCGTCTACCACGCGCGCGCGATCGCGACGTACATGCGGACGCACCGCTACCTCAGCCTGCTCGACGACGCGACCCGCGCCGAGCTCGGCCGCGGCGCCCGGCTCCGGCTCTACCAGCGCGGCGATACGGTCCAGAAGAAGGGCGATCCGGCGGACTCGATCCTCGTGATCAAGGACGGCGTCGTGAAGGCGACGCGGCTCAAGGACGGCAACCTCTCGATCCTCGCGTACTTCAACACGCACGATGTCGTCGGCGTCTCCGACGGCGGCACCCGCGACTTCAACCTCGAGGCGGTCGGCCAGTGCGAGGTCATCTACCTGCCGCGCGGCGGGTTCTCGATGATGATGATGAAGCAGCCGGAGGTCGCCCGGCACTTCGGCAAGGACGACATGCACCGGCGCGCCGCGATGGCCGACGTCGGCAGCACGGTGATGGCGGCGGCGCAGGCGTTCCTGTCGGCCGGCGTCGAGGTCGAGTCGCTGCTCGTCATCAACCTCGATCGCTGCGTGCGCTGCGGCAACTGCGTCCGCGCCTGCCACGCGCGCCACACGCACACCCGCCTCGACCGCCGCGGCCCGATCTTCAAGCGGCGCGCGCAGATCGAAAGGCCCGGCTCTGCCGGGGCGCGCAGCGGCGCGACAGCGCCGCGCAGGTCATTCCACAAGGCGAAGCACGAGCACATCATGCTGCCGTCGAGCTGCCGGCACTGCCGGGATCCCGAGTGCATGATCGGCTGCCCGACCGGCGCGATCCAGCGGTTCGCCGACGGTGACGTCGACATCAACGACAACTGCATCGGCTGCGAGAACTGCGCGCGCAAGTGCCCGTACGGCAACATCA
>JACCTC010000222.1 GCA_013812655.1 Deltaproteobacteria bacterium | reverse complement strand
CGGCGGTAGCGGTGGGGGCTGGGTCGGCGGCCGGCGCTGCGCGCGTGGCGGCACCGGCGGCGTGGTCGTCACGCTCGGGCCTGGATCGTCCGCGGCCTTGAGGATCTCGTCGCGCGCGGCCATCTCGTCGCCGAAATCCGTGAACAGCAGGCGCGCGAGGTCGTTGGGCGAGGCCGGACCACCGAGCGTCGCGACCGAGTTGCGGATCGCGTTGCTGAACCCGAGCGCGGTATCGAAGCGGCCGTTCGGATCACGCGCCATCGCCTGGATCAGCGCGGCGCGCATTCCGGGCGGGATATCGGGGCGGCGGTCGCGGATGTCCGGGATCGGCTCCTCGGTGATCGCCTTGAACGTGAGGAAGTCGGAGTCGCGGTGGAACAGCCGCTTGATGGCGAGCATCTCGTACATCACGATCGCGAGCGCGAACACGTCGCTGCGGCGATCGAGTGGCTTGCCGAGGATCTGCTCGGGCGACATGTACGCGTTCTTGCCCTTGACGGTACCGGTGCGGGTTCGCGAGTTCGCGCCGCGTGCCTTCGCGATGCCGAAGTCGAGCAGCTTCACGGTGCCGTCGCCGCAGACCATCATGTTCGGCGGCGAGACATCGCGGTGGACGACGTTGAGCAGCGCGCCGTCGGGACCGCGCGCCTCGTGCGCGGCGTGCAGCCCCTCGCAGGCCTGCGTGATGATGCCGGCGACCATGCGGACGTCGAGCATCTTTCCGGCCTTCGAGAGCCGGGTCATCATCCGCGAGAGCGGGACGCCGTGGAGATACTCCATGGCGATGAACCACGTCCCGGCGAACTCGCCGAACGCGTGGACGTGGCACACGTTCTTGTGAATCAGCTTGCTCGCGAGGTCCGCCTCATCTCGGAACATCGTGACGAAGTGATCGTCCTCGGCGAGGTGCGGAAGGATCCGCTTGAGGACCAGTACGTCCTGGTGACCACTGCCGTTGGGACGCGCCAGAAAGATCTCGGCCATGCCACCCGTCGCGAGCTTCGCGATGAGCTGATAGCTGCCGAAATCCCGCGCGTCGCGTGGGACCAGCGTCCCCGCTGGAATGGACACGAGGCCTATTATGCCCGAACAATTTCCTGGATTTAAGGGCCAGCTGACAGAGACGCCCGATCTCGACCGCAGCGGTCGCCACAACTGACCGCCTGTATTGATCCGTGACGCAGGTACCTCGGCGGACAGCGGGCCGGCTATCGATGCGGGATCGCTCAGCCCGGAGCGTGAGCGCCGATACGTTGGCGGTGTCGCCGGCAGCTGCGTCACAAGATCGTCATGATCAGGCGCCAACGTGCACCAATGCTGACCTGTATGTATGCCCTGAAAGCGCCGCACTGCGGCACGCTGTGGTCATGCTGGCTGTTGCGGATCGGTCCGACTGGAAGCGGTGGATCCCGCACGTCCCGTTCTGGGGGGTGCATGTAGCTGCCGTGATCGGTGCGATCGCGGTGGGCTGGAGCTGGGCTGCATTCGCGTGGTTGCTTGGCACGTACCTCGTGCGGATGTTCGCGATCACCGCGGGCTACCACCGCTACTTCGCGCACCGCACGTTCAAGACGAGCCGCGTCTTTCAGTTCGTGCTCGCGCTGCTCGCGATGTCGAGCGCGCAGCAGGGCGTGCTGTGGTGGGCCGCGCACCATCGCAACCACCACAAGTATTCCGACGAGCCGCAGGACACGCACTCGCCGCGGCAACGCGGCTTCTGGTACTCGCACTTCGGCTGGGTCCTCGATCGCCAGCACCACGTCACGCACATCGATCGCATCAAGGACTTCGCGAAGTATCCCGAGCTGCGCTGGCTCGACCGCCACGATCTGTTCATCGCGTTCGCGTGGGGCGCGCTGCTGTTCTTCATCGGCGGCTGGACGGCGCTGTTCTGGGGCCACTTCGTGTCGCTCGTCGCCGCGTGGCACATCACGTTCTGCATCAACTCGCTCGCCCACGTCTGGGGCTCGCGGCGCTACGGCACCGAGGACGACTCGCGCAACAACCCCGTCCTCGCGGTGCTGACCCTCGGCGAGGGCTGGCACAACAATCACCACCACTACCAGCGCTCGGCCCGCCAGGGCTTCTTCTGGTGGGAGATCGACGTCACCTACTACGTGCTCAAGGTCCTCGAGAAGCTGCACATCGTGTCGGACGTCGAGGGCGTGCCCCAGCACATCCGTGACGACGAGCAGAAGCCCGCGCGGATGCGCCTCGAGAACGCCGCGATCGTGGCGCTCGTGGCACCGTCGCGGTCGGCTGATCCTCGCTGAACCCGGCGTTCGCTACTCGACGACCGCGACGCCGCGCGTTGCCGTGGTGCCCGGGTTCTCGAACGTCGGGCTGACGAAGCCGGTGTTCGTGATCGAGACCATCCCGGTCAGCGTGTTGACGCGGATCCAGCCGACGCCACCGCCGCCACCGCCCGAGTCGTCGCCATCCTCGCCGGGCCGTCCCGCGAGAGCGCCCGCCGTACCGCCATCGCCGCCGTCTCCCAGACCGCCCTCGCCGCTGCCGCCATTCGCCGCGAACGGCGAGAGCTGTCCGCTCTGCGCCTCGTTCTGGCCGTTCTGCGCGCCACCACCGCCACCGTTGACCGCGAGCCCGGCGGCATTGAGCTCGACGGTCGGCGCCTCGATCAGGATCGCGCCACCGGCCCCGCCACCACCACCGGCGTCGTCGGAGGTGCCGCGCTTGCCGAAACATCCGCCGGCATTCACGCCGGGATAGAACACGAGCTGTGTGCCAGCGAACCGCACGCGGCCATTGGCGACGAGCTGGATCGCACCACCACCGCCGCCGCCAACACCGCCATCACCGCCACCACCGCCACC
>JACCTC010000418.1 GCA_013812655.1 Deltaproteobacteria bacterium | reverse complement strand
GTACCGCGGCGACTCCACGATGCGGAAGATTCGGGCCGGGGGGCGGTCGAAGGCGGGGGCTTCGATGACACTGGGGATGCCGAGGAACGGGTCCTTGCTGCCCCAGAGGTTCAGCTTGGCGCGCGCGCGATCGAGCGGCGCCCAGCGCAGCACGCGCACGAAGACCCAGCCCTTGAGGATCTTCTTCTGGCGATGGATATCGATCGGCTCCAGCGAGACGCCCTCGACGCCGGCGAACGCCTCCGCGCGATCTCTTCCTTCATCACGAGCGCACCATCGACGACCAGCAGGTTGAGGACGGCCGGCGGATCGTTCTTGGTGGCGCTCTTGTGCTCCGCAACAAACAGCCCCTTGGGCGCGAGCGCGGCGATCTCGCGTGTCCGATGCTCGGACGCTGGCCACGCGATCAGTCAGAGAGAACGATCCGCTCGACGACGACGTCGCCTGCGGCCGCACCCTCGACAAGGTCGATCCGCAGTTGACGGAGCGTTCCGCGGTAGTGAGGATGGGCGCCAAGGTTGACCACCACCTCGCGCGGACCGACGCCAGCGGGCGGCAGGACGACCTCGAGCCGGTTCTCCGCCACCACCGGGTGCTCGTCGGTCACGAAGAAGATCAGCCCTCGGGTCGCCGCCGTGCGGTGGCCCATCACGAGCCGCAGGCTCCGGTGTGTTGCGGTCGGCAGCTCGAGCAGATCGGGCGAAAGGATCGCTGGATCGCCGCCGGTCACGGTCAGGCGCAGCGCGCCGTCGCCGGTCGTCCCGCGCAGGTCCTTGCGGATCGTCCAGCCGAGCATCCGATCCGCGCGGGCGAACGCCCAGCGGCCTGCGGAGCCGGCGACGTCCGACGTGCCGAAGGTCAGCGGCGCGCTCCAACCGAAGGTCTGGCGGTCAAAGCCACCCCGTCGGTAGGCCAGCACATCAGCAAGGTCGGCGTCGTCGGGGTAGGCCGCGTTCGCGAGCTCGTAGTCGGTCTCGAGGCCGCGGTCGAGGCGGCTCCCCGCGTAATAGCCCGAGCGAGCGGCCGCCGATCCGGCGAGGAAGAACTCGGAGTAGTAGCGGAAGGAGAGATCGAGCCGCTCGCCGCCGGGGGCCTGGTAGGCGAAATAATCCACCGGATCGCCGTGGGCGCGGGCGATCGCAGCTGACAGCGCAAGGAGCCTCAGGTGCAGGCCGGCGTAGTGCAGCCCCTTGCCCTCGTACACGCGGTAGCGGTCGTAGATCTCCCCGGTCGCGAACGGCGGGGCGCCGTCGAGGCTGGGGTCATTCCTGAACAGCTCGTCGCCCGGCATCAGGATCACGCCCTCGATCAGGACCTGGAGGTTGCGCGGGTTGGCGGGCGATCGCAGCGCATACTCGACCAGCGCCTCGTCGCCGGTCACGACGCCGATCGTGAGCAGGCCGAGGTTCTGGGCCCCGAGGTGGTTGTTGAAGTAGCGGTGACCGAGGTATGGCGGACCGAGGCCGTTCTCGGGCATCGAGCCCGACACCCAGATGTCCCGGCTCCGCTGGATGTGGCCTTCCATCGCGGCGAACCACGCCATGACCCGGGCGCGCTGGTCGGGGTCGAGGCGATGATGGACGAGCGCGTAGGCGTCGCCGAAGATCGGCAGCACCCGGCCGATCACGAGGCCGGCGCTGGCCGGGATCGCAGATCCCGGATAGCTGTCGACGCCGGTGTCAGCCCAGGCGAGCAGGAGCTCGGCGGCACGATCGAGGTAGACCTCCTCACCGGTCAGCCGGCCGGCGAGCGCGAGGTGACGCGCCGCGATCCCCTGCGCGCTTGCGACCGCGAAGAATCGCTCGTGCTCGGCGGAGTGCTCGGGCGTGAGCTCGGCCGCGAGCGCGACGTCGGCCGCCGCTCGCACCCTGGCGAACGCGCTGACGAACGGCTCCTGGCCGGCCACGATCCCGGCGTGGGCCGCGACGAGCTGGGTCTCGGTGGTAAAGAGCCGCGGACCTGTCAGTCGGAGATCGAGGGGCGGCGTCGTGCCGGCGTCGAGCGCGTCATTACCGGTCACCTGTCCCTCGCAGGCGCAGACCGCCAGACAGGACAGGAGGGCCGCGAGGGGGTTGCGGAGCACGGTCCGGCCATGGTGCACGGCTCGTGCCGCCGGTGGTGAGGCCTCCAGCATTGCTATCTCATCAAACAGGCGGGTGCGGTGCGAACACCTAGTTGCATCGCCTCATGAAGTCAGCAACCTGGTCACCGCGCCGCGCCCAAACGCTTTCCGCCACGCATCGCCGCCCCCCTCGGTCGCGACGCCCGCGAAGGCTCGCGCGTATCTCGATTCACACCTGAAGTAGCTGCCGGTCAGTTCGCGTCGTCGTCGTCGAACGTCGACGACCAGTTCGCGCGGTAGTTCGCGGTCGCGACCTGCGACGGACCCGAGAGCTGACGCGGTACGACGACCTCGACATCCCACGCGGGACCGTCGCCGCGTCGTTGCTTCAGACGCACGAGCTCGGCCCCGACGGGCAGCGCGGTGTCGGGGATCGACGGACGCATCTCGCCGAGCTCGATCACGCGCCGCGCCTCGGCGTTGCCGCCGCCCGGAACGTCCGGCGCCACATCGCGCAGCCGCACGACCTGCAAGCCCGCGCGGTCCGGCGTCACGCCGACGCCGACCACGACGTCGAGTGGCGCGTCGGCAGCGCTGTCACGAGCGTCGTCGTCGCGGGCCACGCGACCACGCTAAGGGTTGTCCCGTAAAGTGACCTGGAGGTTATGTAGGAATGCGGCTTGGAGCGTCGTCTGCAGATGGTGTCCGCGTCGTCGGTGATCGCGAAGCACACGCCAGTTCTTTAGCCTGGCGATCGCGTGCTCGACCCGGGCACGGCGGCGTCTGTGCCGCCGCCACCGATGATCACGCACGATGCGATTACGTCGAAATTGCGGTGTGACGAGCTCCGGGACACCGCGGTATCCGCCGTCGGCGAGCACACGTCCGTGCCGCTGACACCACAGCTGCACGGTCGACCCGCGATAGTGGATGGGGTCGTTGCGATTGCCCGGGCCACCCGCCGCGGTTGCGATCACGAGGAGATCGCACCTGCGCACCAGGATCTGCGCGTTGCACGACCAGCGGTAGTTCTTGGACTTCGCGGCACCACGATGATCACGAGTCGGAATCAGCGTGCCGTCGACGACCCACGCCCAGCGGCGATCGCGATTCACCGCCGCGGCTCTCGCGGCGAGCCTCGGCGTCATGGCGACCACGACGCGATGCGCGGTGGATGACGATGTCGCGAACAGGACCGCGAGCTCGCGCATCGTGAGGTTGGTGCGGAGCGCGACGCACGCGAGCAGCACGCGCGTGGGCCGTGGTAGCGACCACGGACGACCACGCGCCGGCTCGACTGGAAGGTGAGTCAACACGCGCTCGAATCGATCACGCGTCAGGCCGGCGAGTGACAACCAACGATCGATCATGAACAGGATCGTCAACGTCAGATCGCGGGCGTAGGATCGATTCGTGGCGTCGTCTGGAAAGCGGACACGCGGTCCCAACCGCGGCACGGCGTGGGTTCGTAATCCCGACGACGGCGTGTCGGTCCTGCGGCTCGCGCTCGACACCAGCGATCCGCTCCAGCGCGGCCGCCTCGAGGCGATGTATCAGGGTGCCTACCAGGTGCGGCGTGCGGTGCAGCGCCGGGCGAAGAACGCCTGTCGCGCCTACTGGGCGGCGACGCACGAGCGCAACGACCAGGGCCCGGCGTCGGTTCGCGATCGTCTCGGCCTGTCGAAGACGGCGCTCGAGCGCGCCGCCTACGCGCATCTCAATGCTGCACCTCACCTGCGGCGTCATGTCACCAAGGCGCTCGCGATGAACCTCGCGGATGGTGTGTGGACTGCTGCCGAGCGGCACCTGTTTCGCGACGCTTCGGGAAACCGCCACGGTGCGCTTCGGATCGGGCGCTGGTACGACTTCACGCGGCTGCCGGGCCGCGCTCGCTCGCACACGCGCGAGCGCAAATGGGAATCGTTCCGCCTGCACGGCACGCTGGCGGGCCATCGCGCGGCCTATGCCGATGGCAGCGGCGACTTCGTGCAGCCGCGCGCGCTGCAGCCCATCGACAGCGGCGACGCGTGGTGGAAATACGCAGGCCCGCTGGCGCTCGTGTTCAGCGGCCTGGCCGACGGCACGCTCGTGCTGCCGGTGCGCTTGCCCACGTCGCCGTGCAATCAGCCCATTCTCGATCACCACCTCACCGATCCGTCGAGGTGGCACAAGATCGACGTGGTCCGCACGCAGGATCCGCAGAGCCCCGGAGGCTGGCGATACGAGGCGCATCTGATGGTGCTGACGCAGCCCTATGTATCGGGGTCGACAGCCGAGCGCCGGGCCCGTTCGGCGATCGAGACCGCGGATCGCACGGTGGGGATCGACGTCAACGTCTCGAACCTGAGCATCGCCTCGCACGACACCGGCCGGGACATGAGGCTGTCTCGGGTCGTGCGCGACGAGCCGCAGCAGCAACGTGACCGTGGCCGCGCACGCCGCGAGCGGCGCCGCCAGCGCGCGCTCGACCGCTCGCGACGTGCGCTCAACCGCCAGCACTACAAGCTGTCCAGGCGCCAGGACAAGCGCGCGCGCCGGCGTGCCGAGGCGGGCTTGCGGCCGGTCGAGGTCGTTCCAGCCGGCCCGCGGCTCGCGCGCACCGATGGTGTGCCGCTCACCAGCTACAGGGCCGACCAGCTCTCGACGCGCTACCGCCGGCTGCGCGCGGCGCAGGTTGCCTGCGCGGCCTCGGCCACGCAGGCGCGCCGCGATCGGGCGCGCGAGGTCGCCGCCGGTGTTGTCGCCGCGCACGGCTACCAGATCGTCATCGAGGACGTGCGCTTGCCGGCATGGTCGGCATCGTGGGGACGCGCGGTCGCCGCCTTCTCGCCCGGGACGCTGATCGCGGCGATCGATCATGAGGCGCGTGCAGTCGGCGTACGCGCCGGAGGTTCGGGCGGCATCGAGCGCGCCTCGACGGCGACGACCGCGCTGTCGCAACACTGCCCGTGCGGCGAGCGAGTCCCCAAGCGCCTGGCCGACCGCGTCCACGCGTGTCCCCGTTGTCGTCTGCGCGGCGATCGCGACGACGTCTCGGCGATCCTCGCTTCGTTCGTCGTGCTCACCGAGCGCGGCGTGCCGGCGTCCGCGCGCGTCGACTATCCGGCAGCACACGACGCGCTCGGAGAGATCCGGCGCGCGCTGCGTTCCGCAGCTTCCACATATCACGGGTGGGCAAGGCACCCTGTCCGAGTCAACCGGCCTCTCGGCCCGCGATGGATCGTTCGTCGCGTGGTCGACGCCCACACCCGACTCCGTCGTGGTGGCTCGGCGAATCGTTGGCATGGCCGCGTGTTCAACCCTGCATGAGACCGGCATCCGCCGGACCACGGCAGAGCGAGCGCGATGGCGAACCAACATGTCCCCGTACGACCCCCAGGTCGTACTTACGGGACAACCCTTAGCACGTCACTCGCAGGTCGACTCGCCGCCGGCGAGCGTCGCGCAGCGCTCGACGAGGATCGGCACGCGATCGGTTTGGCTCCAAGAAAATCATGCAACCTCCGGCGGGCTCGCGCGTGGTGCTCCCACAAGGAGACTTCCATGACGCACTCGACTCGAATTGATCTGATGGTGCGCGCGATGCGCGCGACGCTCCCCTTTGGCCTCGTGCTCGCGCTCGGTTGCGGCGGTGGTGGGGGCAATGATGATGGTGATCCCGGGGTCGACGCGGCGGTCAACGAGCCGATCATCAACGGCAAGCCGGCCAGCGAGTTCTACGGCCAGTTCGCGCACACCGTGACCGGAGCCGGCATGGGTGGCGCCGCGGCGTTCCCGAGCCAGGGCGACGGGCGCAACGCGTACCACGTGACCTTCTTCCTGATGCCGAACAACAAGCTCGAGCTGTTCTACGCCGAGGGCGAGGGAGAGGTGACGACGACCGGCCACTCGCTCGCGATCTACAATGACAGCAAGAAGCGCCGAAGCGGAACGTGGCGCGTCGACGGCGCAGAGCTCGTCCTCGACACTCACATGCGATGCACGAGTTTCACGTTCAACGACCGCGATGTCCTGCGCTGCACGCTGACCAACCCGATCATCACCGCGGCCGCGCAGGGGCGCGCCGGCACCTTCAAGCCGGGGTTCGCCGCGTCCCCGGACGACAGCGAGTTCGCCGACTACGTCCGGTGAAGCGATGCGATAGTCGTGGCGCCCGATGATGTGTCCCGAGCCCGCGAGCTTCAGCGCGTTCGTGAGTGGCTCGCTCTCGGTGGCCGCGCGGGAAGCGCTCGAGGTCCACGTCGATGATTGCGAGAGTTGCCGGATCACGCTGTCCGAGCTCGGGCGCAATGTGGCGGCGAGCCGTGCCGACCGCACGAAGCTGCCGGCGATCGGCGAGCCAGTCGGCCGCTACGAGATCGTAGGTGAGCTCGGCGCGGGGGCGATGGGCGTGGTGTTCCGTGCCCGCGATCCCGAGCTCGATCGCGAGGTCGCCATCAAGCTCGTGCAGCCGCAGTCGGGGATTCCCGAGGACGAGCTCGTGCACCAGCGCATGCTGCGCGAAGGGCGCGCGCTGGCCCGGATCGATCACCCGAACGTGGTGCGCGTGTTCGATGTCGGGCGCTGGCAGGGTGCGTTGTTCGTGGCGATGGAGCACGCGCCCGGGGTGACGCTGCGGGTGTGGCTCGCCGCCCAGCCGCGGAGCACGCGGGCGATCGTCGATGTCTTCGTGCAGTGCGCGAACGGGCTCGCGGCCGGCCACGCGGCCGGGGTCATCCATCGCGACTTCAAGCCTGACAACGTCATCGTCGACGACAGCGGACGCGCGAGGGTGATGGACCTCGGGCTCGCGCAGACCGGCGTCGCGCCGGCGGACGAGGTCGAGACGCAGCCGGGGCGCGCGGTGGCAGTGGCGGTGGTGAGCGACCCCGACGAGCTCCGGCTGACGAGGACGCGCGGGGTCGTCGGCACGCCGGCATATATGGCCCCCGAGCAGCATCGCGGGCAGCCGATCGATGCGCGCGCCGATCAGTTCGCGTGGTGCGTGGCGCTCGCCGAGGCGCTCGGCGGGCAACGGCCCTACGTCGGGACGACGTACGACGAGCTCGTCGCCGCGATGGCGGCGGGCCGGCCG
>JACCTC010000187.1 GCA_013812655.1 Deltaproteobacteria bacterium | reverse complement strand
ATCTCGGGCACGCCCGCGTCGAGCGCGCTCGCCGGTTGCTTGGCATCCGGCTGCACGGCCGTGCCAGCGTCGGCGGCGAGCGCCGGCACGGTCAGGTTCGCCGGCGAGGCTGGCGAGGTCGGCGTCTGCTTCGCTCGCACGATCATGAAGGCTGCGACGCCACCGCCAGCAAGCGCAGCGAGCGCGAGCAGCGCCGGCCACAGCCGCGTCCGCCGCGGAACACCGGCGGTGACGATCGAGCTCGCCGGCGTCACGACGACCCCCGAGCCGCTCGCCGGGCCGTGCCCCGCTGGATCCGTCATCGCGAGCGCGAAAGGATGCGGCGTGCGCCGGACCTCGGGCGAGGTATCGGACAGCTCGTTCACCGAGAAGCCGCTCTCGACGACGCCCTGGATCGCCTCGCGTGCCATCCGGGCCGACGCCATCCGCTGCCTGGGATCCTTCGCCATCAGGTGCGCGATCGTGCTGACCAGCGCGGGCGGGACCCCGATCGGCAGCGGCGCAGGCTCCTCGCCGAGGTGCGCCGCGAGGACGACATTGACGCTATCGCCGAGGAACGGCGGGCGCCCCGACACCATCTGATAGAGCATGCAGCCGAACGAGTAGAGATCCGCGCGCTGGTCGCTCGGCTTGCCCTCGATCTGCTCCGGCGGCATGTACAGCGGGGTGCCGAGGATCGCGTTGGTGTTGGTGACGAACGACGAGGTGTCGGTCACCAGGGACTTCGCGAGCCCGAAGTCGAGCACCTTGATCAGGTCGCGTCCCGGCGGCTCGTCGAGGATGATGATGTTGCCGGGCTTGAGATCGCGATGGACGATGCCCTGGCCGTGCGCGGCGTCGAGCGCGTCGCAGAGCTGCAGCGCGATCGTGGTGACCCGCTTCAGCGGCAGCGGCCGCATGCCGTCGAGCTCGCGCCCGAGCGTGTGCCCGCGCAAGAGCTCCATCGCGATGAACAGGATCCCGTCCTCGGTCTGTCCGAAGTCGTAGACGTTGACGATGTTCGGCTGGTTGAGCCGGCTCGACAGTCGCGCCTCGCGCAGGAAGCGCTTCACGGCGACGCGATCGCTCGCGAGCTTGGGATGGATCACCTTGATCGCGATCTCGCGATCGACCGTGATCTGCCAGCCGCGATAGACCGTTCCCATACCGCCCTGGCCGAGCGCGGTCCGCACCTCGAAGCGACCGTCGAACACCCGCCCGAGCAGCGCGTCGGGCCGGGCCTTGAGCTTGGTAAGCCGCGCGCCGTCTTTGGGGCAGACGTCGAGGTCGAGGCCGAACGACTGGCCACAGGCGGCGCAGTACGACTCGTCTCCGTCGACCTGGGTGTTCAGCGCTCCGGCATCGGAGGCAAGCGTGGGATCGAGCGGCGAGGTCATCAGGGGCTGGGATCGATCGTGATCGTCTGGCCGACGCCGAGGCCATCGGGGAACCAGAACACCACCTGCGACTGGTTCGGCGGCGGCGCGTGCTGGAAGCGGATCCAGTTCGGATTCGCGGAGGCCGGCGTGCGGACCGCGGTGATGTTCGGGTAGAAGCTCGCGAAGTCGAACCACACCGCGAAGCCGCCGACGATCGGCTGGCCGCCGGCCGGAATCGACATCGTGAACGGCGAGTCCGGAACCCCCGGAATGTCATAGCTCACCGTGCCGTCCGGTCGCTCGCCGCCGTAGATGCCGTCGAGGTTCGGGGCGATGTCGAACTGATCGGTGCCGCGAACGACGTGCAGCAGCCGATTCTCGCGGTGGGTGGCAACCCGGCTCAGCACGGCCGCGCAGTTGGTGTCAGAGCTGCCGACGATCATCGTGGTCTCGAGCAGCGTCGCCGCGTTGGTCGGCGTGATCTGCGTCGCGTTGTTGAGCTGATCGAAGATGAAGGCGATCGCGCCGGCTTGCCCGGCCATCGGCGTGCGGACCACGCGCACGCGCGACGGGTTCGCGAGCTGCGTGTTGTCGCCATACCAGCCAAAGCCCACGTGGCGGCCCCGGGTCGTGATGCAGACGTCCTCGCCCGCGTTGATGCTCTGGCCATAGGTCGTCAACGCATTCTGGTTGCCGCCGGTCGCACCGAGGATCTGGTAGCCACCCATGTCGACGGCGAGCGTCGTGTAGCTCGTGAGGTAGAACGGCGATCCTTGCGACGCCGGCCGGCAGCTCGAGCAGTTGCCCGACGTGACCGTCGCCGGATGCTCGATGCGGTCGAAGCGATGGATCTGACCATCGGGCAGGAACGTGAACGTCGAGCGTCGCCCGAGCTCACCCACCGCCGCTCCGCCGCCGCACGCGTATGCCGCGTTCCAGGTGAGAGCGATCTTGACGATCGCGTCGGTCGTGGAGCCGAGCTCGACCGCGAGCGTGCTCGTGACCTGCGGCGCGTCCTCGCCGTTGATCCGGAGGCTCGGGTGGAGAGCGAGGCCGATCCCGCGCTCGTCATTGCACTCGACACCATCGGCGACCAGATGCATGCCGTCGACGATGAGCTGGTACGGGAAGTGGGCGCCGCCCTGACCGAATTCGACCTGGTAGCGCGGACCGCAGACGCGCGCGCCGGTGCCATTCGTGGTCACCCGGACGTCCTGCAGACCGGCCGGGCAGTCCGCCATTGGCGGTGCGTCCGGAGGTGCGTCCGGAGGTGCGTCGCGAACGGTGTCGTCGCTGGCATCGCGCGGCTCGGTGCCGGTAAACTTCGGCTCGCGCAGACAGCAGCACCGCACACGCCGGGATCGCCAGCGCCTTCCACCCCGAGGACATCACGCGAAGTATCGCGTGGCCTCCGCCCTGCCGCAACGATGGAACGCGCCGGGCGACCGAGCTAGGCTGGGACCGTGAGGTTGTCACTGCTGATGGTCGCGCTCGCGGTGGTCCCGGTGACGGCGTACGCCGAACCCGAGCGGGCCAAGGCGTTGTCGGCGGAGGGCGAGGCCGCGGTCGCGGCCGGTGATCTCCTCAGGGCGGCCGTGAAGTTCCGGGCGGCGTTCAACGAGGAGCCGCGGCCCGAGTACATGTGCAATGCGGGCGTCGCGTATCACAAGCTCAAGGATCTCCCGCGCGCGCATCGCTACCTCGGCCAGTGCGTGAGCATGGGTGCGTCGCTCGATGCGAAGTACCGCGAGAACCTCCGCAGGGTCGTCGACTCGATCGAGGCCAAGCTCGTGGCCGGCAACTTCACGCCGGTCGACGTCGTGCTCGAGCCGGGCGCGGCGACGCTGACGATCGACGGCGGCGTGCCCTACGACGAGCCGGTCGTGGGCTCCGGGCGGATCTGGTTTCCGTATGGCTCGTACCGCCTGCGCGCGGCTGCGAACGGGTACGTCGAGCAGCCCGTCGTCATCGAAGTGAAGGGCCACGCTGCCGTACCGCTCCGGATCGAGCTCGAGAAGGCACCCGCGGCGGTCGACATCGGGGTGCAGCCCGACCCGACCAGACCCGACGTCACGCAGCCTGATCGTCCGATCACGCCGGCGATCACGCCCCCGCCCGTGCTCGTCACGCGGCCGCGCTCGAAGGCACCCGCGATCATCGCGACCACCGCGACCGGCGCGCTCGCGATCACCGCGGCGTTACTCTACTTCAAGGCGCGGGTCTACGTGAACGACGCCGAGGCCGCGGAGGATCAGGCGACCTTCGACGAGCTGCACGACAAGTCGCACCGGTTCCAGAAGCTGGCGTGGGCATCCGGTGGCCTCGCCGCGACCGGCGCGGTGGTCTCGGGATATCTGTGGTACCGCGCGCTGCGCACCGAACCGGCGGTCGAGGTCATTGCGACCGGTGACGGCGCGGCGGTCTCGCTGCGCGGTCGGTTCTAGGGACTCGCGCCGGGCTCGGTCGTGAGCTCGCGAATGATCGCCGCGAGCGTCGCCTGTGCGCGGGGGAGCTCGTCGCCGCGCAGCGTGACGCCGCCGACGACCGCGTGACCGCCGCCGCCGTGGCGCGCGCAGAGGTCGCCGATGTCGTGGCGCCGCTTCGCGGGTG
>JACCTC010000178.1 GCA_013812655.1 Deltaproteobacteria bacterium | reverse complement strand
TGGCAACACCGAACGCTTCGCGGGCGGCGGCGCGACCGGCGCGGGTTGCACCGGAGCTGCGGGCTCGCGCGCGCCGGGCGGGATCACGCCGGCGAGCGTCGACGACGGATGCGGCATCGCGCCGGGCGGCTTCCCTCCAGGAGGCTTCTCCCCATCGGATGACGACATCCGCGAATCGTACTGGATCTACGCCGGCGGATCGCTCGCGTGGCGTTCAGAGCGTCAGGCGCGTACGGACGCGACCAGCCGGTCCCGCCTCGACCTCGATCACGTCGCCGGGCCGCAGCAGCGCCGTCGACGTCGCGTAGCTCGACACCAGCAGCTCCGCCTTGCGAAACCGATTCTTGACGAGCGCGGCGACCCGGCGCTTGAGCGGTGACAGCCGCAGCCCGACGCCCGATGGCGTTCCGGTCAGGATCACGTCACCGCGTGCGAGCGGCCGGCCGAGGTGCGCGCGCGCCGCGCGGACCATCGCGGCGAGGTCATAGATCAGGAGCTTCGTCGACGCGTGCTGGCGGACGTCGCCGTTGACGCGCGTCTCGATCGTCAGCTCGGGCATCGTCGCGAGCCCGCCCGGCGGCGCCCACACGTGCGCGGCGACCGGCAGGAAGCCCGGGAACGACTTCGCGCACGTCCAGTACGCGAGCGAGTGCTCGGTGTTCTCGCCGAGCACCTGGCAGAGCCGCGCGGTCAGATCATTCGCGACCGCGAGCCCGAGCGGCTGCGCGACGCCGGCCGCGAGACGTTCGTCATCGATCGGCCCGAGCGCGACGAGCGCGAGCTCGCCCTCGTAGTCCATCACCGCCGGCACGATCGCGATCTTCTCGGTCACGGCCGCGGCGAGTCCGGGCTCGACCTCGTCGAGTGCCGCGAGGATCTCGAGAGCGTCCGGAACCCGGACACCCCCGTCACCCGCGGTGAACGTGCGCACGTGCTTGGTGAACGACGTCGGTGGCGCGCCGGGCTCGAGCTTGCGTCCGGTCTCGCGGATGTGATCGCCGTAGGTCAGCCCGAGCGCGACGATCGCGGTGACCTCGGGCCACGCGACCTGATCGGCACGCAGCGGGACGGGCGTCGTCGCCGCCGGATGCGGCGTGGTCTCGTCCCAGCCGATGTACTCGACGTCGGGGAGCCGCGCATGCTGGTGGATCTCGACGGCGACCCCGCCGGCAGTGCGCCGCTCGTCGACCGGATGCCACGGCGCGCCCGGCGCCTTGCGCGCGTAGACCTCGAGGTGCGCCGAGCCGATATCGCTCTGCGCCACCATGACGTCGCGGCCATCGGTGTCGCGATACGCGAAGCCGACCATCTGTGCAGGCTCCGCCCACGCACGCGCGTGGACGAGCCGGCGCGGCCCGGCGATCGTCGCGGTCACCAGACAGTTGCGGTGCGCGGCGGTGGCGGGGCGCCCGCGCAGCGACGACGGCCGCGCACTCTCGACGGCCGGATCACCAGCGGGCCCCGAGATGGAGCGAGCCAGCGGACGCTGGCGAGCGGGGTCGAGCCGCAGCGTCGCGAGCCCGAGCGAGAACGTGTCGCGCAGCGAGATCGCCTGGACCTCGAGCGACGCATCGCCGGTCCACGGTGCCCAGATCCACTGCAGCGTGGGTACCCGGCGCTTGCCCCACAGATGCATCGCGGTGGTGCGGCCGCGCAGCTCGATCTGCTGGCCGTCGATGGTGACCCGTCCGGTCGCGTCGGCGTCATACGCGATCGGCGCCGCGTGGGTCGGTGCGGGCAACCAGGCGGGCAGCTCGGCGTGCGCGTCGCGGCCGCCCGACCACGTGATGTCCCACGCGAGCTCGCTGACGTGACCGACCGCCGCGCCGTGCGAGATCCATGCATCCTCGATCTGGATCAGCCGATCGCCCTCGCCGATCTTCGCCTGCGCGATCGGCACGAACCGCTTCGCCGCGCGCGCGGGCACCGGCGCATCGGCGTCGAACCAGGCGCCCCAGATCGTCGCGCGACCATCACCCACGCGCGGGACGAACATCGTCTGCCGCACCCACAGGGCGCGCCGGCGGCTCGCGTCGAGGAGGACGGCGAACCAGATCTCGAACCACGGGCGTTGGCCACGCCACACCGGCCGGTCTGAATCGCGACCCATGCTGCTGACATACCATGCGATTTGGCGATCGACGTGATGAGGACCGGGCCCGGCACCGTGCGTGTCAACCTGCGTGTTACGTCGGGGCTCTTAGTCGCAGCGTGCAGGCCCGAGGAATCATGTCGCTTACCGGAGCTCGCGTAGACGTGGCGTCACGAGCGGATGCGAGGAGCCGGCTACTCGCCGAGCTCGCGGCGGGCCCCGCGCGAAAGGGCTACGGGATCGCCTACGACCTCCTCGGCAATCGTGCGGAGGCGGAAGAAGCCGTACAGGACGCGCTGGCGCGAGCGTGCGAGGCCATCGGAGATCTGCGTGACCCGGCGGCCGCACCTGCCTGGTTCTTGCGGATCGTCACCACCCAGTGCCTTCGCACGCTCCGCCGGCGCAGGCTGAAGCGCAAGCTGCTCGGCTGGTGGCCGGCGAAGGAGAACCTCGACGCGGCGCCGGTCTCCGAGAGCGGCTGCGAGGACATCGCCGAGCGCATGCACGGCACCCCGACCGCCGCGCCGCGCGAGCAGCTCGCCGATCGCGAGGAGCTCGGTGCGCTGTTCGGCCGGCTCGACGAGCTCTCCGCGCAGCAGCGCACCGCGCTCGTCCTGCGCTACGGCCACGACCTGCCGGTCGCCGAGGTCGCCCAGTATCTGGGCGTCGAGCTCGCGACCGCAAAGACACATCTCGTACGCGGCCTCTCGAGGCTGCGCGATCTGATGGAGGAGCACAAATGAAGTCGATCTGTGAATCCGTCGCCGAGCACGTCGCGCTCGGAGAACCGCTCGGCGAGCTCGCCGAGCACGTCGCCACCTGCGCGAGCTGCCAGCGCGTCGTCGAGATGACCGGCAAGCTCGCCGCGACGCGGCACGACATCGATCCGGGGCTCGGCTTCTCGGCGCGGATGACCGCGGGCGCGCAGCACCGGATCGTCGTCCGCCGGCGCCGGCGTCTCGCCGCGGGGCTCGCGGCGACCGTCGCGGCCGGCATGCTCGGCGGCTTTGTCATCACGCGCGAGCCCGACGTCGCGCCGCCGCAGCAGGCCGTCGAGGCACCAACCCAGCCCGACGAGGAGCTCGAGACGCTCGACGACGCGGATCTCGCAGGCCTCGTCGAGCTCGCAGACACCCGGCGATCGAGCCGGCTCTCGGCGCGGTGGTCGCGCATCCAGAAGCCGCTCGCTCCCTACAAGAAGCTCGTCGAAGGAGAGACGCCATGAGTCGCGTCCGCACCCTGCTCACGGTGATCATGCCGTCGATGATTGCCGGCGGCCTCGTATTCGGCAGTGCCTTCACCTATGCCGCCGCGGGTCGTGACGACGCCGGTGGTCTGTGGCTCGTGTCCGCCGACACCGCGTCGACCTCGGATCCCGAGATCCGACGCGCCCGCCCGACACGTACGGCCCAGGCGCCACAGC
>JACCTC010000150.1 GCA_013812655.1 Deltaproteobacteria bacterium | reverse complement strand
GTGGTCCGGTTCGAGGACGTCGACGTCGAGGACGACACGCCCCGCCGGCGCGCCGCGTTTCGCTGGCAGACCCATCGCGGCGGGCTCGGCATGATCGCCGGGGTCGTGTTCGCTGCGGGCATCGCGCTCGCGGTCGTCGCGCCGCAGCACGTGCTGTGGTGCGTGCTCGCCGGTGGAGGCGGCGGTCACCTCGTTGGCCGGCGCGTCCGCGTCGCGCGTTGCTCGGCGTGCGTGACCGTGCTCGACGTGCGCGCCGAGACCTGCCGCAAGTGCGGACTCGCGTTGCGCGGCGACATCGCGCGGCTCGCCGATCGCCTCGAGGCCGAGGAGCGCCTCGAGCCATCACCATCGTCGCCCGCGCCACCTGCGTGATCATCGTTGTGCGATCGCTGTGCGATCCGCCGGCGATCACTGTGCGGATCGGTTGGTCGCGACGCGAGCGCTCGCATCACTCCGCGTCGTACAGCCACGCTGGACACTCGACTCGTGATGTAGGGCGACCGGTCGCGACGTGCGTGCGTGCGGCACATCTGACGTTTCTCGACGAGGAATCGTCAACCTCACGTGAGATGTCACGGCGATTTCCGTGACATTCACCAACCAGGTTGGTAATTTTAGAGTGGGATTTATTTCCACCGGAGGACGGACATGAGCAATCTGAAAGAGATCGCGCAGCGTCATGGATGGGACCGCTGGAAGGATGCGGCGTTCATCGGAGCAGCGTTGCTCATGACAGCCATCGCCCTCGGCTCGGTGACGTCACAGGCCGCCGGGAAGGCCCCGACGCACGAGTACCAGCTGACGGTCATCGAGAGCAGCGTCGAGATCGCGCCGTAGCGCGCGGCCACCCGCGAGTTGCGGCAGCTGACGTGACAGGTACGGCGCGGTCTTGCTGCCCCGATGGGCGGCGACCTGCGCAGGCGGCCCCGACGTGACGATCTGGCCGCCCTCGTCGCCGGCGCCGGGCCCGACGTCGATCACCCAGTCGCTGGCGGCGACGACGCTCATGTCGTGCTCGACGACGAGCACCGTGTTGCCCGCCTCGACGAGGCGATCGAGCTGGACGAGCAGCTTCGCGACGTCCGCAGGATGCAGCCCGGTCGTCGGCTCGTCGAGGACGTACAGCGTGTCGCCGCGGTGGGTACGTTGGAGCTCGGTCGCGAGCTTGATGCGCTGGGCCTCGCCGCCCGACAGCTCGGTCGCGGGCTGGCCGAGCCGCAGGTACCCGACACCGACCTGGCGCAGGACGTCGATCGCGTGGTGCACCGCCGGGACGATCGCGGGCTCGTCCGCGCTCGCGAAGAAATCCCACGCCTCGTCGACGGTCATCGCCAGCACGTCGGCGATCGTGCGCTCGCGATACCTGATCTCGAGCGTCTTCGCGTTGTAGCGGGACCCACCGCACGCGGGGCATGGCGCGTAGACGCTCGGCAGAAACAGCATCTCGACGAACACGAAGCCTTCGCCCTGACAGTTCTCGCAGCGACCCTTGGCAACATTGAACGAGAACCGACCGGCGTCGTAACGCCGGGCGCGGGCGACTTTGGTCGACGCGAACAGCTTGCGCACGTGATCGAACAGACCGGTGTATGTCGCGAGGTTCGAGCGCGGCGTGCGGCCGATCGGTTTCTGATCGACGCGGACGAGGCGCCTCACGTGCTCGATGCCCGCCGTGATCGTGCCACCGACCTCGATCTCGGCAGGGCGCTCGAGGTCCTCGGGATCATCGTCGGCGGTGGCTGTCGGTTGCCCGAGCCGCGCCGCGACGAGCTCGACGAGTGCCTGGCTGACCAGGCTCGACTTGCCCGAGCCCGACACGCCGGTGACGGTCGTCAGCACGCCGAGCGGGAACGCGACGTCGAGATCCTCCAGGTTGTTACGCGTGACTCCGGTGAGCTCGAGCCAGCCGGTCGGCGCTCGGAGCGTGCGCGTCTGGCGCTGTGGTGGCGTCTCGTCGCCGAACAGGTAGCGCCGGGTCTGCGACTCGGCGACCGCGGCCAGACCCTCGGGCGGTCCGCTGTAGAGGACGCGTCCGCCGTGGACGCCGGCGCCGGGGCCGACGTCGACGATCCAGTCGGCCCGCCGGATCACGTCGAGCTCGTGCTCGACGACGAACAACGAGTTGCCGGATGCCTTGAGGCGATCGAGTGCCTGCAGCAGCGCCTCGGTGTCCGCGGGATGCAGCCCGGCTGACGGCTCGTCGAGCACGTAAACCACGCCGAACAGGTTCGAGCGGACCTGGGTCGCGAGCCGCAGCCGCTGGAGCTCGCCGGGCGACAACGTGGGCGTGCTGCGCTCGAGCGCGAGGTACCCGAGCCCGAGATCGAGGAGCACCTCGAGCCGCGCCACCAGGTCCTCGGTCACTCGCTGCGCGACGAGCGCCTTCTCGGGATGATCGGTCGCGGCCTTCATGTCGTCGGCCGCGGTGCCCTCGGCGTACGGCCGGAACAGCGCCGCGAGCCGCTTGAGAGGCAGCCGTGACATCTCGGTGATGTCGAGCCCGGCGAACGTGACCGCGAGCGACTCGCGGCGCAGCCGCTTGCCCTTGCACGTCACGCAGTCGCTGCTGACCATGAAGCGCAGCGCGCGCCGCTTCAGCATCGCGCTCGAGGTGTTCGCGAAGCTGTGCAGCACGTGACGCCGCGCGCTCGAGAACGTCCCCATGTAGCTCGGCTCGTCCTTGCGACGCAGCGCGCGCCTGGTCTCTTGCGGCGTGACGCCCGCGTAGACCGGCACGGTCGGCTGGTCGTCGGTGAACAGGATCCAATCGCGATCCTTGCGCGGCAGGTCGCGCCACGGCGTGTCGACGTCGTAGCCGAGCGTGACGAGGATATCGCGCAGGTTCTGGCCGCCCCATGCCTGCGGCCACGCCTCGATCGCGCGCTCGCGGATCGTGCGCGACGGATCGGGCACCATCGACTGCTCGGTCACCGTGTGGCGCCGGCCGAGGCCGTGGCATTTCGGGCACGCACCCTCGGGCGTGTTCGCCGAGAACGACTCCGCGTACAGCAGCGGTTGCCCACGCGGGTAGTCGCCGGCGCGCGAGTACAGCATGCGCAGGAGGTTCGACAGCGTGGTGACGCTGCCGACCGAGGAGCGCGTCGTCGGCGAGCCGCGTTGCTGCTGGAGCGCGACCGCCGGCGGCAGGCCGTCGATGTCGTCGACCTCGGGGACCGGCATCTGATCGAACAGCCGGCGCGCGTACGGCGACACCGACTCGAGGTAGCGACGCTGGGCTTCCGCGTAGAGCGTGCCGAACGCGAGCGATGACTTGCCCGAGCCGCTCACGCCGGTGAACACGACGAGCGCGTCGCGCGGGATCTCGACGTCGACGTCCTTGAGGTTGTGCTCGCGCGCGCCGCGGACGCGGACGAAGCCATCACGCCGTGATCCAGGCGCGCGGCCGCGATCCTGCGACAGGACCCCGGCCCGACCGGTTCGCGCACGCCCACGGCCCATGTCCTGTGATTAGCGCCGTTCGCGCGCCGTGGCGAACGCGGGTGCTGGTTCTGCTGATGACCGCTTAGCCCGCGCGTCGCATCCGGCCGCCGCCGCCGATCAGACGATCGAGGCTGTCGTGCGGTGAGCCGAGCACGACCGAGATGCCGTGGCGGACGAGCAGCCGGCGCCCGGGTTCGATCGTCGAGAGCTGATCGCGAACGACGAGCTCGCGGACGCGGCGACCGTGGGTGGTCGTCGCAGCCTGCACGAACGCGGCGGGCGAGGGCACGATCGCGATCACCCTGCCGGCCGCCTTGCGGAGCCTGGCGATCGCCTTGATCGCACGGCTCTCGTCCTCGGCGAACCCACCGAGGTCACTCAGCAGCACGACGACGTCGGGGCGACCGTGCGCGACGACGCGCTCGACGGCGCGGGTCAGGCCGAGCGCGCGGGTGCCGTGATCCCAGCTCGTGCGATAGGGCAGCTCGATGCCGCGCAGCCGGCAGAACTGGCGGAGCGGCGCGAGCTGCTTGTCGAGCTCGACGACCGGGGCTTGCTTGACGCCGATGCCGGCCTTGCCGTCGCGGCCGAGCATCATCTCGATCAGCCGGCGGCACAGCCGTCCGGTCGCCGCGACATCGTAGAGCTGGCCGTCGGGACCGGCCTGGATCGACGTCCACCGCGGATCGTCGAGCGGCGGCGCGAGCTTGACGCGGACGTCGATCGCCTCCTGATGCGCGAGGTAGCGCGCGACCAGCGCGACCAGCTCGCCGGCGGTGACGTCGGTGAGATCCTCGTCGACGATCGACCGGGTATCGAGCAGCTTGTCGACGAGCTGCAGGTAGTGGTGATGTCCGGTATCGGGCGCGAGCTCGACGACAGCGCGAGTATCGAAGCCGACGAGCCCGATCCGGTCGCTGTTGTTGATCGCGGACTTCGCGAGCGCGGATGCGCTGTCACAGCCCCAGTCGAGCGGCGTCTTGCCGAGCGGCCCGCCGCGCATGCCGGTTCCGACATCGAGCATCACGACGTGCGTGGTCACGATCTCGTTCTCGAGATCGCGCACCATGAGCTGGCCACGGCGCGCGGTGGCCTTCCACGCGATGAACTTGAACGGATCGCCGTGCGAGTGCTCGCGCAGCTCGCGCAGCTCGCCCGATAGCCCGCGGCGGCGCACGTGATGGAGGCCGACCTGCTCGTGCAGCGCACCACCGACGGCGCGCACCGGCTGACCGCGCAGCGCCATCGTCCGTGGGAACACCTTCACGGCGATCGGGTTCGGGAAGTACGCCTCGATATCGAACAGCGCGAGGACGTCGCCGAAGGTCAGCGCCGCGCCGTGCAGGACCTGGTAGCCGGCCGCGAGCGGCTTGACGGTCGTGACGACCTCGACCTGCTGGCCGCGCTTGACGGTCGCACTCGGGTGCTCGTCGATCGAGAGCCCGCTCGCCGACAGGATGTCGGACGACAGGATCCGCAACTTGCGGCTGCCGTGGTTGCGAAACGCGAGGTGGAGCAGGAACGGCCGGTCCGCGGCGAGCGCGCCGCCGGGCTGATCGCCGGGCGGGACCCACCACGACAGCTCGATCTTCTTGCGGCGCAGCAAGATCGCCGTCGGATAGAACCCGAGGTAGAGCGCGAGCAGCACCGTCAAGATCGTGCCGGCGAGGCCGACGAGTGGCGGCGAGCCGTGCAATGCGCCCACGATCAGGAACAGCAGCGCCGTCGCGAGGACGAGCTTGCCGCGCATCGCGAGCCTCGGGATCATCGGCTCAGCGCGCCTGGCGCGGCATCTTGTAGCCGACCTTCTCGACGGCCTCCGCGACGATCGCGCTGCCGGCGCCACCCTCGAGCTCGGCCTCGGGCGTCAAGAGAATCCGGTGACCGAGCACGAGCGGCGCGAGGCTGCGGACGTCGTCGGGCAGCACGAAGTCGCGGCCCTTGAGGAGCGCGAGCGCCTTCGCCGCATGGACGAGCGCGAGCGCGGCACGCGGCGAGGCACCGAGATAGATCTTCGCGTGGCTGCGCGTGAACTGGACGAGGCCGAGCACGTAGTCGATCAGCTCCTCGGCGACGAATACCTCCTGCGCGAGCGCCTGCATCTCGAGGACGTCCGACGGCCCGACGACCGCGCGCACCGGCGGCGGCGGCTTGTCGTAGGTCGACAGCATCCGCTTCTCGTCGGCCGGCGACGGGTAGCCCATGCGCAGCTTGATCAGGAAGCGATCGACCTGCGCCTCGGGGAGCGGGTAGGTGCCCTCTTGCTCGATCGGGTTCTGGGTCGCGAGCACGATGAACGGCTCGGACAGCGAGCGCGTCTCGCCCTCGATGGTGACCTGGTGCTCCTGCATCGCCTCGAGCAGCGCGGACTGGGTCTTCGCGGGCGCGCGGTTGATCTCGTCGCCGAGCAGCACGTGCGTGAAGACCGGGCCCTCGCGGAGCACGAAGGTGTTCGTCCGCATGTCGAGGATGTACGTGCCGGTGATGTCGGACGGCAGCAGATCGGGCGTGAACTGGATGCGGCGAAAGTGACAGCCGAGCGTGCTCGAGAACGCCTTGACGAGCGTGGTCTTGGCGACGCCGGGGTAGCCTTCGATCAGCACGTGGCCGCGCGCGAGCAACGCGACGAGCAACGCCTCGGTGATCGCCGGGGCTCCGATGAAGGCCTTGCCGACCTCCTCGGTGATCGCGCGGGCGAGCTGGTTGACGCGGGCGACGCGGTCGGCGGAGATCGTGGAAGGCGGCATGCGAATTCAGGCTCGTTGCGACGGTGGAGATCGGTTCTCTGAGCGCGGCGATCTCGGCGAGCTCGGCGAGATCGATGACTGGCTCGCGGCTGGATCGGCTGGAAGCTCGCTGCCGAGAGTACGACACAGCTCCGCCACGTCCCGGTAGAGGATGTCGAAATCGCGCCGCGCGAGGTGGCCGGCGCTCCATGGTGCGGAGGCCTGGCCACGGCTGGGCAGCGCGCGCAGGCGTCGATAGAGGCGGGTGACCGCGGTGCCTGCTGGGGTGCCACGCGCCTTCGACACCTCGTTGACGAGGTGGGTTTCGGAGAGTGTGTAGAGCGGCTCGGTCTTGCCGGTGACGCCGGCGAGCAGGACTTGCACGTGATCGCGCAGGATGCACGCGAGCACGAGGTTCGACCCGGTTCCGCGGTCGGCTTCGCGGACGAGGCCGTGCGGCTCGTCGCGGCGACCCGGGCGGCCGAACCGAAGCCACGCGCCATCGATCCGCGGCCCGCGCCGGACCGGCAGCGCGACCATCGCGAGCAGCAGCAGCACGATCGCGAGCGCGGCGGCGAGCGCCTTCATCGCGGCAGGCGTCAGCAACCACTCGCGCCGCTGCGACAGCCAGAAGTTGAGGTTCGCGATCGAGCGACCGAGCTCGCCGGCACGAGCATCGTCGATGAACGCGCGCGGCTCGCCGTACATCGGGACGTCGCCGCGAAGCAGCACGACGTGGCGGGCGCGCCTGCCGCGATCGAGCCAGCGCAGCATGTTGGTAGCGACCTGCACGTTGCCGCGAAACAGCAGCATCTTGTTGATGAAGATGCTCGGGTCGCTGACCGCGACGAACCGGCCGCTGCCGCGCTCGCCTGCGACGATCACCGCGCCGTTCGGGAAGCCGGCGATCGTCGAGACGCCCTCGACGCGGGTCAGCGTCGCCGGGTGGTTCGTGATGACCTCGCCGACATCGGCGGCGACCGGGTGATCGCCGCTCGCCGTCGCGATCGGGGCATGGAGGTGACCCTTCCAGTGGCTCGCGGCCTGCGGCGGGGTGCTCTCGACGCGGAGCAGGCCGAGCTCCTGCATCGCCTCCTTACCCTCACCGAAGTCGTCCGCGATGATCACGTTACCGCCGGCCTGCACGAACGCGCCGAGCCGCCCCGGGTCGACGCGCTGGAGCGGATAGATCAGGACGAGGACGTCGTTCGCGGACAGCTCGCCCCACTCGAGCTGGCCGACCGCCGTGACCTCGAAGCCCATCCCCTCGGCGAGCCCGACGAAGCTCGACATGCCATTCCACGACTGGCTGAACGGATCGTAGTCCGCGGGCTGGGCCGCCGCGGTCGCGGTGCCGAGCACGAGCGTCGCGATCGCGAGGGCGCGCTTCATGCCATCTCCCGCTGCAGCTCGCTGACCGAGGCTTGCAGCGCGGTGAGCGCGAACGTCACGCGCGCCGGATCGGAGACGGCCATCAGTACGAAGTACCCGCCCTCGAGGGTGTGGACGACGATGCCGAGCTTCTGATGCGAGACCATGAAGTACTCGGGACCGCCGAAGTGGAAGACGCCGAACGCCGAGTGCAGTTGCGCGAGCACGACGCCGTAGTGCGCGGTGAGCACCGCCCACTCGTGCGGATCATAGGTCGCGAAGCTGTCGACCATCTCGCCCTCGGAGTCGGCGAACGCCCCACCGACCGCGCCGGGAGTCGCCTCGACGGCGCGCTTCAGGATCGCCTTGAATGGCGTCATGGCATGACCTCGTCGATCTGCGCGAGCTGCTCCGGGTCGATCTCGATCTTGACCCCGAGCGACCGGACGATGCCGTTGACCCAGACCTGGAAGTAGCTGCGCCGCACGTCGGGGAACGCCTCGGCCGCGAGCTCCTCGCGCGTCCGCTTTCGCGCCGGGATCCGCTGGCTCAGCAGGATCACGTCCCAGCCCCACCGCGTGCGCACCGGCTCGGGGGCGATCCGGCCGACCTCGCGGATGGCGAACAGGGCGTCGCCATAGCTATCGACCAGCGTCTCCTTTGGCTGGACGTCGGTGGGTGCGAATTCGACCGTGAGCCCGGTGCCTTCGGCAAGGCGCCGGGCGGTCTCGTCGAGGTGGATCGGAAACAGCCCGGTCTCGTCGGCGAGCGTCGCGGCGATCCGCTCGGCGAGCGCGCGTGCGGCGGCGTCGCGATCCGCGGGGGCATCCAGCGCGACCGGGACGCGCGCGTATGCCGACGCCCGACCCTCCGGCGTCGAGAGCCGATCGGTGTGGCGGTCGAGGATCTTGCCGATCACGTCCGCGAGGTCCGCCGGCGTCCGGTAGCGGTTCTCGAAAGCGGTCTCGACGAGCTGATCGACGAGGGCGGCGCGGGTCGCCTCGCCGACGTCGGGATCCGAAGCGAACCCCTTCGCCTCGGCGGCCTGCGCGAGCAGCTCGAACGCGACACACTCGTCGAGCGCGGCGCGCCGAGCCGCGGCATCATCCGCGGCCCGCGCCTGCGCGGCCACGCACGAGCCCCAGACCGGCCGTCCGTTGATCTGCGCGACGATGACGTCATCGGGTCCGGCCGCCGGCGCGATCGTCGATGTCGCGGGTCGCGAGCGCGCGACTGGATCCGCCTGGCTGCCACAAGAGGCAGCCACCAGCACGCAGACAACACCGACGGCGCGCATCGAGGTCAGTCGCGCTGTACCAGCGCGAGGCGCGCCATTTCCTTGCCGACCGAGATCACGGCGACGCCGATGATCATCACGAGGAGAGCCGCGACGTAGTCGCGCCGCGCGAGGTAGTCGAGCGTCTCCTTGAAGAAGAACAGGCTGCCACCGATCAGCGCGACGGCCAGGATCTCGAAGAAGTAGCGACGCATGACTCAGCCCCCCCGGCTTCCGAGGTAACGCAGCAGGATCAAGGCACCCATCGCGAGCAGCGCGAGTAGCACCGAGAGATAGAACCGAGAGCGCGGCTTGCCGGTCTTCGCATCGGCACGCGCGGACGCGAGCGTGCTCACCAGATCGCGATCGCCGGTGCGGTGCGGCCGCAGCACGCCGAGGAACGCATAGTGGTAGATGCCGAGCCACAGCACGATCGCGCCGACCGTGAGGGCTGTGGTCATCAACGCGACCCGGCCGGGATACATCTCGCCGAGATAGTCCGCGATCGCGGTGTCGAAGTTGACCCACGCGATCAGCACCGTCGGGATCACGACCGACATCGCGGTCAGCATCCAGTACACGCGCTCGCGCCGTCGCCAGCGCTCGGCAGGTCCGGCCTGCGCGGACGACAGCCCACGAACCGAGCGCGGGGCCGGCGGCTCGTGGAACGACGTGAAGAACGCGACCCCGAACAGGTACGCGATCACGCCGAGCGCGACGATCGCGAATCTAATCGGCCCGTAGACGTGGCTCGAGGCAAGCTCGGGATTCAGCGCGATCGGAATGAGTACCGCCGCCGGAAACAGCCCGAGCATCACGCCCTCGGAGCGCCGCGCGAGCCCGAGCATCAGGACGCCGAACGGCAGTGCGGCCGCGGCGATCTCACCGCGCGTCTTCAACGCGCCGATGAAGATCGCAGGCAGGATCACCATCGAGATCCAGACGTTCGTGCCGAGCGCGAACGCGACGACATCCGCGAAGGCCTGCCACCTGCGGGCTTCGTTTGGCTTCCTTCGATTGATGGTCGCCTCGGTCACGCGCCTCCGAATGTACAACGCGCGCGGTCATCGTGCCCGTGGTTCCCGGTAAGCTCGCCATTCATGCCCGCCTCGTTCTTCGAAATGTTCTTCGACAACGACTACAAGCAGCGCTCGGACATCAACGACGCGTACGCCGAGGCCGCCAACGCGCGGTTCGCGACCTCGCTCGCGATGTCGAACCTCGAGCAGCTCGGCAAGCAGCTCCTCGTCCAGCGCGACGAGATCCGCGATCTGACGGTCGCCGTCTCGGTGCTGGTCAAGATGCTCGCCGAGAGCGGCGCCCTCGACGACAAGGTGCTGCGCTATCGCGTCGAGGCCGAGCTCGAGGAGCGGATCGAGGCGGCGAAGGCGGCGCAGGTGCGGCAGTCCGTCGCCGCCGCCCCCGCGGAGCTCGCCGACGTGACCTGCAGCAAGTGCCTGCAGAGGCGCGATCCGGGCCAGACGGTCATGACGGGCAACGGGGTCGTTTGCGATCCGAGCTGCGAAGCGCTCCGATGAAGAAGTGCGTGGTCACGATCGATGGGCCCGCAGGCGCCGGCAAGTCGAGCGTCGCGAAGCTGCTCGCGCGCAGGCTCGCGTACCGGCTGCTCGATACTGGCGCGATCTACCGCGCCGTCGCGCTGACCGCGAAGCTCCGCGGCGTGCCGTGGACCGACGGTGCGGCGTGCGCGACGATCGCGCGTGACCTCGACATCCGGTTCGACTTCGTCGCCGACAAGAACCATGTCTATCTCGCGGGCAGCGACGTCACGAGCGACATCCGCACGCCCGATATCTCGCAGGGCGCCTCGCAGGTGTCCGCGCATCCACAGGTGCGGGCCGCGCTGCTCGACCTCCAGCGCCGGCTCGGGGCAGGGGGCGGCGTCGTGGTCGAGGGCCGTGATACCGGGACTGTCGTGTTCCCGCAGGCCGACGCGAAGTTCTTCCTGACCGCGACCGAGGGCGAACGGGCGCGCCGGCGGGTCTCCGAGCTCGCTGCCAGCGGGACGGTCGTCGACTACGAGGTCACCCTCCGGGAGATCCAGGAGCGCGATCAGCGAGATGCCGGCCGCGACGTCGCCCCGATGGTCCCCGCCCTAGACGCTGTCCTCGTCGACAGCTCCGCGCAAACCCTCGAAGAAGTTGTGGATTCACTGGCCGCCCAGGTCCAGGCCCGCGCCGCAGGGCACGTACCCGGCCGGCCACCTAGCCATGGCAACGATCGATAGATGTCGTGGCGCCACGCGGAGGCGCAGATAGCATTTGGCGTGGATGTGATGGCGCTGGTTGACAAAACCAGGGCCGGACGGTACCAACTCGCCCCTGTCGTCGAGGGCTGCTTCGGTAGTCAAATCCAGCTCGGCGGCTTGTAGGAGATCTGCTTGAATACGACGACCCAAGAGAGCGCCGGGGAAGAAGATTTTGCGGCGCTGCTGGCCGAGAGCTTTGGCCAAGACAACGTCAAGGAGGGTGAAATCCTCCGCGGCACCGTGATCGCAGTAGGCAAGGACTACGCGATCGTCGATGTCGGCTACAAGAGCGAGGGCCAGGTGCCCCTCGAGGAGTTCCGCACGGCGGACGGTGGCATCGGGGTCAAGCCCGGCGATGTCGTCGACGTGCTCCTCGAGTCCCGCGAGAACGACGTGGGAATGATCGTCCTCTCCAAGGAGAAGGCGGACCGCTTCAAGGTGTGGGACGAGATCAGCGCCGCGTGCGAGCGTGACGAGCTGATCGAAGGCGTGATCACGACGCGCGTGAAGGGTGGCCTCTCGGTCACGATCCGCGGCGGCGTGAAGGCGTTCCTTCCGGGGTCGCAGG
>JACCTC010000128.1 GCA_013812655.1 Deltaproteobacteria bacterium | reverse complement strand
TGGACTGACTGAGTCCGGATCTCCCCGCAGAAATCGATCAGCACGGATCGACAGCAGATCGGCGACGTGCAACGATCGATGCTCTTATACGTCATCAATCGACCGGTTTATTTGGCGCCGGTCCCTTACCAAAAGCATCAGGCGTGCCGTCCGCAACGCCCGATCGGGCAGGGCCTTTGCACGCATGTGCGACGCCAACGCTCGGGCGCGCTATCGCTCGGTCAAGAGCAGGCAGCGCAGGAGCTCTGCGACTCCCCACGCTTGCGCGACGCACCCGCCGGGCGCGTAGGGTTCATCCGCATCGAACACCTCGCCGATGTAGCCGATGCAGTACTGACTCATATGAGCGATCAGGCCGTCCAGTGCGCGCCGCGCCCCTACGAGATCATCGGGGTGAACTTTCAGGCGCGCGTCGATGTACGGGCCGATCAGCCAGCTCCACACGGTGCCCTGGTGATAGGCGGCGTCGCGGGTCAGCAGGTCGCCGCGATAGCTGCGCTTGTAGTCGGGGTGGTGCGGCGACAGCGAGCGCAGGCCGACCGGCGTCAGCAGATCGCGCTCGACGGCGGCGAGCACGGACTGCCAGCGCGCAGGCGCGAGTACCGGGTGCGCGAGCGAGATCGCGAACAGCTGGTTCGGCCGACACGCCGGATCGTCACCGTGCTCGCCGTCGACGACGTCGAACAGGTGGCCGGTCGACTCGTTCCAGAACCGGCGCTCGAACGACGCCTGCGCCTGATCGGCGGCGGCCTCCATGCGCGCCGCGGCGCCGTGATCGCCGGCGGCCGCGAGCCAGCCCTGCATCACGCGCAGCGCGTTGTACCAGAGCGCGTTGATCTCGACGGCCTTGCCCCGGCGCGGCGTCACGACCCAGTCGCCGGCCTTCGCGTCCATCCAGGTCAGCTGGTAGCCGGGTGCGCCCTGGCGGAGCAGCCCGTCGGCAGGGTCGACGCCGATGCCGAACCGCGTCCCGGCGAGGTGATGGTCGATGATGCTGCTCAGCGTCGGCAGCAGCTGCGCGAGCGTCCGCTGGTCACTGCTCGCCCGCAGGTAGCGATCGATCGCGTGGAAGAACCACAGCGTCGCGTCGGCGGTGTGATAGAGGCCGTCGTTTGCGCCCTCGGGGAACATGTTCGGCACGAGGCCGTCGCGGACGTGGTGCGCGAACATCCGCAGGATCGATCCCGCCTCGGCGATCCGCCCGGTCGCGAGCGTGAGCCCCTCGAGCGAGATCATCGAGTCGCGTCCCCAGTCGGTGAACCAGTGATAGCCAGCGATCACCGTCCACGCCTCGTCGCCGGCGACCCGCGCCCGGACGTGGTCCTCGTGGCGACCCGCGGGCCGGATCACGAACTGATCGGCGCTGAGTACGAGCTCGGCCGCCGGACCGGTGCGCGCGCGTGGGGGCGCGGCATCGAGCAGGCGACGGCGACGCTCGCACTCGGCGCCGATGGCCTCGTCGGGCGACATCGTGCGCACGGTCTCCCACGGCTCGGTCGAGGCCACCAGCGCGGCCGGTCGATCGACCCGCAGCTCGGCGCGGAACCGGCCGGGACTGTAGAGCTGGCCGCGCGAGGCATAGCCGCGACTCTCCTCGATCGCGTAGGCGACATCCGGGATGATCATGGGCTCGATCACGAACGTCCGCCGATCGCCGTCGAGATGTAGCCGCAGATCGGGTAGCGGCACGGGTGCGGCAACCTCGATGCGTGCGCCGAACGCGTGCAGCGAGTACGCCTCGGGGACCGCGGTCGATACCGGCTCGTCGTGGCCACGAAACTGCAGCGATGGCCGGATCTCGAGGCGGACCGGCTCGCCGTCGACGAGACGGTACGTGACGAAGACCGAGTTGTGACCGTACGCGAGCACGATGCGGCGCTCGATCGTCACGCCGTGACCGCGATAGCGCCACACCGGGAGCCCGAGCTCGAGCTGGAAGTCGACGAGGTCGATCGTCTTGCCGGCCGAGAACACCGGCGAGACCCAGCCGAGATCGGCGCGCGTGCGATCGGGCAGCCGGATCTGCTCGGAGAGCGAGTTCAGCATCATCACGCGGCCCGCGGGATTCGGCAGCGCCGCGATCAGGAAGCCGTGGTAGCGCCGCATCGGCAGACCGCCGATCGTGCCGCTCGCGTAGCCGCCGAGCCCGTTGCAGACGAGCCACTCGCGGCGATGCAGGCTCTCGTTGTCAGCCGTGGTCGGCAGCGCGATGTGACGGTGCGGGTCGGCGTACGAGCTCATGGCACCTCGCTTCCGGGTGGTTGCTTGTCTCCGCTGACCACGTCGGGAGCGTGCGCGATCTGCGCCTCGGGATCGGGGCGGAGGAACACGGCAGCGCGCGCCGGGATCGCGAACCGCTCGCGCGTGAACACGGGCGGCGTCCCGTGGCCGTTGTAGGCCGGATCCTCGCTCGACCACGCGATCCGCCAGCCGGTGCCTGCGGGAGGTGCGATCAACGGCTCGGGCACCGGGCGCTGGGTATGTGTGGGGCCGAGATTGACGATCAGCAGGCGGTCGTGTGCGGGGTCGTCCTGCAGGTAGCGCAGCGCGAGCACGTGCTCGGCGAGCACCGCACCGTCGAGCGCGTCGGGCCTGGCGTCGGTGATCGCCCGGTCCTCGCGGCGCAGCCGCAGCAGATCGCGATGCAGCCGGACGGCGGGGTTCTCGAGCGTGCGCGCCGCCGGATCGAGGATGCACGCGCGGAACGTCGCCTCGTCACACGGATCCGCGAGCGCCCGCTGCGCCTCCGCCGTCGCGAGCCGCGCGAACTGGGCGACGAACTCGGCGCGACCCTTGCGAACCGGATCGTGCAGGTCCTCGCGGTGGTCGACGAAGAACTGCCAGGGCTGGCGCGCGCCGGTCTCCTGGCCCTGGAACAGCATCGGCAGCTCGGGGCCGAGCAGCAGCAGCGCGGTCATCGCGCGCAGCAGGGCAGGGTCGGCGAGATCGGAAAGGCGCTCGCCGAACCCGATGTTCGCGACCTGATCGTGGTTCTCGAGGAAGTGGACGAACCGATCGCGGGTCAGTCCGCGCGTCGCGGTACCCCGCGGGTTGCGCTGCCAGGGATAGACCTGACCCTGATAGAGGAAGCCGCGCTTGATCGCCGAGATCAGCTCCTGCGGCGTGCCGCGATAGTCGTGGAGATAGCCGTCGACGAGGCCGGTCAGCGCGACCCTCGCGGTGTGGTGAAAGTCATCGTTCCACAACGCGTCGAGGCCCACCGGCTCGGCGAGCAGCTCGGCATGCTGCGGCTCGTTCTCGCCGACGAGGAACAGCGTGCGGTCGCCGGCGACCTCGCGGGTGCGCGTGGCGATGTCGGCGAGGATGTGGCGCGGCGAGTGGTCGACGATCGCCTGGGTCGCGTCGATCCGCAGGCCGTCGAGGTGCATCTCGGCGATCCAGTACGTCGCGTTTGCGATGATGTACTCGCGGACCCCCGCACTGTGCGGGCCGTCGAAGTCGAGGGCTTCGCCCCACTCGGTCGCGCGCGAGCTCTTGAAGTACGGACACCACGCGAACATCGAGTTTCCCGACGGGCCGAAGTGGTTGTAGACGACGTCGAGGATCACCGCGAGCCCGGCGGCGTGCGCGGCGTCGACGAACCGCCGCATGTCGTCGGGCGTGCCGTGGTTGCGCGATGGCGCGAACAGATTCACGCCGTCGTAGCCCCAGTTGTGCCTGCCGGCGTAGTCGCCGACCGGCATCAGCTCGAGGGTGGTGACCCCGACGTCGGCGAGGAACGGCAGCTGCGCCATCGCGGCGGCCCACGTCCCCTCGCGCGTGAACGTGCCGAGGTGCATCTCGTAGAGCACGTGACGGTGCCGCTCGATGCCGCGCCAGCCCTGATCGCGCCAGCGATACGCGGTGGGATCGACGACCTGCGACGGGCCGAACGGTCCGTCGGGCTGAAACCGCGACGCCGGATCGGCGTGCAGGGTCGGATCGTCGCCCAGCCGGAACCGGTAGAGCGCACCGGCCGTCAGGTTCGGGACGAACACGCTGTGATAGCCGCCGGCCTCGAGCTGCAGCACGATCTCGCGAGGCCGCGGTTCGCTCTCGAGCACGAGCGTCACTCGCTCGTGCGTCGGCGCCCAGACCCGGAAGTGCACCCCGCGTTCGCCGCGGCGGGAAGCTGGTGGCATCACCTCGCTGCCGATCGGCATTCTGCGTGGCGCGGCGCCCATCTTCTTGAAATGTCTTCGTGCAGCGGATGTGCCACGCGTGCTGCGATCGACGAGACGAAGCACGCGAAATCCATGACAGTGATCTGCCGGGAGCGCGCGGACTGGCACGACGTGCCACGGCGCTCACCGACCCGACGTCACGGTCGAGATCGGCTCTTGAGCACAGGTGACCGGGCGGTGCACCGACGTTGGCGGGTTACGGGATTGCCGAGATCTGGTGTGCTAGCGTCCGCGGATGACTCGCGTCTCGTTTCTTCTCCTCGCTGCGCTCGTCGCGTGTGGCGGCAACAAGGCCAAGCCCACGAACCTCGCGCCGCTCCCCGCGGACCAGCCCGTTGCCGAGGCGCCCAAGCCGGAACCGGAGAAGGCTCCCGAGCCGGCGCCGCCGGCCGCGCCGATGCCGCCGCTCGAGGTCAAGGTGCCGAGCACGACCGTCGCGGTCAAGCTGGTGTCGCCGGGCAAGGGCAAGCGCGCCCCGCTGCGCTACACCGCGACCGCGGGCGGCAAGCAGCAGGTCGAGGTCGCGATGGATTTCTCGTCGAAGACCACCATCGACGGCGAGACCCAGGAGCAGACGGTGCCGACGGTCGTGCTCGTCGGCCAGGCCGAGACCAAGACCGTCGGTGCGGACGGCAAGGCCGAGTACGCGCTCGCGATCAGCTCGACCGATGCGCGCGAGGTCACGGGCTCGCAAGTGCCGCTCGACAAGTTCAAGATCGCGCTCGCCTCGCTCTCCGGCCTGGTGATCGGCGGGAGCATCGGTCCGCACGGTGCGGCTGGCGATGTCACGCTGCGCATCGAGAAGCCCGACGATCTGTCGCCGGGTGCGATCGACCTGATCCGGTTGACGCTGCCGGCGTGGCCGGTGCTGCCGACCGAGCCGGTCGCGGTCGGCGCGAAGTGGCAGGCGACGACGTCCGCGAAGCTCGCCGACAAGCTCGACGTCACCCAGGTCACCGACTACGAGCTCGTCGGCCGCAAGGGCACGACGTGGACGATCAAGGGCAAGACCAAGGTCAGCGGCAAGGATCAGGACATCGGTGGCGGCAAGATCTCGAACATCACCGGCACCGGGACGTCGGCGATCACGCTGGCCGACGGCTCGCTCTATCCGACCCACACCTCGACGCTCGAGACGAACTTCGTCGCTTCCGAGGGCGGCAAGGCGATGCAGTTCGCGATCAAGGTCGGCGGCGCCGTCACCACGAAGTGACGGAGACCTGGTCGGGATCGAGCCGCCGCGGCGCCTCGTCGATCGTGCGCTGATAGTCACGGCAGCGCTCGGCCTGGCGGAACGCGTTGGTCGTATCGAGCATGAACACGCCGCTGGCGCCGATCATGGCGAGGCCCTGCAGCTCGCCGGCGCTGAACAGGAAGTCATCGTCAGCGGTCGCGTAGCGCACCACGCCGGCGACCGCGAAGCCGACGGCGAGGAGCGCGGCGCCGTAGCCGTAGCTGTCCGAGTCGTGGCAGTGCTGGCGCGGCCGTGACCACGGCCGATCCGGCGGCGCCGTCTGCACGAGCGAGACGCAGCCACCCAGCGCGATGCCCGACGCGGTGAGCGCCGTGATGACCGACGCCATCCTGGCGAGCCGCATCGATCCACGATAGCGAGCGGGCGCCAATCCCCGTCGGCGCTCACCCGGTCCTCACGGCAATCCCCCGGCAACCTGTGGCGCAGAACGGCACGTGACACGTGCAACGGTTCCGGCGGCGCCATGGTCGTATCGCCGTGCGGAAGCGAGCGGCCGCCATCGCGATCTCCGCGGGGTTGCACTTCGGCATGCTCGTCGGGATCGCGCTGGCGATCGAGGACGGCATGGGTCCGGTCGTCGACGTGAGAGGACCGATCGCCGCGGCGCGTGCGCCCCACGGGGCGGCAGTCTTCGACGTGATCGTGCTCGATGCCGACGCGAGTGCAGCGTTTGCGACGACCGCTGGCGAGCCTGCGCGGTCGTCGCCCGGCGCTGCGCGGATCGTGGCGAGGCGCGAGCCGAGCAGCACCCGGACGCCGGAGACTGCTACGACGGCCACGGCGGCTACGGGTGACGAAATCGCGATCGATCGGCCGCCTGCGAACCCGCTGTTCGACATGCGCAAGGGCCGGCCGGTGCGGCTCACCGTCGGGCTGCCAACCGGGCGCTGGGATGGTCGCGCACGTCCGCCGGACTCGTTCGGGCCCGACATCGACAGCGGTCAGCTCGAGCGCTCGGGCGGCGGTACCCATCGATCGGATCAGGGGACGTTCACCGCGAAGGTCGCGCCTGACGGCAGCGTGGCGCTGAAGGACAAGCGCAACACTCAGCTTCAGCTCGGGCTGCCGAGCAAACGCGACCTCGGCGATCTGATCACGAGCTGGTACGAGGATCCCGACAAGCCGGTCGGCTTCCTCGGCAAGCCGACGCCCGTCGAGGACCGCATCATCGATCGCGGCAACCGCGTCCCCACCGGCGGCGTGATCGCGACGTTCGACGTCGGCGACGCGTTGATGCGCGGCCGTGGCCAAGACCCGTACGCGAGCCGGAAGCTGAAGTTCCTCGATGCCACTCGCGATCAGCGCGTGCAGATCGGCAGCCGCCATCGCCAGCAGCAGCTCGCGCAGGCACCGCAGCTCGTGCAGCGCAACCTCGAGCGCCTGTGGGCGACGGTGACCGATCCCGCCGCGCGTCGCACCGCGCTCTGCGAGATCTGGGACGAGGTCGCCGAGACCGGCAGCGCCGACCTCGTCGACGCCGGGCACGCGGCGCGCCTGCTGATCATCGGCTTCATCCGTGCGCGGCTGCCGTCGGACTCGCCGCACGCGTATCCCGCCGCCGACATCGCGGCCTGCAACGCGCGCAAGCAGTCATCGGCGGCGTTCGCGCCGTACCAGTAACTACGCCGCGAGCTCGGAGCGCAGCCGTTTGATCCGCTCGCGCATCGCGGTCTTGGCCTCGTGCGGGCCTGCGATCCACGCGTGTCGGCCGAGGCCGAGCACCCAGCTCGTGACCCACTCGAAGCCGTCGCAGTCGACGAGCAGCTCGGCAGAGCCGTCGTCGTGCATCGTGACCTCGCCGACGGGCCAGTTGACGCCGATCCGGGTGACCGCGAGCGCGTCGAGGATCACGCGCACGGTGACCGAGTCCGCCGACGGCACGTAGAGGCGCTCGCGGCGGTAGGTCTCGAGATCGAAGCTCTCGGGGATCTCGAACTTCTCGCCGGTCGTGCGGAGCGCCGCGATCCGGTCGATACGGAACGTGCGGATGTCGCCGCGCTTGTGGCAGTGGCCGACGACGTACCACTCACCGGCGTGGTGGACGATGCCGTAGGGATCGATCGGCCGGCGCTCGGCGTTGCCGCGAGAGATCGCGGTGTAGTCGATCTCGGCGCGTTCGCGGCGGCGGGCCGCGGTGACGAGCGTGCGCAGATGCGTCGTGACCGCAGGCTCGGCGGAGGCGACGACGGTGCTGGTCGCGAGGCTCTGCGCCTCGTTCGCGTCGCGGCCGAGCGCGGACAGCAGCTTCTTCTCGGCGGACTCCATCGCATCGTCGAACGGCGCGATGCCGCTCTCGCGGAGCGCGCGGATCCCGAGCAGCAGCGAGCAGCCCTCGGCGGCGGTCAGCCGCAGCGGTCGGGTCAACCGGTGCGCGAGCTCGACGAACACGCGGCCTTCCTCGACGGAGACCAGTAGATATTCGCCGGGGTCGCCATCGGGCGGACCGACCTGCGAGAGCAGCTCGAGATCGGCGATCAGCTCGTCGCGATCGGTGTCGAGCATCTTCGCGAGCTGGTCGACCGCGACGCCCTCGCGATGCTTCGCGACGTACGGGACGATGTAGAGCAGCCGGCGGAGCTTCTGCCCGACGTCACGCATCGAGATCCTCCAGCGGCACCATCGGATCGGCGTAGTGGGTGTCGATCGCGTCGAGCTCGGCGAGGGTCCACGCCCGCAGCCGCTCGCCACGGACGAGCCGGATCGCGCCCTTCGCGGCGAGGATCCGGGTCGCCGCGAACTCGAAGTTGCCGCAGTCGAACGTGACGAGCATGCGCTCGCCGCCGTGGAGCTTGACGCCGGTGACACCGAAGTCCTCGTTCGCGACCTCGGCCGCATCGGCGGTCAGCGCGAGCTGCACCTCCTCGGGCGGATCGGTCGTGAACGTCCACGGCGAGCGCGACGCGTACGACTTGACGTCGAAGTCGGCGGGGCGCTCGAAGTCCGATGACTTCGGCTTCGGGGCCTGCACGGCCTCGCGGATCCGATCGACGCGGAACGACCGGATGTCCTTGCGCAGGTGGCACCAGCCCACACACAGCCACGCGCCGTCGCGATAGACGAGGCCGTACGGATCGATGTCGCGCTTCGACGTCATCCCGGTCGCGGCGGCGTCGTAGGTGATCGTCACGCGCTTGCGCAGCCGGGTCGCGCCCTCGAGCGTCGCGTAGATCTCGGCGAGCTCGGGACGCGCCGGCGCGTGGCGCTCGGGAAAATGCACCAGCACGGGAGCCGGGCGCGGAAACTGAGTCGGCGTGTCGGGCAGCTCGGGTAGATCGAACGCGAGCTTCTTGAGCGCGAGGTCGACGATCTTCGGGTAGGTGCCGCCGGGCATCGCGTGCGCGACCGAAGCCGCGAGCACGAGCGCGGAGATCTCGTCGGGCGTCAGCCTGACCTCGGGCATCTTGAAGCGCTTGAGATCGATGACGTAGCCGCCGTCCTCGAGCGAGTCGTCCTCGTCGGGCGTGATGTAGCGGATCGGCACGCCGAGCTCGAGCAGGTCGGCCTTGTCGCGCTCGAACGCGCGGAGCCCGGCCTCGGCATTGACCGTCTGGTACGCGGAGAACTGCTCGCGGATCTCGCGGTAGGTCACCGGTGCGCGCGCGCCGAGCAGGATCATCACCATGTCGAGCAGGCGCTTGCTGCGATCACCGCGCGAGCCGGAGTCGTCGCCCGCCTTGCCACCGCCGCGCCCCGTCTTCCCACCAGGCGCGTCGGTTCCCGCTCGCCGGCGCTCGCCGGCTCCCTCCATCCCGGGTCCCTTGTTCCCTCGGGTCGACACGGCCCTCTTCTTAGCGCACGCGGGGATCATTCGGAAGCGGGAGCGGACGCCGTCGGCGCGAGCTGTCGACGGAGACCGACGGAGATCGAGCCAGAACCAGGGTTCGTTCGTAACCTGTAACCAGGTCCGCGGGCCCGCGTAGACCGGGCATGATGAAGCTCTCGCTGCTCGCCGCCGGATTGTCCACGCTCCTCGGGGCCTGCGCCGCGGTCGAGTCCGCGCCGGACGAACCGATCACCCCGACCAACCCGACCACGTTCAAGCTGCGCATCGAGAATGTCGCGCCGTGGACCGTGCTGAAGTCCGGCACCCACGCGACCCGCACCGACGGCACGATGGGGCCGATCGGTCCCGGTGCCGCGTACGAGGTCAGCTTCACCGCCGGCCGCAACCAGCGCGTCAGCTTTGCGACGATGCTCGGCCAGTCGAACGACTGGTTCTTCGCCACGAGCCCGGAGGGCCTGTCGCTCTACAACGAGGACGGCAACCCGATCGCCGGCGACGTCACCAGCCAGATCGGCCTCTACGACTCGGGCACCGAGATCGATCAGGAGCCCGGTGTTGGCAACGCGACCGGTCCGCGCCAGTCGGCTCCCGACTTCGGTGCGCCCGACCCCGTGGCGATGGTCCGCAAGCTCGGCCAGATCGTCACGCTGACCGATGGCACCACGTTCACGCTGCCCGCGATCGCCTCGATGGTGCGCGTGACGTTGACGCCCGGCGCGAATGGCCTGTTCACGCTGCGGATCCAGAACGTGTCGACGGCGTCGACGCTCGTCACCTCGGCTGGCTCGAGCGGCATCGGGATGTCTCCGCTCGCGTACGCGGTCCACATCGGTCGCGCGCCGCTCTTCGACACCGGCGTCGCCGACCGCGGCCAGGGGCTCGAGCTGATCGCCGAGTCCGGTCGGGTCGCGAACCTCGGCGGTGTGCTGCGCACGCTCAGCGGCTGGTCGACGCCGGTCTCGCCCGGTGTCTACGCGGTACACACCGATCCCGAGCCGCTCTACGCGCTCGGCCTCGACGACCTCGGCCTCGGCCTCGAGCACCTCGCGGAGGACGGTAACTTCGAGGTGATCGGCGCGTCGATCGCGAGCAACGCACGCTCGATGGAGCTCACCGAGACCGGCACGTTCGAGATGCCGGTCGGTTCGACGCAGATCAGCCCGGCGCGCCCGGGCGGCGCGTTCGAGCTCGTCGTCCGCGGCATTCCCGGCGAGCACGTCTCATTCGCGACGATGTTCGGCATGTCCAACGACTGGTTCTTCGCGACGCGCCCCGAGGGCATCGCGCTGTTCGACGCGCAAGGCATGCCGCGCAGTGGTGACGTCAGCGCCGACATCGCGCTCTACGATGCCGGCACCGAGGTCGATCAGGAGCCGGCGATCGGCGCCGACACCGGCCCGCAGCAGCCCGCCGTCAACACCGGCGCGATCGACCCGATCTCGATCGTCCGCGAGGTGCCGGCCAACGTGCACCCGTTCGCGGCGAGCACGCACCTCCGCGTCACGCTCGAGCCGATGTGATCGCCGACGCCAGCTCGTCCCACAGCGGCCGCAGCTCGGGTCGCGTGAACAGCTGGAAGTGATCGGGATCGAGCGCGTCGCCCGCGCGCCTGCTGATGACCCGCAACGGCGCGGCATTCGGCAGGTGGCGGGCGAAGCCGCGTGCATCGCGCTCGCGACACATCCAGTCGCCCGCGCCGACGAACGGCAGCACCGGCGTCTCGATGGTCGCCAGCTTCGCGAGGTAGTCGATGCCACCGAGGCTCGTCCACCGCGCGGCGCGGGCCCACCCGGTCAGCTGCCTGACGTAGGTCGCCGCCTCGTCGGCGGTGCCGACCCGCAGCGCGCGGATCGGGGCCTTGCCGAACAGCGCGGTGAGGCCGCGATACGCAAGCATCACGAGGCGCCGGTCGAGCGGCGCGTGCGGGCCGAGGAGCCACACCGCGGTGGCCGGCAGCAGCAGGAGGCGCGGCGACGGGATCCGTCCGGTGCCGAGCGCGGCGGTCGCGACCAGGCCACCGAGCGAGTGGCCGATCAGCACGAGCTCGCCGGGCGCACAGCGCGACGCCTCGGCAGCCGCGGCGACGATCGCCGGCAGATCGAGCTCGACGAGATCGTCGAAGCTCCAGTCATCGGCGCCGGCACGCGGTGGCGTCGAGCGGCCATGACCGCGGAAGTCGGCGACCAGCACGTCGCAGCCGGCGCGCGCGAGCACGCCCGCGAATGAAGGACCGCGCCCGTCGGCACCGATGTCGCGCCGTGCGCCGAAGTAGCGCCCGTCCGTCATCATCGCGTGTAGACAGACGACGACCGCACGGCGTTCACGGTTCGGCTCGCGCAGCCGATCGATCCGCAGCGTCACGCCATCGGCGGTGCGGGCCACCAGCTCGTCGCGCTGCATTCAGAAGTAGTAACGCACACCGGCGGCGGCGTTGAGCGCGACATCCGCACCTTCACCCTCGAAGCCGAATTCGAGCACGCCGGCGACCTCGACGAACGCATCGAGTGGTTGGTCCTTGAAGTCGAACAGCAGGCCGCCGACGCCGCGCACGCCGATCGCGACGAAGGTGTTGTCGTCGCTGCCGCGATACTGGATCAGCCGCACACCGGGCCCGACGTAGGCGAGCAGCACGAAGCTGTCGCGCGACTGCAGGATCAACGGGTGGAGCACGTAGTCGGCGTGGAGGTGGAGGCCACCGCCGATGAACGCGTAGCCGGCTGCGGCCTGGATCGCCTGATCGTCGGTGAGGTAGAGCTTCGCCGAGACCCCGGTCGGTTCACCGAGGATGAGGCCGACCCCGACGGTGCCCTTGTCGGCAGCACGCGACGGGCCAGCTTCATCCGACGCCGCGGGATCCGCGGCGGGCTCGTCATCCGCGCGCGCGGTCGATGCGGCGAGGATCACGATCAGCGCGACCGTGATTCGGAACATGGCGCGACGCTACTCGCCGAATCCGGCTCGCGCAAATTCCTCGCCTGCGTCCGGTTGGCGCTTCGCGTGATCGCCGAATTACCGGGGGTTGGGGTGCGGGCGGCGTGATCAAATCGGTGTGTCGGGGTCGGGTGCCGGTGGCGTGGGCGTCGGCGGCTTCACCGGCGGTGGCGTGGTCGTCGCCGGCTTCACCGGCGGCGGCGGCCGCTCGCTCCATGGGTCGACGTAGCGAGCGCCGGGCTTGTCGCGCGGTGCCGGCTTGGAACGTGGGTCGGACTTGACCGCCGGCTTGCGGATCGGCTTCTTGACGTCGGCCTTCACCGCGCCGGCATCGACCGGTACCTCGATGACCTCGGCATCTGGCAGCTCGAGCACCGCGGCATCTGCCGGTGCGACGAGCGGAGTGGGCACCGCCGGCGGCGCGGGCGTGACCGCGTCCTCGTCGTCGCCGGTCATCAGATAGACGACGATCGCGGCGGTCAGCGCGGCCGCGGCGATCGCGATGATGACGACGACGCGGAGGCCGACGCGTCGCTCGGGGAGCAGCGCGGCGATGTCGTCGTCGTCGCCGGTGGAGTCGGCCGGTGTCGCGATCCGGCGCGGCCGTGCGCCGCTCGTTCGCTCGCGCTCGCGTTCCCCGGAGTGCGAACGCAGATCGCGCGTGGCGGCAGCCTCGCCGGAGCGCGAGCGACCGCGGCCTTCGCGCGTCAGATCGAGGGTGACCGAGTCCTGGCGCGTCGTCGCCGCGGTCTTGTTGCGGACCGCGCGCTGCTCGAGTGTCTCGGCGGCATCGAAGTCGGTCGACGCGTCGGCCGGGCCACGCTTGGCGCTCGCCGCCGTCGCGACCTCGCTCGCGCGCCTCGCGAGCTGTTCGCCGCAGCGCAGCCGTACCGCGTCGGCGATCTCGGGGGCCGCCGCGATCGTGCCCGCCGCCTCGCGCAGCGCAGTCGCGAAGTCGCGTGCGGTCGCCGGCCGCTGCTCGCGATCGCGATCGAGGGCGCGCCGGATCACCGCGTCGACCGCGGGCGGGCACTCGGGCCAGCGTGTCGCGATCGCCGGGACGTCCTCCTCGGTGATCGCCTTCCAGATCATGAAGTCGGTCTCGCGATCGAACAGCCGCGCGCCGGCCAGCGCCTCCCACGCGCAGACCCCGAGCGAGAACACGTCGGCGCGGCCGTCGATCGGCTCGCCGCGGATCTGCTCCGGTGCCATGTACGGCAGCTTCCCCTTGATGACGCCGCTCCGCGTGCGCGGCCCATCGGTCATCATCTTCGAGACTCCGAAGTCGAGCACCTTGCAGATCCCGTCGACCGTGACGAACAGGTTCTGCGGCGAGACATCGCGGTGGACGACCGGCGTCGGGTTGCCCTCGACGTCGCGCAGGGTATGCGCGTAGTGCAGACCTTCCGCGGCTTGCGCGAGTACGCCGGTCGCGATCCGGAGGGTTTCGGCGCCGGGCGGGGAGGCCGCGACCAGCACGTCCCACGTCACGCCGTCGAGGTACTCCATCGCGAGCACGAGCTCGTCATCGATCTCGGCGAGCTCGAAGACCTGGCAGACGTTCGGATGCGAGAGCTGCGCGGCGATCCGGCCCTCGTTGAGGAACATCTCCTTGAACTGCTGGTCCTGCGCGAAGTGCGGGAGGATGCGCTTGATCGCGACGAGCTTCGCGAACCCGCCGGCACCGAGCAGCCGGCCCAGGAACAGCTCCGCCATGCCGCCGCGGCCGAGCTCGATCAAGAGCTCGTACCGTCCGATGCGATCCTGCCGCGGCGCCGCCACTGACCGCCGATGCTAGCTCCGGAACGAGCAAGGTACGAAAATCACTGGTTGTTAGATCGCCGTGAGTGGATGCACCGCGGTCGTTCAGCGCCTAGAATGGCGCGCGTGATGGCAGTACCCCGCAAGACCACCGATGCGGCCGAGCGCGACCAGGATCGCGACCAGGATCGTGACCAGACCGATTCGCAGCAGCCACCGACCGGTGCGCCCAAGAAGCCGACCGGCAAGACGCTGCAAGAGCTCGAGCGGATCCAGTTCGACGTGCTCGACCGCGCCGGCTTCGACCGCTGAGCGGTCGCGCTACGGGCGCAGCAGGCGCGCGAGCTTGTTGCGGCTGATTCCGAGCGCGCGGGCGGCGGCGGACTGGTTACCGTCGCAGCGCTCGAGCACGGCGACCGCGTAGCGCCGCTCCGCCTCCTCGAGTCGCAGATCGTCCGGTAGCGTGATCGCGCCGTCGGGCGCGGCAGGCGCGGCGCCGACCGCCGTGGTGCTGCCGAACGCAGGCACGCCGATCGCCTGCATGCCTATCAATGATGAATCGCTCGGGACCACCGCCGCCATCACGGCCGTCGTGCGTCGCTCGAGCCCGAGGTCGCGCACCGAGATCGTCGGTCCCTCGCACAGCACGACCGCGCGCTCGATCGTGTTCTCGAGCTCGCGCACGTTACCTGGCCACCCGTACGCCATCAGCGCGGGCTTTGCGGCGTCCGCGAGCCGCAGCGTGCCCTTGCGATAGCGCCGCGCGAATTGATCGACGAAGTGCGCGGCGAGATCGACGATGTCCTCGCCACCGCGCTCGCGGAGCGGCGGGATCACGATCTCGACGACCCGCAGCCGGAAGTACAGGTCGCTGCGGAACTGGCCGGCGTTCGCCATCGCCGCGAGATCGCGATTCGTCGCCGCGACGATCCGGACATCGGCGGCGAGGGTCTCGCGGCCACCGACGCGCTCGAACTTGCGCTCCTGGACGAAGCGCAGCAGCTTGCCCTGCAGCGGCAGCGGCAGCTCGCCGATCTCGTCGAGGAACAGCGTGCCGCCATCGGCCGCCTCGACCTTGCCGATCACCCGGCTGTCGGCGCCGGTGTACGCGCCGCGCTCGTGGCCGAACAGCTCGCTCTCGACGAGCGCATCCGGCAGCGTCGTGCAATCGACGTGGACGAACGGCGCCTCCGCGCGCGCGCCACCACGATGGCTGCTGTTGACGTGGATCGCGCGGGCGAGCAGGCCCTTGCCGGTGCCGGTCTCGCCGTGCAGCAGCACGGTCGCGTCGGTCTGCGCCGCGCGCACGATCATCTCGTAGACCGCCGCCATCGCCGGCGACATCCCGATCACGTGGTTGAACCGGCCGCGCAGCGTCAGGCCGCGCTGGGTGTCGTCGCCGCGCAGCGTCGTGTAATCGAGCGCGCGGCCGATCTGCTCGGCGAGCATGCGCGCGAACTCGTCGTCGCGTGGCGTGAACACGCCCTCGAGCTTGTTGAGGATCTGGAGCACGCCGCGGATCTGACCGCGCCGCACGACTGGCACGCTCAGCATCGACGTCACGTGGTAGCCGATCTTCTGCGCGATCTTCTCGGCCCACCGCGGATCGCTTTGCACGTCGCGGATATTGACGACCTCGCCGGTGCGCGCGACGTGACCGACGACCCCGGTGCCTGGCGGCACGCGGAGCTCGGCAAGCTCGGGCAGCGTCGCGACCCGCGAGCGGATCTCGTTCGTCGCGCCGTCGATCAGCCAGAGCGTCGCGCGATCGGCGCCGAGCGCGCGGGCCACGCGATCCGCGAACGTCGCGAGCAGATCGTCGAGCTCGACCTCCCCGGCGATCATCGCGCCGAGATCGGCCAGGAGCTCGAACCGCTGCTCGTGCTCGCTCATCGGAGCTGCCAGCATCGCACGGTTGCGCGCACAGGTCGTACCGTCGAGCGTCATGCGGCGGCAGCACGCTCCGCATCGCGTGCACACAGCACCATGCCTTCGCGCGCCGCGACCGTGCCCGGAAGGTTGGCCGCAGCTTCGGCCTCGATCGCCGCGAGCTGCGCATCCGTCCGATTCGGATCGTGGTGGAACAGCACGAGCTGCGGGACTCCAGCCGCACGCGCCAGCTCGGCGCCGGCCTGCCACGTCGAGTGGCCCCAGCCGACCTTCGAGGGATACTCGTCGGGCGTGTATTGCGCGTCGTAGATCAGGATGTCGGCGCCGGCCGCGAGCTTCTTGAGCGTCGGATCGACGCACGCGAAGTGCTCGGTGTCGGTCGCGTAGACGATCGAGTGGCCGCCGTGCTCGAGCCGGAAGCCGTAGACCGGATCGGGGTGGTTGAGCTTCGCCATCGTGATCGAGATGTCGCCGATCGTGAGCTTGTCGTTGCCCTTGAGCTCGCGCGTCGTCACCTGACCCGCGAGGTCCGCGAAGTCGACGGGGAAGAACGGCGCCTTGAACAGATTCTTGATCGCGTCCTCGAGGGGCATCACGCCGTTCGGACCGCTCGCGATCTCGACGCGGTGACCCGGGACGTAGATCGGCGTGAAGAACGGCAGGCCGCAGACGTGGTCCCAGTGCAGGTGCGAGAGCAGGATCGTCGAGTGGCGCGGGCCGCTCGCCATCCGCTCGTCGCCGAGGATCCGCAGTCCGGTGCCCGCATCGAGGATGATGCGGGTATCGCCGGCACAGACCTCGAGACACGCGGTGTTGCCGCCCGCCGCGCCCTTGTCAGCGCCGGGGGTGGCGATCGAGCCGCGGACGCCGAGAAACCGAACCGTCAGATCGTGGGTGGACATCGTGAACCTCCTGGTTGCAGCAGGAGATAGAGCACCCGCGATGCCAGCCCTCGATGCGAGGAGCTGCGCGGACTTGCGAACCCAGCTCCCACCTCACGCTTCATTCGGGTGCGCCGGGTGCTCCGAAACAGAGCAGGCTTGCAGCGAGACGGCTCAGCCCTTCTTGAGCGCCTTCTTCAGCAGCTGGAGCAGATCCTTGGTGGCCTCGCGCGCGATCACGAGCGCGGACAGCACGTAGGCGATCGCGCCGGTGACGATCATCGCGACGAGCAGGATCGCGGGGTGGTCGATGCCGGCCAGCGTCAGGCCGCGGTGGACGAGCCAGACGACGCCACCCATGACCGCGCACGCGGCGGCCGGCTGGAAGAAGCCGATCATCAGCCGCGCCGGCGACGGTCCCTCGCGCATGATCATCAGGACGCCGGCGATCGCGGTGAACCCGAACGCGATGCCGACGGCGCCGGCGGTCCAGATCAAACCATAGGGCTGCAGCAGCGCCATGCCGCCGAGCAGGATCGCGACCTTCGCGATCTCGAGCAGCATGAGCCGATTGGTCTTCGACTCGGCCTCCATGTACGCCGACAGCACCCAGGTGACGGGCCGGAACACCGAAAGGCACGCGAGCACGGTGAGCAGCGGCGCGACCGCCTGCCACTCGTTCGAGGGGAGCAAGAGCGCGATCAGCGGATCGGCGACGAGGCCGAGGCCAACCGCAAGCGGGAAGATGATCAGCGAGAGCAGCGCCGACGATCGCTCGAGCGCACGCGGCCGGCGCTCCGACGGCAGCTCCGCCATCGACGGCATCAGCACGAGCGCGATCTGCTCGCCGACCTGGATCGCCGGGACGTCGGCGAGGTTGTAGGCCATGTTGTACGCGCCGGTCGCCGCCGGGCCGAAGAAGTACGAGATCGCGAGGCGATCCCAGTAGCGCGCGGCCTGGCTCGCGATGCCCTGCACGCCGAGCGGGAGCCCGTACTTCAGCATGTCCTTGATGCGCTCCATGCGGAGCCGCGACGGCGTGGCCCAGCTACGGACCCCCGCGGCCTTCACGAGGATCACGAGGACCGCGATCGACTGCACGATGTTCGCGATCACGATCGACATCCCGCCGAGCCCGTAGGCCGCGAGCGAGAGCGCGACCGCCGTGTACACCATCTCGCCGAGCGCGAGGGCCATGCCGGACGCGCGGAACTTCATCTGCCGGGTCAGCACGCGCTCCGGCATCGCCGCGAGGCGGCGGATGTAGAGCGCGAGGGCCATGCCGGGCACGTACGCGGCCGCATCGGGCGCATCCAGGTACGGCGTGATCAACCCGCCGAACATCGCCATCAGCCCGAGCGAGATCGCGCCGAGCACGGCGTAGGCGACCGTCGCGTGCCATGTCACCTCGAGCGCATCGGGACCACGACCCTTGACGACCGCGTACTGACCGAAGCCCCAGATCGTGATCCAGTTCGCCGTCATCGCGAGCACGGTCGCGTCGGCGACCTCGCCGATCTGCTCGGGATGAAGGAACCGCGTCATCACGAGCGTGCCGATCACACCGATCGCACGCCCGCCCATGCTCGAGACGACTGTCCACAGCGCGCCGCGCGCTGCCTTCTGCGCCAGAGACATGGTTGGTGCATCGTCGTCTGCAGGCGGTATGCCGCGCAACCCGCAGGGGTTGCATCACGTCGCTGTGGCGTAATCGCTCGCTCGCGTCAGGTCGGACGCGCGGTTTTCGCTGGCGTACACTCGAGGCAATGCTGCGGATGTGGGTCCTGCTCGCGACCGCCGGCTGCAACCCGGTCTTCGGGTTGAAGGAGACCGTGCCGCCGGATGGTCCGCCGCCGCCGATCGGCTGTTCGGGTCAGCTTTTCGGCTCTCCGGTGTCGCTGCCGCCTCTCGTCGAGAACCAGGCGGAGTTCGACGGTCAGCTCAGCGCCGATGGCCGCGAGCTCTGGATGGTCGCACACGATCCGAGCGTCCAGGACGAGTTCCGAGCGTATCGGTCGGTGCGCGCGACCCGCGACGCCGACTTTCCGCTCGCCACCAAGGTCGACCTCGCGCCCGGCCGCGCGGTCACCGATCCGGCGCTCACCGCCGACGGTCGTAGGATCATGTTCGTGTCACGCGAGCCGACCGAGCTCGTGCTCGAGGCCGTCCGCGAGACTCCCGACGGCGTGTTCGGCTCGCCTGCGCTGATCTCCGGGCTCGGCAGCATCTCGGTCGCGGGCCTCGATCTCTCGGTCGATGGGCTCACGGTCTACTACACGAACTTCGCCGGGGACCTCTGGACCGCGAGCCGGGCCACCGTCGACGATCCGTTCGTGGATGCCCGGATGCTGATGACAAACATCGGCTACCCGTCGGTGTCTCCCGACCAGCTCGAGCTGTTCTATACCAAGGTCACGCCGACCGGAGGCCCGATCTACCGGCGACTCCGCCCTGCCGTGTCGGAGCCGTTCGGGCCCGACGAGACGATCGTCGCCGATCGCGGTGCGGATCCCGACGTCTCGCCCGATGGCCGCACGCTGGTGATCTCGGACCTCGGCGGCTTGACGCTGCTCACCCGCGAGTGCCCATGAAGCGCGGCCACGCGTGCCTGCTTCTGATCGCGAGCGGCTGCAATTCGGCGTTCGGGCTCGAGCCGACCGTCACGCGCTTCGATGCAAGGCCGATCGATGCGCCGGGCTGCGCGGACGGCGTGTTCGGGTCGCCGACGGTGGTCACGAGCTTCGACAACGGGCTCCGCGACTTCGAGCCAGCGCTGCGTCACGATCTCCTCGAGGTATGGGCCCACCAGGTCGCGACGGTCGACGAGATCTGGCGTGCGACCCGGACCGATGTGACCGAGCCGTTCGGCGCACCGGTCAAGGCAAGCTTCAGCTCGGCAACCGACGACGGGCGCCCGACACTGAGCGGCGACGGCCTGCGCATGCTGTTCCTCTCCGATCGCGCCGGTGGCAATGACGTCTGGGAGGTCACGCGGAGCTCGCTCGGCGAGGACTTCGGATCGCCGCGCGCGGTCGTCGGCTTCGCGGATCACAACCTGCTCTCGCTCGACGTCACCTTCGACGGCCTCACGCTCTACTTCAAGGACTCGTCCCAGATCGACGACGCGGTCTACACGGCGACCCGGGCGACGCTCGACGCTCCGTTCATCGTATCGCCGGCGATCGTCGCGCTCGGCGCCTCGTCGCCCGCGATCTCGCCCGACGACCTCGAGCTGTTCTACAACACGCCCGGTACGAACCAGCTGTGGAAGGTCGTGCGCGCGTCGCCGACCGAGCCGTTCACGAGCCCGCCCGTCCTCGTGCTCGAGGACGGCGAGGATCCTGACCTGGCCGCCGATGGCCGCACGCTGGTCACCACGCGCAACAGCTCGCTCGTGATCCACCAGCGCTCTGCTCTTGCCCCTGAGTCCGTTACAAGAACCGGCGCATCCGGTAGCACAGCCAGGCGATCGCCTTCAGCCACCACGGAAGCGCGCGCCACGACGCAGCGTCGTAGACGTTGCAGTTCGCGAAGTCCTGCTGGAGGTTCGTGACGAGCGTGCCGGCGACGCTGCGATCGAGGATCTCGACAGTCGATTCGAGGTTGTTGAACCGGCTCATCGAGTCGAAGTTGTAGCTGCCGATCGTCGACCACGTCGCATCGACGACCGCGGTCTTGGCGTGCATCATCGGCCCGCGCCAGCGCAGCACCTTGACCCCGTGCTTTGCGAGGCCGCGCAGCACGTAGAGCCCGGCGAACTCGATCACGCGGACGTCGGAGTGACCGGGGACCATGATGCGGACGTCGACGCCGCGGCGCGCGGCCCGCGTGATCGCCCGGCGCAGCCCGCGATCCGGCAGGAAGTACGCGTTCGCGATCCACACGGTCTCGCGTGCCGCGCGCAGCACGTGCAGATAGGCGCGGCGGGTGGACGAGCGCGAGCGCCGGCGCGTGTTGTCGATCAGCCGGACGTAGCTCGAGCCAGTGCCGATGCTGCTGGTCGGCAGGCGGGGAGGCGGGTAGTAGGCGCCGCCGGTACGCAGCCACGTGCGCCGGAACATCCGCGATAGATCGATGACGATCGACCCGACGACCTGGCAGTGCATGTCGTGCCAGCCAACACCGCCTTCCTCGACGGGCGCGTAGTCGTTCGAGATGTTGAGCCCGCCGGTGAACGCGACCTCGTCATCGACCACGACGATCTTGCGATGATCGCGGTGCGAGAGCCGGAACCGCCGCCGCCATGGTGCGATCGGGTTGAAGTCGATCACCTGACAGCCCGCCGCGCGCAGATCCTCGACCCAGCCACCCGGCAGCCCGAACGAACCGACCGCGTCGTAGATCAGCCGCACCGCGATGCCCGCGTGCGCGCGCTCGATCATGACGGCCTTGAAGCGATCGCCGGTCTGGTCCGCGGCGAGGATGTAGGTCTCCAAGCAGATCGATCGCTTCGCCGCCGCCATCGCCTCGAGCATCGCGGGGTAGGTCTGCGCGCCGTCGCGGAGCACGGTGACGTCGCACCCCTGCCGCCACCGCATGTCGGAGCGCGCATAGACCCGCAGAGCCTTCGGCAGCGAGATCGAGATCGCGCGCGACGGCGGGTCCTTGACGACCTGGGGCACCGGCGCCCGAGCGGCCGAGCCGCGCTTCATCGGTACTCCACGGCCTTGATCGTGTACACGACCTCGCCCTTGGGCACCTTGATCGTGACCTCGTCATCGACGCGCTTGCCGATCAAGGCCCGTGCGACCGGCGAATCGATGCTGATGAAACCCTTGGCCATGTCCGATTCGTCGGCGCCTACGATCCGGTAGGTGTGGTCCTTGCCATCGTCATCCTCGACCGTGACATATGCGCTGAAAAACACCCGTGCCGGATCGCTGGGTGGCTCGACCACGACCTTGACCTCGTCGAGGCGCTTCGACAGGAAGCGGACCCTGCGATCGATCTCGCGCAGGCGCCGCTTGCCATAGATGTACTCGGCGTTCTCGCTGCGATCGCCCTGTGCGGCGGCGTCGGCGACTTCCTGGGTCACGCGCGGCCGTTCTCTGGTCCACAGCTCGTCGAGCTCGGCGCGCAGCTTCTTCGCCCCGTCGAGCGTGATGTACGGGCTGCGCTTGGATGGTGGCGACCGCTCTCCGCGATGACCTCCGCGTCCGGCCCGCGACGACACGGGTCGGAGCATATCCGGTATGCTGCGCGCCGGGCGAATGGGTACCAGCATCCTGATCGTGGTGGCGTTCCTGATCGGGAACGGGATCTTCGCGGGAACCGAGATCGCCATCTTGTCGGTCCGCAAGACCCGGCTGCGCGAGTTCATCCGTCGTCGTGACAAGCGCGCGCTCGCGATCAAGAGCCTGCGCGATCACCCCGAGCGCTTCCTCGCGACCGTCCAGGTCTGCATCACGACGCTCGGTACCGGAGCGTCGGTGCTCGGTGGCGCGAGCCTCGAGCCGCAGCTCGCCGACGAGCTCGCGAAGGTCGGGCTCGGCCATGGTACCTCGATGATGATCGTCGTCATCATGATCGTGTTCACCCAGCTCGTGATCGGCGAGCTCGTGCCGAAGTCGCTCGCACTCCGCTACTCGGATCGCTACTCGTTCCTCACCGCGCGGCCGCTGCTGCTGATCTCGCTGCTGTTTCGGCCCATCATCTGGCTGCTCACGGTCTGTTCGAACTTCTTTCTGCGGTTCTTCGGCGACAAGACGACGTTCACCGAGGCCCGGCTGTCGCGCGACGAGCTCCAGCAGCTCGTCGAGGAAGCCGCGAAGACTGGTTCGGTCGATCCGCGCGCGAGCGAGATCGCGTCGCGGGCGCTCGGGTTTGGCGAGGTCACGGTCGCCGAGGTGATGGTGCCGCGGACGCGGGTGGTCGCGTTGCGCCGCGGGGCGCCGGCCGACGAGATCCAGCGGGTGATCCTCGAGGAGGGGCACAGCCGGATGCCGGTCTACGACGGCTCGATCGACAACATCGTCGGCTACGTCGTCGCGCGCGACGTCCTCGCGCTGGCCTGGGAAAAGGGCCTGCTCGTGCTCGAGGACATCCTGCGCGCGCCGCACAAGGTGACCGAGGGGACCAAGGCGCTCGACCTGTTGCGCGAGATGCAGCGCCGGCGGACCCAGATGGCCGTCGTGCTCGACGACCAGGGTGGGCTATCCGGCCTGGTCACGACCGAGGACCTGATCGAGGAGCTGGTCGGCGACATCATGAGCGAGGATGACGTCCCCGAGGTGTTCTTCACCCGGGAGCCCGCCGGCACGATCCTCGTGCAGGGCTGGGCGTCTGTACGCAAGGTCAACCGCGACCTCCACCTCGACCTCCCGGTCGGCAAGGATCGCACGACGATTGCCGGTCTCTGCATGTCGCTCGCCCAGGCGATTCCACAGGCCGGGGAGAAGCTGACCACCGACAACGGCACCGTCCTGGAGGTCGTCGAGGCGTCGCCCCGGCGCGTCCGGCGGGTCCGCATCCATCCAGTGGCCCGCGGCGACCTCGACGCCGAGGTCGAGACCGACTGAAACCTGGCATGCCGGCGCGCACCAGCGGCATCCCCGATCGGTTAGTATTGATCCGATGACGGTCATCGCGCGCGACGCTGTCGCGTCCGACCATCTCGTGTACGCCTGGCCGCTTCCCATCGGCCCGGAGTGCGAGGTGACGTGTTCGGAAGACGAACAGGTCGTCATGTGTCCGGCGTTCGTCGTCGGTGACCGCCTCGGGCCCGGCCGCCATCACTGGCGCTCACCCGATCCGATGCGACCGGTCGCCGCGTTCTTCGTGCTGATCTCCGGGGTCGAGGCGTCGTTCGACATGTCGACGAGCTTCGTGATTCCGAACACCGGTCAGCCGGTCCGGATCCGCGCGACCGGCTCGCTCCAGGTGCGCTGCGGCGACCCCGGACTGTTGATCGCGCAGTTCGTCGGCCTGCCCTTCGACGCGGTCAACGACGGCGTCCTGCGTTCGGTGTCGCGCAGCGTCGAGCGCATGCTGGCGCGGCTCTTGACCCGCCGGGTGATCATGGCGGGCACCCCGATGGCGGTGACCGATGCCGGCATGATGGGAAGCATCGTCGAGGAGCTCGTCGCCTATAACCCGACGGCCGGTGCCGTGTTCGGCATCGAGCTCATCCGCGTGGGTCACCTGACGATCGGCGCGGACGACGGCAGCACGCCGTACGTCCAGCTCCCCGCACACAACATCGACTGGTCCGGCGGTGTTCCGCGCGTGAAGGTCGTGCCGCCGCCGATTCCGAACGGCAACCGCGCCCACGCCAAGACCGACGCGCCGCCGATGCGCACGCCGCGCGACGACATCCCGCTGCTCGAGACGGTGCGCGGCCGGCCGCCGTCTCCCGACGCGCCGATGGCGCCGGTCACGCGCGCGCCGAGCATCCCGCCGATGGATTCGTCACCCTCCGCGAGTGATCCGAGCATGCGCGCACAGGATGGTGCGCAGGGCGTGGTCAGCGGCGAGATCGGCAGTGGTGCGCGCAAGCCGAGCGCGGTCACGAGCGATCCGCTCGCGTCGATCTCGGGCCAGGTCCGGGTGCGCGCGATCAACGCAGCCGAGATCCCATCCGTACACAAGGCCAACGAGATCGAGGTTCCCGAGTCGACCGAGGAGGCCACGCAGCCTGGCGTGCCGACGCCGGTGCCGGGCTCGGTGCGGTTGCAGACACCGGTGCCGGGCTCGGTGCGGCTCACCACGCCGGTGCCGGGCTCGATGACCGCGAACGAGCATGGCTCCGAAGAATCGCGGGGCTCGATCATGGGGATCGGGATGTCGTCGATCGGCGCGGGCTCGGCGGCTGGCGAGATCCCGACGAAGGTCGCGCCGGGTGGACGCGTGCTCGTGCCCGGCCCGAACGGGCTGATGCAGTCGGCGACCGTGCGCCAGCTCCTCTCGGGCTACTACGAGCTCGAGGTCGGCAGCTCGGGCGAGACCATCTGGGTCCCGATCAACGGCGTCGTTCCCGAGTAGCCGGGAAGTCGACTAGAAGTCGACGAGCCCGATCTGGAAGTAGAGCTGCGGCGCGCGTGCTTCGATGCCGTACGCGAAATCGAGACCGAGCAGCGGCAGCACGACCGACTTCACGTAGATGCGGAAGCCGGCACCGACGTCGTTGCGCCACCAGTGCGTGCCGCGTGCCATCTGCGGGAAGTAGACGCGGTCGCCGCCGGTGCGCGGGTAGTAGAACCCGATGAAGCCGGTATCCCAGAACCCGATCGCGCGGAACGCGAAGAGCCGCCACTTGGTGATCGGCACCGAGTACTCGAAGCGGAACATCGTGCGGACGTCGCCGCGAAACCGATCGGCCTCGTAACCTCGGAGATCGATGGCGGCACCGAGGGTCGACTCGTTCTGAAACGGCAAATGGCGCCCCATGCCGAAGTTCGTACGGACCTCGAGCTGGTGCTCCTCGAACAACCGCCAGCTGTAATACGCGCGGAACAAGAACCACTGGTATCCGTAGTCGCCGATGCCGGGCAGCGTGGCGTCGGTCTGCAGCTGGAGGTACGGGCCCCAGCGGACGCCGAAGTGGTACTTGCGCGCATCGAGCGTGAGCCGGGTCTGCGCCGAGATGTCGTAACCGTCCTGCTGTGGCGCTGGGAGCGGGGTGCCGTCGGGTGCTTCGGAGTCGGTGTAGAACACGTAGGCGCCCCGCAGCCGGACGTCGGCGACGAGCCACCACTTGAACGTCCAGCCGACGAGCAGCCCGCCGCCGAGGTAGTTCGAGACGCTCGTCCGCAGGATCTCGTCGTTCGTCGGATCGTCGACCGGGTTCGCGTACTCGTTGCTGCCCCGCCGGTACGCGTAGAGATCGAAGCGATACGTGAGCGGCGAGCCCGAGACCGAGGGATCGAGGTACGTGCCGAAGAACAGCGACTCGCGATCCCCGAGCTGGCCGTAGAGCAAGAGCTTCTGGTTGTAGCCGGCGAGGTTGGTCTCGATGAAGCCGGCGCCGATCGCGCGGTTGCCTGCGATCCACGAGAACGTCGGGGCGACGAACCACGATTGCTTGTCGTCGAGCGTCGCGACCACGAGCACGCCGCCCGGTGCCTCCTCGAGCGTCACCGAGACCTTCTCGAACAGCTCGCTCGAGATCAGCGCGGCGACGATCTGTGGGATGTCCTCCGAGGTGACGGGCTGACCGATCCGGCGATGCGCGAGGTAGCCGAGCGTGCGCTGCGTCAGCTTGGACTTGCCGCGGACGCGAAACCCGACGATCGGCTGGGGCGTCGTGAATTCGCGCGACGGCAGCGCATCCGGGCTCAGATCGATCCACGGCGACGGGTCAGGCTCTTCGGCTCGCGCGCTCGTGCTGATCAGCAAGATCGCGAGCACGAGACAGCAGCGCACCAGCGATCTGTAACGCGGCCTGATCAGTAGCGACAGGCTCGCGCCTACGCTTTCTTCTTCTTGCCGGGCAGGATGCCCATGAGCTTGGCGATGATGCCGAGCATGATCTCGTCCGCACCGCCGCCGATCGAGAGCAGCCGGGTATCGCGATACGCGCGCGCGGCCGGGTTGTCCCAGGTGAACCCCATGCCGCCCCAGTACTGCAGGCACGAATCGGAGACCTCGCGCGCGAGGCGCCCGGCCTTGAGCTTCGCCATCGACGCCATCATCGTGACGTCGCTACCACCGACGTAGTCCTCGACGGCGCGATAGCACAGCGAGCGCAGCGCCTCGACCTCGGTCTTGAGCTCGGCCATGCGGAAGTGGATCGCCTGGTTCGCGATCAGCGGCTGGCCGAACGTGTGGCGCTCCTTGCAGAACTCGATCGTCGCCTCGATCAGGCGATCCATGCCGCGCACCGAGCCGATCGCGCCGCACAGCCGCTCCTCCTGGAACTGCACCATCTGCATCATGAAGCCCATGCCCTCCTCGCCGATGCGATGCCGCTGCGGCACGCGCACGTTCTCGAAGTACACGGGACATGTGTCCGACGCGCGCATGCCGAGCTTGTCGATCTTCGGGCCGACCTCGACGCCCTTGGTCTTCGTCGGGATGATCACGAGCGTCTTGTTCGCGTGCACCGGGCCGTCGCCGGTGTTGACGAGCGTGCACATCCAGTCGGACTGCGACGCGTTCGTGATCCACATCTTCGAGCCGTTGATGACGTAGTCGCTGCCGTCCTGCTTCGCGGTCGTCTTGAGCGCGGCGACATCCGAGCCGCCCGAGACCTCGCTGACCGCGATCGAGGTGACGACCTCGCCGGCGATCGCGGGGGCGAGGAACTCCTTGCGCAGCTCGTCGGTGCCCCAGCGCGCGAGCGCGGGCGTGGCCATGTCGGTCTGCACGCCCATCGCCATCGGGAACGAGCCACCGCGACACGTGCCGAGCTCTTCGGTCGCGCACATCTGATACGAGTAATCGAGGCCCATGCCGCCAGATGCCTCGGGCTTGTTGATGCCGAGCATGCCGAGTCGACCCGCCTTCCTGAACAGATCGTGGAGCGGCATCACGCCCTCGCGCTCCCAGTCGTCGATGTGCGGATTGACCTCCTTCTCGACGAATTCGCGGACGGTTCGACGGATCTGCTGGTGTTCCTCGGTGAAGCGCATGTGTGCGGCAACGTAACCCGTGTGGGCGCCTCGCAAAAGCAACACTCACGCCAACGAATGGGTACCCAACCCCACAGAATTCGTGGAGATCATTTTGATTGATCTGCTCCGGAACTCACGCGAGCCTCATGGTCGTTCGGCGCTCCCGCCGCGGCGAGGCTGCATGGTTCCCGGGATTATCGAGGTCAAGCTCGCAACGACGTTGATGGCCGGCTGGATGGCAGCCGCGAGCCCGGTTCCAGTTCCGTCGGAAGTCGTCGCGCTGCTCCTCGAGGCGAAGGCCGCGACGCCTGTCGAGGTCAAGCTGTACGACGAGAACCTCCGCGTCGATGCGACCGTCGTGTTGCGGCGCGACGGCTCGACCGATCCGGTGACCAAGAAAGCCGTCACCAAGCTGTTCCGCTGCCGCGTCACGAACCGCAGCTATCCCATCAAGCAGCGCACGCTCGCGATGCTCGCCGACATCGCCGATCGCTACGACGGCAAGACCATCGAGTTCGTGTCGGCGTATCGCGTCCAACGCGGCGAGTCGCGCACCTCCCCGCATCGCGATGCGCGCGCGATCGACTTCCGGATCCGTGGCGTGCAGCTCCGCGAGATCCGCGACTACCTGTGGCGCAACTACAGCGAGGTCGGCATTGGCTGGTATCCGAGCGAGCAGTTCATCCACATGGACAGCCGACCGACGCTGCACGACACCGCGTGGACGTTTCTCAAGGGCAACAACCGCTACAAGCCGTACTGGGCCGAGCTCGCGCGCCGCCCCGAGTCGACTCGCACGGTCGCCGCTCGCCGTCCCGGCTCGTGATACGCACGGCTCGTGATCTCGAGGTTCGCGCCGTCGACGACCGGTGAGGCGCACCCGGGCACGCTGCTCTCGGCGCTGCTCGTCTGGCTCGATGCTCGCGCGCGCGGTGGCCGCGTGCTGCTGCGGCTCGAGGACCTCGACACCACGCGCGTCAAGGATGCGTGGGCGCAGCAGCTCCGCGATGCGTGCGCATGGCTCGGCCTCGACTGGGATGACGTCGTGATCCAGAGCGGACAGCGCGCCGCGCACGAGGCCGCGCTCGATCGGCTCGCCGCGTCGGACCGGCTGTATCCGTGCACGTGCAGCCGTGCTAGCCGCGCTGGCGGCCGGCGCGCTCCCGACGGTGGCTGGGCGTACGACAACACGTGCCGCGATCGCGTGCTCCCCACGAACGGCTGGCGTGCCGCGCTCGCCGCCGGCGCCGCGATCCGCACGCGACTCGACGATGTTCACGTCGCACTCGTCGACGAGCTCGGCGTCGACCTCTCGCAGACCCCCGCGCGTGACCTCGGCGATCCCGTGGTCGTCCGCCGCGACGGCGTGATCGCGTACCAGCTCGCCGTCGTGGTCGACGATGCCGACGCCGCGATCACCGACGTCGTGCGCGGTCGCGACATCGCGCCGTCGACAGTCACCCAGGTCCTGCTCCAGCGGCTGCTCGGACTGTCGACGCCGCGTTACCGCCATCACTTCCTGCTGCTCGAGCCCGCTGCCACCAAGCTCGCGAAGCTCCACGGCTCGATCCCGTTCACCGCGCTGCGTGCCCGACACGACGGCCCCGCGCTGTGCGGCATCCTCGCCCACGCCGCGAACCTGGCGCCCACGCCGGCCGCCATCACGCCGCACGCACTCGTCGCCCGCTTCGACTGGGCCACCATCCCGCGCACCGATCGCATCGCGCGCTTCGACCCCGAGCGCGGCCTGCAGATCGAGGGGACGGACTCTTAGCGCCAGTCGACGCCGAGCTCGAGCAGGAGGGCGCGATCGCGCGAGCCGGGGACGAGCTCGGTGAGGCCCTGCTCGAAGCGGAGGCCGGCGGTGATCGGCGTGGAGGGCAGGGCGAGCTCGAGGCCGATGGCAGCGCTCGCCCCGGCCCGCGAGACGGGCTGCATCGCGCGGCTTTCGGCGAACCGCAGATCGGCGCGGAGCTGGGCGATCGCGGCGAGGGCGATGGAGCTGTCGCCGAGGGTCACGCCGAGGCCACCGCTCGCGCCCGCGGTGTCGAGCGCGTCCGGACCGTCCCCGCCGCGTCGGCTGTAGTCGAGGCGTGCGGCGACGAAGGTTCGCTCGCCGATGGCGAAGCGCGCGGTCGCCGCGACGGCCGCACCGACCCGGGAGTCCGCAGCGCCGTCGTCGAACATGCCGGCACCGAGGCGGACGCCGAGCCAGTAGCCACGCAGTGGGCCGTCGACGGTGGCGCGGGTCGCGAGCGGGTCCTCGAGGAATCCCGCGGTCGACGCGGTCTTCTTGTTGTACTTGTCGGGCACGAGCGACGGACGCTTGACCGCTGGTGGTGGTCCCGATTGCTGGGGCTCGGCCGCAGTCTCGTCGGAGAAGTCCGCCGTGCCGGCCTTCGGCGCCGTGATCTTCTGCTTGGGCTCGGTCTCGATCACGACCATCGCGCGACTGCGCACGCCCGTCGTGACCGGGCTGGTGAAGATCTGCGTCGTGGTCACTGCCTTGACCTCGTAGGTGCCGGCCTGGACCCACACGGTTGCCGGCGTCGTGAACGTCTCGCCGGGCAGCGCGGAGATCTCGACGACCAGGCCGTCGGGCTTGGTCACGATCTCGATCGGCGAGAGGTCGCCGTCGCGGAGCCGCTTCTTGACGTCGCGCGTGACCTTCGCGATGTCGCCCGCGATGTCCTCGGGGAGCTCGGCATCGGCGCAACCCTCGAGGTAGAGGTGCGCGCGCGAAAGATCTCCGCGCTTGGCGTAGACCGCGCCGAGCGTGCAGCGCGCAGCGAGATCGTCGCGCTGGCTCCGCAGCTTCGCGACCGTCGCGGCATCCGGCTTCGCGAGCGCGTCGGCGAGCACGCCAGCACGGGCGGCGGTCGCCGTCCACGCCAGCATCCCGGCCACGAGCCATACGGTCTTCACTCCTTCAACATGACACGTGGTAGCTACATGGGTTGCGCCCGATGGAACCGACCAAGGCAGCCGAAGTCCGCCGCATCCTCGACCGCTACCTGGTCGAGATCGTGGAGGAGTACGACCTCTGCCCGTGGGCACGGAGCGCCCGGACATCGGGGGAGCTCGCGGTCGGCATCGTGTGGGGCGTCCCGACGATCGACGAGTGGGCCGCGAGTGCCCGCGCACTCCTCGCCCAGCCGCGTATGCGGGTCGCGATGATCGTCGCGCCCGAGCTGCCGGGTCCGCCGAGCGTGATCCGCGAGGTCCGCGACACGCTGATCCCGCTCGCACCGAGCGCCGGCATCGCGCACTTTCACCCCGAGGCGAACCTCGATCTCGCGTCGCCCGCCCGCCTCGTGCCGTTCGTGCGGCGCTCGCCCGATCCGCTGCTCCAGCTCGTCCCGCTCGCGCTCCTGGCCGACGTGCGCGAGTCCCAGGTCGTCGCCGATCTCGCGCTGCAGGCGCAGATCCTCGGTGGGACAGCGGCGCCACCACGCGAGGACGTCGCAGAGATCATCGCGCGCGCGAACCACACGACGGTCACCGCGCGGCACGCCAGCTTGATCGCCGTGCTCGACGACATCGCCGCCGATCGCCGCGCCGCCTACGCCCGCGTCGGGATCAGTGCGTCCCGGTGACGGCGATCAGGATGTGCGAATTCGGGAAACCGGGGTAGCTCGGCGTCGTCGACGACGCGGCGATGTTGTGCGGGTTTGTGAAGCCGCACGCCGTGGACCGGATGTAGCCCGGCCGGGTCTGGCCACCGTTCGACGCGCCGATGAAGTTGTGGTTCGTCGTGCCGGCGAGGTCGGGCGAGAACACCTCGACGACGAAGTTCGTGTTCGCCGGGATCGTCGCGACGATCGGCGCGTCGACACTGACGCCCGTGGTGGTCGGCGGGACGGTCACGGTCGCCGAGTTGATCGGAGTGATCTGCGCGAGGTTCAGCGTCGTCGTGCCGAGCGCACCGGCGTAGCTGCCGATCTTCACCTGCACCGCGACCGAGCCCTTCGACTCCTGGATCGCGAACGTCACCTTGCTGACGTGGAGCGGGCGGTTCATCACGCCGTGCTCGGATGGCGAGAACGCGCGATACCAGCTGTTGTCGCGAGTCTCGCCGGTCGTGTTGTTGAAGCAGCTCACCGAGTTCGCCGCCGCGATCGTGGTGTTGGTGGTCTGCGACAGCGTCGCCATCACGGCTGCATCGATCGTCGGGGCGGCATCGACGAGTCGCGCGTCGATCGTCGTGCCATCGGTGCCGGGGTTGCCGTCGGTGCCGGGGTTGCCGCCGTCGCTGCCCGCACTCGCGCAACCGGTCAGGATCACGGCGAGCAGCGGGAACCACCTCATCTGCGCATCCTAGCCAACCCCCGGTCGGCCTGACAACGGAGAACCTCGTGACGCAGCCGGGCGGCCGCTGAATCGCGCGCTACGGGCAGTGCGTCGCGGTGAGGACGAGCGAATCGAAGTAGAAGTTCGTGTGCGCGGACGCGTCGTTGGACGTCTGCAAGCTGAACCGCACGGTGGTCCCCGATAGCCCCGTGACGTTCGCCACCGTGTAGTCGATCGCGGTCCAGGTTGCGGTCGTCATCGTGTTGTTGACCGCCAGCAGCTTGTCGATGCTCGTGCCGCCGACCTGGGTCAGCTCGATGCTCGCGGTGTCCTTGACGGCAGCCCCGGCAGCCTCGGTCGTCACCACCGAGTAGAAGCCGGTGAGCCGGAGCTTCGCGGTGTTGGCGGGGATCGTCACGTCCTGGAAGAGCTGGTCGTTCGCGTTGGCCTGCGCGTAGCCGCCCATCCATGCCTTCATCGCGGGCGACTTCTCGGCGAGCCCGTCGTCGGACGTGATGATCGGAAACGCGGGATCGACCGGCGTCTGGGTCCAACCGGTGCCGGCGGGCGTCGCATCGAACGCGGGGTTGACGAGCAGCTGCTTCATCGCGGTCGCCATGCATGGCGGCGGTGGTGGCGCGTCGACCGGGATCGGTGGGCTCATCGGCGCATCGACACGAGTCACCGCGGCATCGACCGCGGCCTGCTCGTTCGCCTCGGAACCGGCGGTCGCGCAGCCGGCGAGAACCACGAGGAGCCAGCGGTACTGCATGCGGCGTATCCTGCCAACCGGTCGGGACCGGCCGCAACGAAATACGTCTGGGGACAAAAGCCCCGATCGGTGAGACCAACCGTGAGCGAGTGCCAGCGAGAATTACACCGCGAGCCGGACGCCTTCGAAGCTCACGTCGAAGGCGGGCCGCTGCGCGAGGTGCTGGTTCGCAGCGACCAGGTCCTCGACCGTGTCGATCTCGCTCGCGTACATCGATCCGATATCGACGCCGTAGAGCGTGGCGCCCTCGTCGAGCAGCTGTTGCATCGTCGCCTCGTAGTACTCGTGCACGAGCCCCTGGATGCGGACGCGGGAGTCGAGGATCTCGAACAGGCGCTTCGAGGTCGCCGCCGAGAACAGCTGGATGCCGACCGATTCGCCCATCGCCGAGCGCACCGGGACGTGCTTGCCGATCGCGAGCACGCGATCCTGGTTGTCGGCCGTGACCTTGACCTCCTCGAGGCCGATCTCGCCGACCGAGCGCACGGCGAGGCAGTCGGGCCCGCGGTCGACGAGCACCTCGATCACGTCGAGGTCGAACACGACGTCGCCGTCGAGCAGCATGAAGTCGTCGCGGTCGACGTGCTCGCGCGCGCGCAGCAGCGAGCACGCGGTGTGCGTCGTGCGGTAGTCGGGGTTCGTGACGAACACGACGTCGAGGCAGGGGTACCAGCTCGTCACCGCGGCGCGGACCATGCCATCGAGATAGCCGGTGGCGATCACGAACTGGTCGTAGCCACAGCGCATCAGGGTCGTCATCGTGCGGCGCAGGATCGGGACGCCGCCGACGGCGAGCAGCGTCTTCGGGGTGCCTTCGGAGTACGGCCGCAATCGCGACGCGCTACCTGCAGCGAGGATCACGGCCTTCACGACTCGCGTGTGGCTGCAAGGCGCATGCACGGGCAATTCCGGGCAGTTGGCGGCCAGATCTGTTCAAAATTCATCACGTCAGGCGGGATCACCGCGAGCGATCGACCAAATCCTGTCACCCTCCATCGCCTTCGGTGATTGCCGTAGTTGTCACGATGCTTGGCGCCGGCATCGCCGGCATGTAGAGAGAAATGCTGGTGCCTGCGATCGACGCCATCGACGCCATCATCCTCGCGGATGACGCCACGTCGCGCGTCCGGATCGCCGGGCTCGCGGCGCGCGAGCGAGCGGTGCGAGTCGCCCGCCGCGTCGGCGCCGAACGCATCCACATCATCGACGGTGATCGCGCGGCGCTCGCCGACTTCCGCACCACGCGGCCGCTGCTCGTGATCCGCGCCGACCAGCTCGTCCACACGCCGCTCGTCGCGCCATTGATCGAACGCTTCGGCGAACGCTTCGGCGAACGCTTCGGCGACCGCTTCGGCGAGCGCTTCGGCGACCGCTCCGGCGACAGCTTGCGAGACGGTACGCCGCGCGACGAGCTCGCGATCGCGGTTGGCCCCGACGGCGCGTACGCCGGTGCGATCCTCGCGACCGGCAACGCCGCGACCGACGTCGTCGCTCGGCTCGCACGCGGCGAGTCCGACACCGCGATCGCCGAGGCCGCGACCACGCGCGTCCCGCACGGCACCGTCGCGCGCCATCCGATCGGCACGCCGGCCGAGCGTCGCGCGGCGACCGAGTTGCTCTACACGATCCTGGTCAAGCCGCAGGACAACGCGCTGACCCGGTACATCTACCGGCCGGTCTCGCTGCCGCTGACCAAGCTGCTGGTGTGGACGCCGATCACGCCGAACCAGGTGTCGCTGTTCGTCGCGGTGATCGTCGCGTTCGGCTGCTGGCTGACCGCGCACGCGAGCACGAACATGGCGATCGCGGGTACCGCCGTGATCCTGTCGGGCCAGTACTTCGATTGCTGCGACGGCGAGATCGCGCGCATCAAGCTGCAGTCGTCGCGGCTCGGCGCGTGGCTCGACACGATCATCGACGAGGCGTCGTCGATCGCGTACATGGTCGCGCTCGGCTACCACTGCCACCTCGCGTACGGTCCGCACTACCTCGGCGACCTCGGCTTCGATCCGTGGTTCGCGATGATCGCCGTCGGCTTCGTGACCTACGTCTGGGCGATGTACTGCATCTACTACAACATCATCGTCGCGGTCGGCTCCGCGAACAGCCAGGACTACGTCGGTAGCTTCGATGTCGTGCCGGGCCGCCAGCCGAACGCGGTGCGGCTGCGCCCTGCCGCGCCGACCGCGATCGCGACGAAGGAGCTGCCGCCGTGGCTCGCGTTCGTCGCGACGTACTTGCCGTATGTCGTCCGCCGCGACTTCCTGTCATGGATCTCGCTGTTCCTCGCGATCCTCCACCTGACGCACGTGCTGTTCGTGCTGCTCGCGGCGGGCGGCGTGGTCACCGCCGTGATCGTGACCGGCGATCACATTCGACTGCGCCGGCTCCGGCGCGCGATCATCGCGGGCGGCCAGGTCCTCGAGCCCGCCTCGTAGGCCGGCTGCGACGATCGTCACGTTGACAGCCCGCGATCCCTCTGCACAAATGGAGGAGTGATCGGCCGCCTGCTCGCAGCACTCTCGACGACGATCGTCGCGTGCGTGCTCGCGCTCGCGCTGCCGGTCGCGCAGCTGCAGCTCGCGTCGATCGAGAATTCGTGCTGTTGCCCCGACCCCGATCGCTGTCGGTGCCCCGATCACGACGAGTCAGACGGCCGCCAGCCGGCGATGCAGGCCTGCCACAACACGCAGCAGGCGATGGTGACGCCGGCGTTCGCCGCGTTCGAGCCACCGGCACCGGTGCACGTGACTGCGGCACCGCGCATCGCGACCGCGATCGTCCACAGCTTTGACACCCCGCACGCGCCGCCCGCGCTGCGCCGACCTGCCGCGCCGTCCTAGCCCGCCTTCGCGTCCTGACGATCGCGCGTGCTGCGTGCGATCGCAGCTGGCTATCTCGTCACGTGGCTCGTCATGACACCGGCACATCGCCTCGGCACGCTCGCGCTCCTCGGGATCCTGTCCTCGGGGTCGGGCCGCGCCATGGCCGAGCACGATCATGGAAGCGATGCAGAAGTCGGTGGCGAGGCCGCGTTCGGCGCGAGCATCACCCTGGTCGCGGCCGCCTACGACACCATGCTCTACGGCGGCGACTACCAGGGCATCTCACCGGCGGTGCGGTGGTCGAATGCCCGCTTCGCGGCGTCGGCGAGCCTGCCGTACTACCGGGTCACCAAGAACGGCAAGACGCTCCACGGCGCCGGCGACGGCATGGTGCACGGCATCATCGCACTTGCCCGCACGACCACCTCACAGGCCGGCATGGCGCTCGCGGTGACGGCCCCGAGCGGTGACCGCCAGGATGGCCTCGGCATGGGGCACGTCATGGTGATGCCGGGCGTGTGGGGGAGCTACATGCTCGGCGATGTCACCATCGGTGGCTCGGTAGGCTACGGCCGGGCACTCGGCGCGAACGATGGTCACGATCACGGCGCCGGGCCGATCGTCGATCCGATGAACAACTCCGAGGTCACGTGGTCGGCGAGCGCGGATCTCGAGCTCGCACGCCAGCTGCGTGCCGGCGCTCGGGCCAGCGGCGCGGTGCCAACCGCGGATGGCACCACGCGTGCGGCGGGCGGGTTGCGCGTCGCGTGGATGGCCGGCCACGTCGTGACTGCGGCCACCGTGCAAGTCGGCATCGCCGGCGATCCCTTCACCCTGCGCGGCGTCGTCGAGACGTCGTTGCGATTCTGAGGAGTCCCATGAAGATCTTGATCTCGACCCTGCTCTCGCTCGCAGCGTGTGGCCCCGGCGATGGCGGCGAACCGACGCCGACCGAGACCGTGTGTCCGAGCCCCGACCCGAACACGCTGACCTACGAGAACTTTGGCAGGCCGTTCATGGAGAAGTACTGCACGCAGTGTCACGCGAGCACGTTGCCGCGCAGCATGCGCAACGGCGCGCCGCTCTTTCACGACTTCGATTCGCTGCTCGGGGTGCTCCAGGTGGCGAACCACATCGACGAGCAGGCCGGGCATGGCCCGAACGCCGAGAACTCGTTCATGCCGCCCGCGCGCTGCCCGGCGGAGCCCGGCGAGGCGCCGACCACCGACTGCATGAAGCCGTCCGCCGAGGAGCGTCGCAACCTCGCGCTGTGGCTCGCGTGCGAGGTCGACCGCCCCCGCGCGGTCAGGCGTTAGAATAGCCGCTTGATGATGTGAAAGCCGAAGTCGGACTCGACGACGCCGATCTCGTCGACCTTGAGGCGCAGCGAGAGCTGGCGAAACTCGATCACGAGCTGCGCATCGGGTGTCACGGTGTACGGCCGCGCGGTCTGCGCGCTCCCCGGATCTTCGGAGTGCGCCTTCATCAGCGTGTCGAACTCGGCGCCGGCGCGGAGCTGGCCGACGAGCGACTTCACCTCGGTCTCGGCGTCGGCCTTGGTCCGCGCGGCGGCGCGCTTGTCGATCCGGCCGTCGTACTGGTCCGCGAGATCCTTCCAGCCGATCAGGATGTGCTTCACCTGCGCATCGTTCGCGATCGGGTCGCGCGCCATGATGTCGGCCGATACGACGGGCGAGACCGGCGGACCGACCTCGGGACCGCCGATCTTGTTGTTCATCGACGGGCCGCCCTTGGCTCCGGGACCACAAGCCGGTAGCCACAGCAGCGCGATCACGATCAACGAGCGAACCATGCGCGCACGCTATCACGCTCGGCCTTTCGTGGTAGGTCACGCCCATGTCCGAGGACGTCACCATGCAGCAGCTGGTCGAGTTGCTGCCGCCGCGCATCTGGTACCTGACGTCCAACGGCAGCGACATGTGGTGCCGGCGGCCATACGGCTTCCTGTTCTCGACCGGGCAGGCCGCCGAGACGTTCGCGCTCGCGATGGGCAACGGCGAGGCGCTGTTCGCGGTCGGACTCGATGCCGGAAATCTGCTGTCGGAGGACGTGCTGAGCGGCCTGCGCGATAGCGCGGTCACTCGACTGTTCATCGATCCGCAGATCGACGACGCGAGCGGCGATGTTCACGGCAAGATCCTGCGGCTGTCGCCGCTGCAGTGACCAGGCAGTGATCAGTACGGCGGGACCCACGCGCCGTTCGACATCGGCCAGTTGCCCTGCGCGACGACGACGTAGCCCCTCGGGCCAGGCTGCGCGACGAGCCAGTCGTATGCGCCGTGGCGGATCGCGTTGATGTTGACGATGTCGGCGTCCGACGCGCTCGCGTAGACGACCACGGCGCGGGTCGGATCGTCGCGGCGAAACCAGCACGCGATCAGCACGAGGCGCTTGCCCGGGAACTTCTTCACGCCGAGCTCGATACCGTCCTCCGTGATCTTCCACCCGGCCCACTCGGCGACCGCCGCGATCACCGGGTTCGTCTTCGGGTTGCCGTACGCGAGGAGGTTCTTGCCGGCGGTGCGCTCGAGCGTGTCGGGTTCTGCCATGTGGAGAGTTGCGGACGCGCCCAGCTTCTCCTGGATGAAGCGCGCGTAGCGGTGGACCGCTGGGTCGCCGGTCGCGGGCTGGATGATGGCGAGGTCACCCTGGATCGCGTTGTTGACCGGGCCGATGAACGGCTGCTTCGGCAGCACGCCGCCGTACTGCTTCACGAGCCCGTCGAAGAACGCGATGATCTGCGGCATCCCCCCCTCGACGTCGCCGGCGCGGTCACGCTGGAGTTTGCGAAACACCTCGACGAGCTCGTTGGTCCACACGAACGAGGCGCGCAGCTCGGCACGCGCGGCCGCGGCACCGGCGTCAGGGCCGCGGCGATCGCGCAGGTAGAGCACGGTGAGCGCGCGGACCGCGGACTCGTTCAGCATCGTCGGCCACTCGCCGTAGCCCTGCGCGCGCATCGGCTCCGCGACGAGCGCGGTCAGCGCCTTACCGGCGGGCTCGAGCGCGGCGCGATGGCGCGCGAACATGGGATTGATGTACGAGTGGCCCATCTCGTGGACGAGTAGCCCGATGGTCTCCTCGTTCTTCTCGGGTGCCGGGCTCGGTGCCTCGGGCGCGCCGAGCCCGAGGATCTGGTAGTTGTCGACGGTGCCGTCGGGCAGCACGGCGTGCGGTCCGAAGCTCGCGGGCCCGGTCAGCATGCCGACGACGACGGTGTAGCGAGTGTTCGCGCGCCTGCCGAACAGCTGATCGAACCAGCCGATCACGTCCTCCTTGTCGACGACCGCGCGGAGCTTCGCCGCGGCTTGCTCGTAGAGCCCGTGGTGCTCGTCGAAGAACGCATCGAGCTTCGTCACCGTCGCGAAGTCGCGAACCTGCGCGAGGTACGCCTCGAGGTCGACGCCCTTCCAGCGTGGCTCGAGTGCGATGAGGGCCTCGGCGTTGCCGAGCTGCCGCCCGTCGTCGAGGTGGACCGCGAGTGACATCGGCGCGTCACGACCGATCCCCTTCGTACGCATCGCGGCGGTCGCGAGCACGGCGGGGTGCTTCGCGAATGGTCCGAAGTGGACGTCGACCGCGGTCACGTAGGCAGTCGTGCCTGCCTGGCGATACTCCGGGCTGCGCGCGAGTCGATGCAGGATCGAGAACAGCTCGACCCGCCGGTCGGCGCGGATCTCGAGCCGGGCACCACGCGGCGTCGCGGCATCACCGGGTTTCGCATCGCCGGCGAGTGCGATCGGCTTCGAGTGCTCGGCCGCGGGCGGCTCGCGCGCAGGCGAGCCACAGCCGATCGCGATCGCGACGCAAACCAGGACGAGGCGCACGCTACGACAGTAGCGCGAGCAGATCGTCGCGGGTGATCGCCGCGGCGCCACCTGCCTCGGAGAGTGCCGCATCGGCGAGGGCCCGCTTGCGCGCCTGCAGCTCGAGGATGCGCTCCTCGACGGTATCGCGCGCGACCATCCGGTAGACCATGACCGGCTTGTCCTGGCCGATCCGGTGTGCGCGATCGGCCGCCTGATCCTCGACCGCGGGGTTCCACCACGGATCGACCAGGAACACGTGGTCCGCGGCGGTCAGGTTGAGGCCGGTGCCGCCGGCCTTGAGCGACAGCAACATCACCGGCGGACCGCCCTCGGCCTGGAAGGCACCGACGACGCTGCCGCGATCGACCGTCGAGCCATCGAGCCGCACGAACGGAAAGCCGGCGGCGACGAGGTGCGGCTCGATCAGATCGAGCAGCGAGGTCCACTGCGAGAACACGAGCGCGCGATGACCATCGGCGACTGCGTCCTCGAGGGCACCGAGCAGGCGCTCGAGCTTCGACGACGATGGCGGTGCCGCGACGCCACGGATCGCGACCGGCAGCAGGGCAGGGTGGCATGCGGCCTGGCGCAGCCGGAGCAGGGCCTCGAGCGCCGCCATCACGCCGCCGCCGGCCTCGAGCAACGCGACGATCTCGCGCTGGGTCGCGGCGCGGATCGCGTCGTAGGTCACGCGCTCGGCCTCGTCGAGCTCGACGTACATCACCGCGTCGGTGCGTGGCGGGAGCTCGCGCGCGACCTCGGTCTTCATGCGGCGCAGCACGAACGGCCGGATCCGTTCGCGGAGGCGGGCCGCGGTCGGGGCGTCGCCCGCAGAGATCGGTGCGGCCCAGCGATCCGCGAAGTCCGCGCGGCCGGCGAGCAGCCCGGGGTTCGTGAAGTGGAGCTGGCTCCACAGCTCGTCGAGCCGGTTCTCGATCGGCGTACCCGATAGCGTGAGCCGCCACGTCGCCTTGAGCCGGTACGCGGCGCGCGCGACCTGGCTGTCGGGGTTCTTGATCGTCTGCGACTCGTCGAGGATCACGACGTCCCACGGGATGTTCGTGATCTCGTCAGTGTCGTTGCGCAGGATCGGGTAGCTCGTGAGCACGATGTCGGCGCTCGGATCGAGGACGCGACGCGCGCCGTGATAGGTCGAGATCTCGAGATCCGGACGGAACTTGCGGGTCTCGGCGAGCCAGTTGAACAGCACGCTCGTCGGCGACACCACGAGCGTCTTCTTGCCGCGCTCGAGCACCGCGAGCGCCTGGATCGTCTTGCCGAGACCCATGTCATCGGCGAGCACGCAGCCGAGGCCGGCCTTGCGACAGAACGTCAGCCAGTCGATGCCGACCTGCTGGTAGTGCCGCAGCTCGCCGACGAAGCCGGGCTCGGGCTGGACCACCGGGATGCCGGCGAAGCCATCGAGCAGCGGGCGCAGCCGATCGAGCTCGGGCGGGGGCGGCTCGTCGAGCTCTTCGCAGAGCCGCGCGAGATCGGGCAGCGCGTAGAGCGGGACCTTGTGATCGTCGCCGCGCGCCGCGAGCAGATCGGCGACCCGGCTGCCGTGCTGATCGAACCACGTCATCGGCACCTTGCCCCAGCCACCACCGACGAGCGGCACCATGTCGATGCCGGCCTGCCACGCGCGCAGCGCTGCCCCGACCGAGGCCGTGCGGCCGCCGGAGCCGGTCAGCGTGACATCGAGCTTCGCGCCATCGATCAAGATCTCGGCGTCGAGCAGCACGGCCTTCGCGGAGTTCGCGGAGCGCGCATCCGAGCGCAGCCACGAGGCGAGCCCGTTCTGCATCGCGAACGCCTCGCGGCCCGCGAGCTCGATGCGGCGACCGGGCACGAGGTTCAGCTCGTCACGCAGGCGGTGCGTCAGCCGGCGCTCGGAGTCCTCGTCGCGGACTGGCAGCGCACCGGTGATGTGGACGAGCCGGCCGCCGTCGACGCGCGCGCGCGCTGGGTCGCCGTAGACGAGCGTGGGGAACACGCGAATGCGATCGCCTTCCTGCTCGACGTCGAACGCCATCCGCGGCTCCTCGCGGGCGCCGACCTTGGGCAGCGACTGCGCGCGGATCTCGACGAGGATGCGCTGCGCGAGGCTCGGCAGCGTCGAGCCGATCAGCTCGGGATACGCGTTGCGCGGGACGTTGAACGACTGGGGCAGGTTCTCCATCCGCGGGCCGGCGAGCTCGATCGCGCCGATCGGCCGGAGCTGATCGTCGTAGGTGCGGACGAGGCCGATCGCGACGACGTCGCGCACGATCGGATCGCGATCGATCTTGACGCTGACGCCGCCTTTGATGTCGTCGACGACCGCGCGCGGCAGCACCGGCTCGGGGTTGGTCGTGATCGGATCCTCGAGCCAGCGGACGTCGCGTGCGTCGGCGAGCACGGCGAGCAGCCGATCGACGCGGTCGCCGGTGAGCGCCCCGGCGCGAACCGTGAGGAGCTTGTCCGCGGTGAGATCGGCGTCGATCGTCGCGATGCCGCCGGCCTTGCCGGTCCCGACGAGCGATAACAAAGACCCGACGAACGGCTCGACGGTGTCGCCGCGCACGAGCTGGCGCTGGACCGTGATGCCGCCCGTCGCCGGACCGAGCACGTAGCGCAGCGTCGCGCCGGCGGTCGCCGGTCGGGGCAGCTCGCCACCTGCCTGCTCGGACGCGAGGACCGCGGCGACCACGTGCGAGCAGACCGCCTCGCGGCTCGTGCACGTGCACTCCCACTCGACGTGGTCGGGCTGCAGGATCACCTCGAACGGCGTCGGCCGGCCCGGCACGCGGACCTCGACCTCGAGCTCGCCGAGCGTCGCCCGCCGACCCACCACGCGCTGGTCGCGTGCGAGCGTCACCCCCTGCGACCAGGTCCGATCGCTGGCGGCAGCGCGGATCGCTTCGCGAAGGGAGACCAGGTCTGCCACCCGCGGTCATTACCTGGCCACGATCGCCGGCGCAAGGTCACGAGACCAAAGGCGTGATACGGTCGCCCCGCATGGCCAGCGAACCGGCGCCAGGCGATGACGCCGAGCTCGACGCCGAGCTGGTCGCCGCGATGGCGCGCGGGGACCGCAAGGCCCTCGCCGAGCTCTACGAGCGCCATTCCGGGCTGTTACTGGGCCTCGCGATGCGCATCGTCCGCGAGCGCCGGGAGGCTGAAGACCTCTTACACGACGTGTTCTTGGAGGCCTGGCGTAGCGCGAAAGACTTCGATCCGAAGCGCGGCCGGGTTCGTACCTGGTTGGCAATCCGTATGCGCTCGCGAGCCCTCGATCATCAGAAATCCGCGCGGGTGTCGCGGAACGCCGGCGACGCCGGCCTGGATGGCATCGTCGACGACACCGCCCGGACCAGCCCCGACCATGCCCGCGTGCGGTCCGCACTCGCCGACCTCGGCGCGGAGCAACGCAAGGTGCTCGAGCTGGCCTACTTCGAGGGCCTGTCGTGCAGCGAGATCGCCAAACGGATCGACATCCCGGTCGGCACCGTGAAGTCGCGGATGGCCGCGGGGCTCGATCGGTTACGCGGCCAGCTGGCGCCGGGAAGTGAGCCGTCATGACCGACGTCCGCGAGCTTCTGCCGCTCTATGCCCTCGGGATCCTCGAGGCGGACGAGGCGACCATCGTCGATCAGGCCATCGCCAAGGATGCGGCGCTCGCCGCCGAGCTCGCGGGCTACCAGAGCGCGGCCGCTCAGCTCATCGTGCCCGAGTCGCCGGGGCCCGAGGTCAAGGCACGCCTGCTCGCCTCGGTCGGTGGCGGCCGCTTCGAACAGCGCACATCGCGCATGGCCTCGCTGTTCGACGTCAGCGTCGATCGCGCACGCGAGCTGCTCGGGCTGATCGAACGCCCGGCCTCGTGGACGCAGGAGATGCCCGGCATCGCGCTCGTCCACTTTGACGGCGGCGCAGCCTACGCCGCCGCGGATTGTGGCTTCATTCGCCTCGAGCCCGGCGCCGTGTTTCCGTCGCATCGCCATGTCGGCGACGAGGTCACCGTCGTCCTCCAGGGCACCCTGCGCGACAGCAGTGGCCGCATGCTCCAGCCGGGTGACGAGCTCGTGCAAGCCGCCGGGAGTCAGCACGAGCTCGTGTGCGAAGGCAGCGAGCCTTGCATCTTCGCGGCGCGGGCGATGGACGGCATCGAGATCGGTGGCGTGTCGGTACGTCCGAACAAGCCCAGCCTGTAGGCGGCTATCGCACGCACGGCGCCCGAAGACATCGCAGCAGGCGTGCCTCGTTCACAAACGAACCACTCGTGCCAACGTTTCCGTGCTCGCCTCGGTTTACGATGGGGACATGGGCAGTGACGAGGGCATGCGGGTGGTGGGAACCATCCGCAGCATCGAGCTGCACACGCTGGCCGCGCGTTTTCAGCACGTGACGCCGCGTCAGGTCGCAAAGATCCAGCTCGACATCGAGCGCGCCACCGACGAGGAAGGCGAGGAGCTCGACGTCGAGAACCTCGACGGTCTCAACTTCCAGGGCCCGCCCGAGCTCGTACCGCGGTTCTCGACCGGCGATCGCGTGCAGATCGTGACGAGCCCGGAGGCGAGCCTCCACATCACGAGCATCCGTCCCGCGCCGCTGTCCTGAGGAGGTCCCCTACAGCACGCGGACGACGCCGGCCACGGCGATGCCGACGAAGACCGCGAGGGCGACGCGCGGGATCACGCGAAGCGCACGGTGATCGCGTGGCATCCGGCCAGCCAAAGCTGCGAGGCCGATGAACCAACCGGCGGAGCCGATGCCGACGCCGATGGCAAGCGTGGTCGCGGCGGCGGTCGATGCGGCGGGCCACAGCGCGGCGGCGACCGCGACCCACGCGGCGAGTGCGGCGGGGTTGGGCAGCGTGAGCACGATGCCGGTCGCGATGCCACGCGCGACGGTGCTCGCGGTGCCACCAGCGGCAGGCGCGGCACGCAGCCGGCGCCACGAGACGATCGCGTAGCCGACGATGACGATCGCCGCGGCGATCGCGAGGCCGCGTACGAGCGTGGGGCGTGCCGTGACGAGCTGACCGAGGCCGATGAACGCGAGCGCTGCGTGAACCGCGTCGGCGAGCGCGCCGCCGATGCCGAGCCCGGTGGCGAACCGGCGATGACCTGCGGTGGCGGCGTCGACGATCGCGACGTTGACGACGCCGAGCGGCATCCCCGTCACCACGCCGAGCCCGAGGCCGAGCCCGGCCGCGACGAGCAGATCTACTTGTCCCAGGAGATCGTGCCCTCGTCGGTGTCCTTGCCGCCGTAGATCGTGACGTTGAGCGTCTTGGTCTTGCCGCGCGGACCGACCGCCTTGATCTTGTGCGGTCCCGGCGTCAGCGGAAGGCGAGTCAACGGGGTGTCGCCGATCAGCTTGCCGTCGACCCAGATCGCCGTCTTCGCGGAGGCCGTGATGCTGAAGAAGCCGAACCGCGAGATCGCGACGATGTCGTCCTTCGACATGCTGTTCATCGCATCGATCTCGACCGCGGCGTCGACGACCACGCGCGGCGCGCCGGCATCGCCACCGACCGGCGCGACGTTCGCGTGGACAGTCTGCTTCTCGCCACCCATCCGGTTCGCGACCATGAAGATCGCGACGCCGATGCCGCCGAGCAGCACCAGCCCGAGCACGAGGTTGAGCAGCCCCTTCATCCGATGCTTCGAGAGCAGATCGGTCTCGGGGTTCGCCATCCAGGTATCGACCGGCACGTTCGCCGTCAGGTCTTTCACGCCAGAGGGAAGCGGCGGCGGCGGCGGCGTCGCGTCATCCGGCATCTCGACCTTGCTCGACGGCGAGCTCACGATCATCGACGGCACGGCGGGCAACAGCTGACTGGCCTGCCGCACGCGTGCGGCCTGTGCGAGCTCGCCGCTGCGGGCTTGCGGCGGTAGCGGTGGGGGC
>JACCTC010000121.1 GCA_013812655.1 Deltaproteobacteria bacterium | reverse complement strand
GCTCTCGGGTGCGGCGGCCGGGGCAGGGCCAGCGGGAGCTACGGGCTTCGCGGCGCCGCCTGCTGCAGCACGCGCCTCTGCGGCCTTGCGCAGGGTGAGCGTCGAGAACTCCGTGAGCGTCTTCATGGGGGCTAGCTACACCAACCGGCCGAAAAGGGCCAGTGCTCGCAGCCTCGAACCAACGCCGCCCCCGACGGGGAAAACGAAAAAAGCCAGGCACGCGGCCTGGCTTCGTTCAGCTTCGACGAGCGAGTCGCTTACGCGCCGCCGCCGACCGTGCCGCTCGCCGAGGCCGAGACCTCGACCGAGACCGAGACGTTCGCCTGGATCGAGCCCGCGGCCTTGGCGGCTGCGGCGATCTGGCCACTGATGCACAGCGCCTGGTCCTTGAACGAGTTGACGAACTTCGGACCCATATCCTTGAGGTCCGCCGCCGCCTTGACCACGTTCTGCGCGGCGAACTTCATCGGCTCGAGGCGCGCCTTGACCGAGAGGATCTTCGGCAGGCCGGCCTTGAGGCCCTTGAGGACCGCCTCGGCCTTCGACTTGTCGACGACGAGCTTCGCGTCGAACGCGATATCGAGCTCGGGCTCGGTGCACTCCATGTCGACCGATGCCTTGACCGACGCGTCGGCCTTGCACTGCGCCGACGCCTGGACGTCCGCGTGGCCCTCGCACTTGCCCTCGCAGGTGCCCTTGCACTCGCCGGCACACTCGCCCGCGTTGCCACCGGTGCCGGCCTTGCCCGAGCACGTGCCGTTGCACTTGCCGCGGCAGGTGCCTTCGCAGGTTGCCTTGACGTCAGCGGTCGCCTTGCCCTCGCACTCGGCGGCGGCCTTCGCGGTCGCCTCGACGTTGACGCGGCAGACAGCCGGCTTGTACTTGATCTTGAGCGCCGCCTTGCTCTTGAACGCGACCTTGAGGTTCTCGTCGACGTGACCGTAGACCTTCGCGCAGACCTCCTTGGTCTCGCCCTCGAGGTCCGCCGGGATCATGCCCATCTCGGTGCCCATGATCACGCAGCTCTGCTTGACGATCTTGACCGTCTCCTCGGACTGCTTCTGCAGGTCGACGAGCGCCGAGAGGAATGCCTTGAAGCGCTTGCCGGCCTCGGAGCCCGCGTAGTTGCCGCAGGTGTTCGGATCGACCATGCCGGACGAGCCGCCGAGGCCTCCGGGCATGTCGCCCTTGCCGGGCATGCCGCCGCCCATTCCGCCGGGGCCTTTGCCGCCCGGACAACCGGTCAGAGTCGCGAGCGCGAGCAGTGCAGTCGCGAGAAGCAGGTTCTTAGAAGTGCGCATTGAGTCAGGCTCCCTTTTTCCTTAAAGCCCGACACAGATACCAAGAAGCTATGGCGAGATGGCACTTCGTGACCGGTAAAACTCTCAATCCACGGTGAGGCAGCCTGACCGATCACTCACGGGGCAACATGCCCCGCTCGCGCCCCGCGCGCGTCGAGAGCCACGGATGAGCACGCCGTACCGGGCCCTGCGCCGACGCTGGCAGCACGATGCACTCGCGCAGCGGATCGAGCTCGATCGAGGTCACCGCGAACGCCGGTGTCGGTACGCTGATCGTCTGATCGATCCCGTTCCGGAACGTGTCGACCGTGACCATCACGCGATCGCCGGTCGACGTGTTGTCGAGCCCGACGCTGAACTTGCAGCGTCGCGACGCGCCGGCGATCTGCACCACGCGCAGCGTACTCGTGGTCGCGCCGGGCGTGTACGTCAGCGTCACGCGCGGCCACTCGGGCGTGCCGGTGCCGTAGATCCAGGCTGCCGCATAGTCGTCGAGGTCGAGGCCTGTGGATGCTTCGAGTGCAGCGAGCACCTCCGCGACGGACAGCGAGCGCGGCTGACCGAGCACGCTCTGCAGCGCCGTGATCACCTGCGCGCGCGACGACAGCCGCTCGATCTGGCGGAACAGGATCATCGGGCCTGGCCCGTAGACGTCGCCGTAGTAGTCGAACAGCGCGGGCTTCTCGCCGGGCACCGGGAAGTACTTCGCGCCGACCGAGAACGACTTCCACGCGTTTACCGTGGCCTGCGCGGCCGGCACGTCGGCAGTCTCCTCGTAGACGTAGGTCAGATACTCCGCCATCGCTTCCTTCCACACGAAGTCGTGGGTCGTCGCGAGCGTGGTCTCGTCGCCGGCCCACTGATGCGCGATCTCGTGATCGAGGACGTGGGCGACCGGGTGGAGGTACGACGACGGACTCCGCGCGAGCAGATCGTCGAGGATGATGTTGCCCGGGTGCTCGAAGCCGCTCCAGTACGTCGGCGCGGTCAGCACGCGAAGCTCGTCGCCGTAGGGATACGGCCCGAACGTCGACTCCATGAAGCTCATGAAGCCGGCGTGGTACGCCGGATCGATCACGGCATCGATCGTGGTCTGCGTGCGGTCGTACAGCGTGACGCGCGCCGAGCCCCACATGCCCTTGTCGATCTGGCTCCACGCCGGATAGGCGGCGATCCCGAACGTCGAGTAGGTCGGGCCACCCTCGTGATCGAACACGCAGCGCGTCTCGATCTCGCTGACCTCGGTGATGGTGCCGGAGCAGCGGACGTCGAGCGTCGCGGGGTGCGTGACCGTGAACGCGTAGCGTGCAAACTGATCGGGACGCGCATCGCACGGGCCGAACCGATCGCAGCCATCGACCCAGCTCACCAGGTAATGGAACGGGTTTCCCTGCGCGTCGTTCGTGACCGAGTAGCCGACCTGGCTCGCAGACAGCGTCGCGAGCGGGACGACAAGATCCGCCTCGATGATCATCTCCTCGCCGGCCGCGTGACCGTGGACGCTGCAGACATGCGCGGAAGTCTCGGTGAACGACGTGCCGGCGGCCGCGGGCGCACCGTCGACGGTCAGCGTGACGGCACCGACCGACTGGCGAAGCCCGAGCACGATGCAGTTGCCAGGCGTGTCGAGCACCGCGGTCACCTTCGCGCGCGCCGCGCGAGTCGCGATGTCGAACTGGTAGTCGTAGTGCGTGACGTGCGCGGTCGCGTCGCCCTGCGGTCCGGGATCCGCGGGACCGTCACCGCCACACGCAGCCAGCAAACCGAGGAGGATCACGCGTCGCATGGCAGCCGCATACCACGGCGACGCGCGGCGGCGCGTGGGTGATCAACTCGGGGGCGGCGAGATCGAGCCGGTGAGGGCGCGGGGCGGAAAGACCTTGATCACGCCCACCCCGCCACCGCCACCGCCACCGGACGCCGTATCGTTGCCGCCGTTCCGAGGATCGTCGCCGCCGGTGCCGCCGTCTCCGCCATCGCCGCCGCCGCCCGCACCGCCGGCTCCTCCGGCCGCGGGGGGGGCGGGCGATGCCGGATCGTTGCCCGCGTTGCCCGGGTTGCCGCCGGCGCCTTCGCCACCGCCGCCACCATTCGCGAACACGCGAGCGCTCGTGCTGACGATGATCGTCGGTGCGTCGAGCCCGATCATGCCACCTGCGCCGCCGCCGCCGCCGCCGCCCCCGCTGGAATTCGCACCCGACGCGCCGGCACCCGACGCGTTGATCGTGCCCGCGATCGTGATCATGTCCGTGGAGATCAGGTAGATCGCACCGCCGCCGCGGCCGCCTGCGCCCGGCAGCAAACCCGCGCCGGCGAGGCCGCGACAGCCGCCGCGCAGCGTCGTGACCTGGACGGCGAACGGCCCCGAGGGAACCGGGAGTCCACCCTCGGCACCAGTGCCGCCGTCGCCACCTTCCTCGCCGAAGCTGCCACCGGGACCGCCTTTGCTGCCGGTCGGGGCGGCGGCGGCCGTACAGTCCGCAGGATCGGCTCCCGCACCGAAGGGCCCCCCGCGATGACTGGCGACGTCGAGCGTCCCCGCGACGGAGATCGTGTTCGAGCCCACCAGCACGAGCGGCTTCGCGCCGGTGGCATTGAGTCGGCCGGTCGTGCCGATCGTGATCGACTTGGCGGCGACCACACAGAAGTCCGAGTCACTCGTGCCATCGGGGAGCAGGTAGGGCGTGCATGCAGTCGAGCTGTCCGTGTTGAACGTCTGCGTGTTGGTGATCGTGAGCTGTTGCTGGCCGGTGATCGGGTTCACCGGACACACGGTGACGAGCCCGTTACCGTAGCAACCCGCGGGCAGCGTATCGGGGGGCGGTGGCGGGGCATCTGCGCCGGCATCGTGGTCGGAGGTCTCGCACGTCATCGTCGCGGCCGCGCAGACGAGTCCGCTCGGACAGATGCCGTCGGGGCACGGACTACCGGCCTGCGGGTTCGGTGAATAGCACGCGGCCACGCAGACCAACCCGACCAGGCATACACGCACCACGCGGCGAGTATCTCCGGCAATCCGCGCGTCGGTCCAGTGCGTTCGCCGCCGACGCGGGTCAGGTGCGCCTCAGCGGGCGGTGTCGCGAACGACCTGGAGGTTGCCACGGGACGACGGTGAGTCCACAGCAGCGACGGCGACGGACCGAGCGACAGTGACCCGGATGTCGAGACCGAGCTCCTCCTTCAGGAGATCGGCCTTGCGCAGCAGCTTGGCGTCGTCGCGCGATGGCCCGTCACGCACGACGAGATCGAGCATGATCGCGTCGCCCATCCGGGTCGCGACCACCTGCTCGACGCGCGAGCGATGCTCGGTATCGAAGCTGTCTGCGATCCGCAAGATCCCGGAGAGCTTCCGGACCTGCGCGCGGACGTCCTTCGGCAACGGCGATTCGCCGATCAGCTGGCGCGCGCGCGCGGCGTCCTTGCGGTTCGTCCGGACGAGCAGCGCGATGATCTCTCGCGCGGTGTCGTCGAGCCCGGGGATCCGTGCCCAGCGGATCATGTACTCGCTGTGCTTGTGGTGGCCGCGCGGATTCACGACCTCGCCGATATCATGGAGCAGCGCCGCGACCTCGAGGTGCACGCCGAGTGCGTCGGGGACGCCGTGGACATCGCGCAGCTGGTGAAACAGCGTGCGTGCGAGCTGGCGGACGTGTTCGCCATGCGTGGTGTCGTAATCGACGCGGTTCGCGAACGCGCGTGCGGCGGTGAGCAGAGCCTTGTCATGTGCGCCCTCGGCCCGCTGCAGCTCCTCGCGCGCGGTCTCGGCGAGCTCGAGCAGCACGGCCTCGCGGACACCGACGTTCGGGCACACCAGCCGCGAGATGCCGAGCTGGCGCGCGGCGGTCGCGAACACGAGGGCTGCGACGCCGAAGACCTCGGCGCGGTCGCGCTTGACGCTGTACTTGTCCATCCGCTCCTCGACGCTGGCGCCGACGATCGACGGGAGCAGATTCTCGAGTGCCGCGAGCTCGAAGCTCGGCGTCGTCGGGTGGTTATCGCCGATGATCTTGGCGAGCGCGTCGGCGTTGCCGCCGGTGGCCGCGGCGACGGTGTTGGACGTGCCAGCCCGCTGCTGGATCGTCTGCATCAGCGTCGCGGTGTAACGGCGCACCATCCCGGCCTCGGCCTCGGTCATCGCGCCCTCGATGCCGAACGTCTCGAGCAGCCGGACCGTGCCGACCGGCAGCGAGAAGCCGCGCCAGCCGGACGGATCGCGCAGGTTGACCTCGAGGCTGCCACCACCGAGATCGAGGATCGCCTTCGGCGTGCTCGCCGGCATCGCGTGAACCACGGCCTTGCGGACGAGCCGCGCTTCCTCCTCGCCATCGATGACCTCGAGCTCGATCCCGGCCTCGTGATAGAGCCGGTGGAGCAGGAGATCGCGGTTCGACGCGCCGCGGACGGCGCTGGTCGCGACCGCGCGATAGATGCTGACCCCGTTGGCGTCGAAGCGCTCGCGGAAGTGCATGAACGCGGCGACCGCCTGATCGACTGTCTCGGGATCGAGCTCGCCACGTGTGAACGCACCGTGGCCGAGCCGCACCGGCACGCGCTCGGCCTCGATCCGCACGATCTCCGTCGGTCCGAGCTCGGCGATCACCACGCGGATCGCATTCGAGCCGGCATCGATCGCACCAAGCCTGACGGGCGTCGTCATCTTGGGGCCACGCTAGCACGCTGGGTCGCACCGCATGGCGCCGATCTCGACCCGCGTCGGCGGTCGAATGCGTCTACTACTTCTTCGCGGGGGGCTTGCCGCCCTTGCCGCCACCCTTGCCGCCTCCCATTGCACCGGCGGGGCCGGCGTTGTCGGGGATCTTGATCTTGTCGGTCTTCGTCACACCAGACAGGACCTCGACCTTGATGCCGTCCGACAGCCCGAGCTTGACGTCGCGCTTGTCGAACGTCTGCGGCGCGGTCTCGACCTCGACGAACGGCTTCTCGTCCTTGTACTGGACGAGCGCCTCGCGGATCGCGAGCACCTGCTTCTTCTCGTCGAGGACGATATCGGCGTTCGCGCTGTAGTTCGCACGGATCTGGACGCCCGGCTTGGCGACGACCTTCGCCTTGATCTCGAACTGGATCGCGCCGTCGATCTCCTTGCCCTTCGGCGAGATGTACTCGAGCTTGCCCTCGAGCATGTCCTTCTCGATCGCGCCGACCTTGATCGACAGCTTCATGCCTTCCTTGATCTTCGCGACCTCGGCCTCGTCGACGCGGCCCTGGAAGATGATGTCCTCCATGTCGGCGATCACGGCGACCGTGGTGCCGGGGTTGAAGTTGTTCGCCTGGATCACCGAGAAGCCCTCCTTCACCGGGACGTCGATCACGGTGCCGTCGGTGGTCGCCGTGACGATCAGCGTCGACGTCTTGCTCTGGCCGCGGGTCGCGCCCTCCTTGACGAGCTGAAGACTCGAGCCTGCCGTCGCCAGCTCCTGCTTGCGGAGCGCGAACTCGGTGCGATAGCGCTGGAGCTCGGCATCGGCGACGACGCCCTGCTTGAACAGCGCCTCGTTACGAGCGAGCTCGCGCTTCGCGTTCTCGAACGCGATCTGCGTGGTCCGCACGCCGGACTCGGCCTGATTGACCTGCATCGCGTCGGCGATGATCGCGATCTTCCCGAGCGGGTCGCCTTGCTTCACCTTCTTGCCGGGCTCGACGTAGAGCTCCGCGAGCACACCGGTGACCTTCGGCTTCACCTCGACCTCGCGACGCGGCACGATCGACCCGGTCGCGACGGTCTTCTTCGTGATGTCCGCGATCTCGGCCATCTCGGTCTTGTAGACCGTCGGCTTCGATTGCGACTTCTTGTAGAGGTAGAAGAACGCCCCACCGATCGCGAGCACGAGGAGAAGGGCGAAGAACCAGGTGAAAAATTTCTTCATGAGATCACTCGGCGCGCAGCGCCTCGATCGGCTTGATCGAGGCAGCGTGAGAGGCGGGCATGATGCCAGCGATGCCGCCGGCGGTGACGAGCACGGCGACGGCCTTCAGCACGGTGCCGAGCCCGACGTTCGGCGGGCCCAGCGGTGAGTCGGGCATGCTCGAGAGGATCGCCTCGGCCATCGCGAGGAGCCCGACGCCGGCGGCGACACCGGTGAGGCCCGCGATCGCGGTCAGCGCGATCGACTCCTTCATCACCATCGAGACGATCGACAGCGGGGTCGCGCCGAGCGCCTTGCGGACCCCGATCTCCTTCGTGCGCTCCTTGACCGTGATCAGCATGATGTTCGACACGCCGATCACGCCGGCGAGCAGCGTCGCACCGCCGACGATCCAGCTGACGAGCGCCAGCACGAAGAAGAACGTCTGGAACTTGCTGAACATCACGAACATGTTGAACGAGCCGATCGCGAGCCCGTCGTCCGGTGCGATCCGGTGGTGGCGCGCCAGCGCCTCGCGGACCTGACGCTCGAGCTCGGGCCCGTCAGTGCCGGGCTTCGCGGTCATCGCGAAGAAGCCGACGCGATCGCCCATCTTGAACGCCGTCTTCAGCGTCGTGAACGGCACGAACAGCGTGTTCGCGTCGCGATCGCCCATCTGGCCGCCGCGCAGCGTCTTGGTCACGCCGACGACCTGGAAGTAGACGCCGCTGATCTTGATGTACTTGCCGATCGGGTCGGTGTCGCCGAACAGCTGCTCGCGAACCGCCTTGCCGATCACGGCGATCTTGCGCTGCTCGGCGATGTCTCGCTCGTTGATGAACCGGCCGGCCTCGTACTCGAACGCGATGATGTGACGAAGCTCGGGATAGTCCGCCATCACCGTGAACGTGCCGTTCTTGCTCTCGTAGCTCACCGTGAAGTTGTTCATCCAGCCGCCGAGCTGGAGGCGCGGCGCCAGGTGCTCGATCGACGGCAGCCGGCGCAGGATCTCGATGTCGTCGGTGTTGAACCGCACCTGGCGACCTGGCGGCAGCCCGTCGAACGACTCGGTGGTCTGCTGGCCCCACACGAACAGGAGGTTCGTGGCCATCCCCTTCATCTGCTGTTTGCTGCCGGCCTGGATGCTCGAGCCAAAGCCAAGCATCGCCATCAGCATGACGATTCCCCAGAACACGCCGAACGCGGTGAGGAACGTGCGCAGGCGATTCGAGCGCAACGTCGCCCAGATCTCTTTCCACTTGTCGAGGTCGAGCATGGCTGGGCTACTGATCCCTCAGCGCGTGGATCGGGTTGACCTTCGCGGCGGCGCGCGCGGGGAAGTAACCGGCGAGGGCGCCCGCGATGACGAGGAACACGGTCGCGGCGAGGCCGGTCGCAAGGTCGATGCCGGGGTGGAGGATGAACTCGTTATCGAGCCGGCCGACGAGCTCGAGGCAGCCAACGCCGGCGGAGAGCCCGAGCAGCCCGGCGATGCCGGTCAGGAAGACCGACTCCTGGATGATCATGAAGACGATCGAGCGCGGCGTCGCGCCGAGGGCCTTGCGGACGCCGATCTCCTTCGTGCGCTCCTTGACCGCGATCATCATGATGTTCGACACGCCCACCACGCCAGCGGCGAGCGTGCCGAGGCCGATCACCAGCACGAACGCGGAGATCATCCAGAACAGCTTCTGGAAGCGCGCGAACTGCTCGACGTTATTGTGGACACGGATCGCCTGGCGATCTTCGGGCGAGAACTGGTGACGCTCGGCGAGCTGGCCGACGACGGTGTCGATGATCGCCTGTGCCTCGTCGGGGCCGGCGTTGCCGACGGTGAACTGCAGGACTCCGAGCTTGTTGGCGCCATTGAACGCGAGCTGCGCCGTGGTCACCGGGATGTACATCTGGCGCTCTTCTTCGTTGCCCGCGGGATCCGAGAACACGCCAACGACCTGGAACGGCACGCCGGCGGTCACGATCCACTCGCCGATGGGACTGTCGCCATCGAAGAGGAACTGCGCGACCGGCCGGCCGATCACGACCGCCTTGCGGCGACCGATGATGTCCGCTTCGCTCAGGAAGCGCCCGGCAACCATCTCGTGCGCGCCGAGCCGGAACGCCTCGGGGTGGACGGCATTGACGTTGAACGTGTTCGCCTTGCCACCGCGCTTGGTGACGAGGCCACCCCAGCGCGACCCGCCGATGAAGTGCTGCCCGGAGATGTGCTCGATACCGGCGACGCGCTTCGCGCGATCGTAGTCGCGGTTCTCGAACATGATCTTGCGCCCGACGTCGTAGCCACCGTGCGCGACGCTCGTCTTGTTCGCGTTGACCCACACGCCGTTCGTGGCATCGCGCGCGAAGCTCTTGCGCATCCCGTTGTCGAGCCCGCGCCCGAGCCCGAGCAGGAATACGAGGACGAAGATGCCCCATGCGACGCTGATCGTGGTCAGCGCGGTGCGCAGCTTGTTGCGCCCGATCGTCATGAACACCTCGGTCCACCGATCGATCGAGATCAGATCACGCCACTGCAGGATGGTGATGCCGAGCATCCGCGCGAGCGCGACCGCGAGGAACACCACGACGCCGAGCAGACCGAGGGCAAAGGCGAGCCCAACGATCACCGCGAGCAGCTTGAGCGCGGGAACCAGCACTCAGGGCACCGCCACCGGCATGCCCGGATTCGACAGGCTCGCCTCGTGCGCCCCGACCACCTTGCCGTCGCGTAGCCGGATCGTGCGCTGGGTGCGGATCGCGACCTCGGGATCGTGCGTCACGACGAGCACGGTGATGCCGGTGCGATGGATCTCGGAGAGCAGATCCATGATCTGCTTGCTGGTCTCGCTGTCGAGCGCGCCGGTCGGCTCGTCGGCGAGGATCAGGCGCGGCTTGCCGATCAGCGAGCGCGCGATCGCGACGCGCTGCTTCTGACCACCCGACATCTCGGAGGGCAGGTGCTCGGCCCAGTCGCGGAGCCCGACACGCTCGAGGTACTGGGTCGCGATCTGGTTGCGCTTGCGGCGAGTGACGCCCTGGTAATAGAGCGGCAGCGCGACGTTCTCGAGCGCGGTCTTGAACGGCAGCAGGTTGAACGACTGGAAGACGAAGCCGATGAACCGGTTGCGGTAGTTCGCGGCCTTTGCTTCCGAGAGCGAGCGGATGAGGGTATCGCCGAGCCAGTATTCGCCGGAGTCGTAGTCGTCGAGGATGCCGAGGATGTTGAGCAGCGTCGACTTGCCGGACCCCGAGGCGCCCATGATCGCGACAAACTCGCCGTCGGCGACCTCGAGCTCGACATCGCGCAGCACGTGCAGGCTGTGCGTGCCTACCCGGTAGTACTTGTTGACCTTGTCGAGACGTAACACCGGATTCCTAAGCTAGCGCCAAGCCACGGTGGGAACCAGCAAACCGCCGGTATCCGGGGGATGCGACCCCTGCGACAGGACGCGCGACACCGCATGTCGGGCAGGCTGACAGCTCGAACGCGCCAAGTGCGGGCAGAACCATCGACCACATCCGCGCATTTCCGACATGCGCGGCCAACGTGCACGGCGAGTGCCGTCAGGTGGGGCGTTACGCGAGCTCGGCGAGCGCTTCGTCGAGGCTGGCAGTCGTCGCCGGGGCGAGCACGAGCTGACCGTGGCTGCCGTGGACCTCGCACGCTGGGCCCTGATCGCAGCGATCGAGGCAGGTCACCGGCACGATCGCGAACGTCTTCGCGGCGCCCCACTTCTCGACGAGGTGGTCCATGAGATCGAGCGCGCCGTAGCGCTGGCAGGTGCCGGCGCACACCTTGATCGCGAGCGGCGCGGTGCCGGCATCCACGCGCAGCTCGGTCGCGAGCGGAACGGCAGCGAGGTAGTGGCTGACCGGCCTGCCGCGGTCCTCGGCGAGCTCGATCATCGCAGGCAGCGCGACCGCGTCGTCCACGGCGATCTCCTCGAGCTCGAGGCCCATCGATGCGAGCCGGCGCATGTCGACGTCCTCGTGGGTCGGCGACCGCGTCGGCACCTTCACGGGTTCGCCCACTCGAACTTGATCGGCACGCTCGTGATCTCGACGCGCTTGCCCGGCGGCTTGTCGAGCTTGAGCTTCATCAGCTCCTGGACCACGCAGTAGCGCAGCACCGGATCCGCGGGCTCGTCGCGCAGCGTCGACACGTCGATGAACTGGCCGGTCTCCGCATGCGCCGCCATCTGGATCACGACCATCCCGCGAACCTTGCGATTCGTCGTCAGCACGCGCTGGTAGCACGCCTGGATCGGCTGCTGCGTGCTCGCGATCTTCGCTCCGATCTCGTTACGCAGGTTCGGATTGCTGCTGCCGCAGGCCCCGACGAGGGACCCGAGGGTCGTGATGGACACGAGCGCGAGAGCCGAACGTAGGTGCTTACTCATCTTTCACCGTGGTCTTGATGGGGCCTTGCTTCGCGATATTGAACTCGACGCGGCGGTTCGCCTCGCGGCCTTCTTCGGTCGCGTTGTCGGCGATCGGGCGATCGGGACCGAACCCCTTCGGGTCCATGCGGTCCTTCTTGATGCCCTTGCTCGCGATGTACTTGACGACCGACTCCGCGCGGCCCTGCGAGAGCGTGCGGTTGAGCTCGGCGGAGCCGGTCGAGTCGGTGTGACCCTCGACGGTGACCAGCTCGATCTGCTTGTTGTCCTTCATCACCTGGACGACCTCGTCGAGAATCGGAAACGAGATCGGCTTCAGATCGGCCTTGCCGATCTCGAACTGGATCTTGTCGATGATCGCGATGTTCGAAGGCGTCAGGATGATCTTGTCGGGACCTGGCGGCGGACGCGTCGCCTTGATGTCCATGACCGGGAACTGGTCCATCTTCTCGGCGGGCGTGAGCGCCGCGCACCCCGAGCTAGCAATCAGGATCGCGATGAGAGCTCGCATGCCGGCATCCTCGCGAAGGGGCGCCGCGGGAGCAAGCGATCATGCCGCCGTTCCACTTCGCGTGCCGTGAAGTAGATCGTGTTACAGCCGTCACGTGATCACCGTCCATCACCTGAACCACTCTCGCAGCCAGCGGGTCCTGTGGCTGCTCGAGGAGCTCGAGCTGCCGTACGAGATCATCAAGTACGAGCGCGATCCGAAGACGATGCTCGCGCCACCGTCGCTCGAGGCGATTCACCCGCTCGGCAAGTCGCCGGTGATCACCGACGGTGACCAGACACTCGCGGAGTCTGGCGCGATCCTCGAGTATCTCGTCGAGACCTACGGCAATGGCCGTCTGGCCCCGACGCCGGGCACGCGCGAGCGGCATCAGTACCGTTACTTCATGCACTACGCGGAGGGCTCGCTGATGCCCTACCTCCTGCTCAAGCTCGTCTTTTACAAGGTGAGGACGGCGCCCGTGCCGTTCTTCGTGAAGCCGATCGCGAAGAAGATCGCCGATAACGTCTCGGCGAAGTTCATCGATCCCAACCTGACCCGGCACCTCCGATTCCTCGCGGGCCATCTCGGGACGCAGCCATGGTTTGCCGGCAACGAGCTCACCGCGGCGGATATCCAGATGAGTTACCCGGTCGAGGCGGCCGTCTCGCGAGCGAGCGACGTCGGCGGTTCCGCTGCGCCCCTCGCTGACTTCGTGAAGCGCTGCAAGGCGCGGCCGGCGTTTCAACGCGCACTCGAGCGCGGCGGACCGTACGACCTCGATTAGCGCTCAGTTAGTTAGTTAGTTCCCGTCCCGAATCGCGTAACTGCGGGTACCCGTTCACGGGTTGGACTACGCAGCAACGAGCAGCGAGGGTGTGCGTCGATTACGTAGGGCCGCTTGAATGGCGCTGGTGAGGTAGTCGAAGAGCGGACGACCTTGCTTGCGGCACGTGGAT
>JACCTC010000120.1 GCA_013812655.1 Deltaproteobacteria bacterium | reverse complement strand
ATCCACGTGCCGCAAGCAAGGTCGTCCGCTCTTCGACTACCTCACCAGCGCCATTCAAGCGGCCCTACGTAATCGACGCACACCCTCGCTGCTCGTTGCTGCGTAGTCCAACCCGTGAACGGGTACCGAACAGCACCCCAATAGCCGTGCGCAAGTAGTAGCATCGACCGGTGGGCAACCATCCGCCCGAGCACGCTGACGGTTGTCTCGGTTGCGATCAGCATCTTGGTGATGAACCTACGACGAGCGCTGCGGGCGCGTCAGGAGCGCGCCGTCGAGCGGGAAGTCGCGTGGTCCAAGAGTCAGCGGATCCCGGTCGATGGATACCTCGGTTGGCTCCGCAGCCCTCGCCCGGTGTTCGACGTCGTGCTGGCGAAGGAGGGTCACGAGCAGCGAATCGTCGCTGACATCCGCAGCCTCGACGCGCGCATCATCACCAGCTTCGAGCCGCACCGCGTTCGCGTGGAGATCCCGGAGAAAGGCTTCGACCGTGGCATCGAAGGCAACCGAGCCACCATCCCGGACGTCGACCTCATGAAGGCCGTCGTCACGCGCGTCGTCGTGCCGCTCGCGGACGAGCTTGGCGTCCAGCGTGTCGAGATGGGAACGCTGTAGAGCTGCGCCGCGGCCGGGGAAGTTCGTCCGCCGGATTCGAGGGGGGCCTGCCGCACAACGTGCTCGGTGCCGCCGTGCAGCGGAAGATTCTCGGCGCCATGCCACGTGGCACCGGAACTGGAGCGCTTGGGAGGCGCTCCATAGAGCTGACTTTTTGGGGCGAACGACGGGGATCGAACGACCGCGACTCGCTGATCGCGTGCTGATGTGAGCGTGCGGCTCGAGATCGCGCCAGAATGCGCCAGTTTCTGGCGCGGTTTCGCGAATTACGCCACTAAGTATACAGTTGGTTAGCTTTGCTGGATAAATTATGGCGCGAACGAGCGCAATCGCGCCAGTATGAGCCGTGGCTCGTCAGGTAGATCCGAAGATGGCCGACCAGGTCGTCCGTGCGATCGAGAAGCATCCGGACGGGGCGACGATCGAGCAGCTCACGGCCGCGCTCGAAGTTCCCCGCCGGACCCTGCAGCGGCGGCTCGCCGAGCTCGTGTCCGTAGGACGTCTTCGAGCGATCGGCCGTGCGAAGCAGCGCCGATATCAAGTCACCGTCGTTGCCGAGGCACGTCCCGACGAGCTAACCGCGTCGCTGGCCGGGCAACAGGTTCGGGAGCTGGTCAGGCGCCCTCTGATCCAGCGGACACCCGTCGGATACGTCACCGCGTTTCTGGAAAGCTACCGGCCGAACCGCGACTTCTATCTCGACGCTACGACGCGCGGTCGACTGCACGAACGTGGACGCGCGCCCGGAGGCGAGCGGCCCGCGGGGACCTACGCGCGTCAGATCCTGAGCCGTCTCCTCGTCGACCTGTCATGGGCCTCGAGTCGTCTCGAAGGCAACACGTACACGCGACTCGACACGCAGAACCTGATCGAGCTCGGTCGGCGCGCACCTGGCAAGGACCAGCGCGAGGCCGAGATGATCCTCAACCACAAGGCCGCGATCGAGATGCTCGTCGGGAATGTCGAAGAGGTCCGGTTCGACCGCTACACGATCTGCAACCTCCACGCCCTGCTTGCCGACAACCTGCTAGCCGATCCATCGGCGGCAGGCCGGCTCCGCCGGATCGAGGTCGGGATCTCCGGAACGGTCTACCTGCCACTCGCGATCCCGCAGCAACTCGAGCAGCTGTTCGATCAGCTCCTCAAAAAGGCATCCGAGATCGAGGATCCGTTCGAGCAGGCGTTCTTCGCGATGGTTCACCTGCCGTACCTCCAGCCGTTCGAGGACGTAAACAAGCGTGTGTCGCGGTTGGCCGCGAACATTCCCTTCGTCAAGCACAACCTCGCGCCGCTGTCGTTCGTCGACGTTCCGGAGCGGGACTACATCGAAGGCCTGCTCGGCATCTACGAGCTCCAGCGCGTCGACCTGGCGCGTGACGTTTTCATGTGGGCATACGAACGTTCGTGCCAGCGCTACACGGTCGTCCGCGACGCGCTGCCGCAGCCCGACCCGCTACGCCTCCGCAGTCGCGAGCAGCTCACCGAGGTCGTGAGCACGATCGTCCGCGATGACACACCAATCGACTACTCACGCATCCGCGAGATCGCCACGCCAATCATCGCGCCCGAGGATCTCGAAGACTTCATCGCCATGGCGATCAGCGAGCTGAGTGGGTTGCACGAGGGCAACCTCGTTCGTTACCGCCTGCGTCTGAGCGAATTTCGACGGTGGCGTGGTCGCACGGCACCCTCATGAGCGAGTGAAAAACTGGGGCGAACGACGGGGACCGAACCCGCGACATCCAGGACCACAACCCATGAACGCGCAACTGAGAACTCCAACCATTACGCGTCGCTCGAACGATCACACAGCGTTGCGCGACCTCGTGGTGTTCTCTGGTCCCTGGTTGTCCCGGTTGATCCCGGTTCGTGTGCAAGCCCGGCGCAAGCGGCGACCTCCGGCAACGATGCGGGTCACGGCCGGTCGCGCCAGTAGAACGGCCTCCTGCGAGCGTGGGCGACCGCCAGGACGCGGAATCGGGTCGGCAGCTCCACGAAGTACAGCGAGAACGGGAAGCGCTGTACGAACACGCGGCGCACGCTGAGCAACGGGTCGACGCCTGGAGGCGGGCCGAGGTGGCGCGCCATCCTCACGAGCCGTTCCATGGCCTCGTCGATCGCGGCCAGGAACTCGGCGCGCAGCTCGGGCCGCACCTCGCCGTAGCGCCGCGCTGCCTCGTGCAGCTCCTCGCGCGCCTCACGAGCGAGCCGAACTGGCTTGGTCATCGCGTCGGCGTGGTGTGCAACTCGTCGCGCACGGTCTCCCAGGCGACGTCATCGTCCGGGTTCGCGATCGCTTCGCGCCCACGCCGCTCGATCTCGCTCGCCCAAGCAGCCTCAACGTCGGCCTCCGGCTCGCCGTCCAAGCTCGCGAGCAAATCGGCCGCAAGCTCGGCGCGCTCGGGGAGCGGCAGCTCCATCGCGTCGTGCAGCAGCTTGCGAGCGCGGTCTGTCATGACTCAAGTGTAGCAGCGTGCCGCGGTGGATCAAAAAGCCGCGTTAGCAATGGATCCGCGGCGCAACTGACCGCTGCTACAGTCCGACGCTAAGAGTGAAAGGGAGGGGCGCGACCATAACTGGGGGCGAAGTTGCGGCAGTACATGCGCTGTCGTCGCCTGCCCTTCATGAATGCCTTCGGCACGAAGCCTACGCCGTCGCGCGAGCTGCTGGAGGAGGAGGAAGCAACGAACGATGGCAACAACTTCGTCGGCGCTCCCCTGCCGCTGAGCAAGATTTCGACAGTCGCCTGCATTCTCGCTGATAAGAAGGACAGCGTTGAGATCATGCCGGCGAGAACGGCGACCGAGGCTGCATTCGAAACAAGCTCCGCAATGCGTTCCGGCCAACGTGTGATCGTCACGACGAGGCGATGGACCTGTTGCTCGACGGGCGCTCCCACAAGTCGGTCGCGGCTGCCGTTGGCTGCCACCGGAACACGATCACGAACTGGATGAACGACGCGACGTTCCGCGTGGAGCTTTCCAGGCGCTCGCGAGGGGGACAGAAACGATGCTCCGCGCGCACGTCCCGGGGGAGTGCGGAATCACAGCGTACGCGCGGCAGATCAACTATTCGTGTTGTCACAGAGCAGCGAGAACGATCTGATCTCTCAGGCAGCGAGCATGCGCGCGACCTGCGCAAGAGCGAACGGCTTGCCAACGCGCGAACGCACGCCTCGTTCGTCCAGGGCGGCGACGATGGCCCGAAGCGTATGCCCGGCTGCGCGGGCTGCGTGAATACAAGCCGGGCTCGAAGGGTAGCGAGAAACGCGAGAAGCGGAGGGTTCTCAACACTCACTTGTTGCCGTTCTTCGGCGCCATGACGATCGAGGGCCTGAAGCAACCCGATGTCGACACCTACGCGCAGAGCGAACTCGACCGCGGGATGGCCATCAAGACCGTGAACAATCAACTCGCGGTCCTGTCCACGCTGATCAAGTACACGACGGGCGAGAAGTCGAAGCTGCGGTTCAAGCTCGACGGCATGGCCGGTGAGATCTCCGCGGTCGCGACCGAGGACGTCGAGCAACTGCTGACCGCGGCAACGGATCAGCGATACCGGCTGCTCGTGCTCTTGGCGAGTGAAGCTGGGCTTCGTGCGGGCGAGATCCGCGGATTGATGTGGTCCGATCTGAAGGAAGGGCAACTCACAGTTCGTCGTGCGCTCGACAAGCTCACGAACGAGGCCATCGCGCCCAAGCACAACAAGACGCGGACCGTGCCGCTGTCGCCGAGGATCGTCTCGGTGCTGGCGGAACTACCGCGCCGTGGATTGTGGATGGTAGCGGAGCAGGACGGCTCGCCCGTGACCTACGATCGGATCAGCGAGACGGTGAACGCGTTGTACGTGCGAGCTGGAGTGCCCCGCCCGCCGAAGCCCATCCACTGCCTGTGGCACACGTTTGGAACCGTGATGGCTCGCAAGGTGCCGCTGCCGGTGCTCCAGAAACTGATGGGGCACTCCGACATCCAGACGACGCTCCGCTACGTGGACGTGAACGAGGACGACAAGCGCGAGGCGATCACGCTGGTGTTCGGCTCGCCAGCCGCCGCCCTGCAAGCCATGCGCAAGCAAGAACCCCAACGCGAAGGAGGCAATCCGTAACCGCCTGAAACTTTGGGGCGAACGACGGGGATCGAACCCGCGACATCCAGGACCACAACCTGGCGCTCTACCGACTGAGCTACGTCCGCCGTGGAAGGACTGTCTACATGAGACCGCGCGCGACCGCAACCGTGTAAGGCCCGCCCATCGGCGGACACCGAGCCGGTCGGTCCGGCGTCGCAGGTGGTAGACCGGGGCCATGAGTGATGGCCCCGGGCCCGCGCCCCCGCCGATTGGCAAGAAGCGCACGCTCAAGGAGCGCCTCGCCGCGCACACGGCCGAGTACGGCAAGATCGCGATCTACACGTACCTCGTACTCTCGCTCTTGACGATCGCCGCATTCTCGGTGGCCTTCGGCATCGGCGCGTCGCCAACGTCGGCGACCGGCGTACTCGGGATCATCGGCGCCGGCTGGGTCGCGGCGAAGGCCACGATGCCGGTGCGGATCCTGGCGACCTTGGGCCTGACTCCGCTGGTTGCGGCACTCGTTCGCCGCGTTCGTCGCCCGGCCGCCAAGCCGTCTGGGTAGCGCGCTAACAAGCTCGGGCACCGGTGATAACTTCCGCGCATGCTTCACAAGTTGTTGTTGTCGGTCGGCGTGTTCGTCGCCCTCTCGGTGAGCTGCAAATCGAAGGAACCCGCATCCAATGCGGGCGACCAGCCCGCCGAAGGAAGTGCGATCGTCGCGGAGCAAATGGGCACCTTCACGTGCATGGACGTCAAGAACGACGTGTGCCTCGAGCCCACGGATCGGTTCGCGGCGACCGTCCCCGTCGTGCACGTGACGTACAAGACGAAGGATCTGCCGGAGAACGGCGGGACCTACGTCATCAAGTGGATCGCGGAGGACGTGGGTGCCGCTGCGCCCGCGAACACCGTGATCGCGACGCTGAACGAGCCGGTCAAGGACGTTCAACCGGGCGTCAAGAACTACGTCGTCAACAGCAGGATGTCGAAGCCGACCGAGGGGTGGCCCGTCGGCAAGTACCGCGTCGAGGTCAGCTATGGGGACAAGCTCGTGACGACCGCCAAGTTCTCGATCCAGTAGCAGCCGTAAGCGCCGGCCCGGCCGCGCGTTGCTGGGTCATGCCGCGCACGCTCGCCTTGCTCCTGCTGCTCGGCCTCGCTGCCACCGCCCGCGCGGATGGCGATCACCACGCCGTCCTCGGGATCGGCACGCAAGTCGTGCGCGAGCCGGGCTGGGTGTTCCGGCTCCAGCAGTCGCTCGACATGGAGCGTTCCGACCCGGACCACAGCACGCCGCTGTTCGGGTTTCGCAGCGGGCTCGACATCTACAGCGCCGGCGGGCACTGGGGATACTCGCTGCCGGTCGGCTTCTATCTGGGCGGCCGCGCCGGCAACGTACGCTCGACGATCGGCGGCGGCGCCGGCCTGCTCGCGATCGACGGTCGCGCCGGAGACTTCGGTTTCGGCATCGCGCCGTACGTCGGCACCACGATCGAGATCGCGATGGGCAAGGCGATCGTCGTCGTCGAGGGCCGCGTCACCCGCGAGGTGCTGGGTGACGCCGACGACTACACGCTGTGGAACGTGATCGTGATGTTCGGCAGGCGACGCGAACGCTAGGTCGTCGCGGCCTTCGCGCGGCGCGCGTTCATGATCTTGACGAATGACTTGCCGCGGATCTCGTCGAGCGTCAGCCCGGTCGCGATCGCCTCGTCCTCGGTGACCGCGCCGCATGCGATGCCGCGCAGGAAGTAGTTGAGCAGGCCCTGCCCGGTCGCCGCGTCGTCGAACACATCGCCGACGAGCGTCGCCTGCGCGGCCTTGCTGACGAAGTTGGAGAGCCGCTCCGACGCCGCCGTGAAGCCGTCGAGGAAGAACCCGTAGACCGCGCCGTAACGGGTCGGTAGCTGACCGGGGTGGAGATCCCAGCCCTGGTAGAAGCCGTGCACGAGCGAGTGGCGAACGTCGTCGGCGTGGAGGCGCCAGGCCGAGAACACCGCGGTCTTGTTCTCGCGCTTCTGCTCGTCGGTCAGATCTTTTCCGCGATGCGGCGCGACCGGCATGATGTTCGTCGCGCCGTCGGAGAGCATCACGCCGGTGCCGGCGAACGCGACCTTCATCATGTGCTTCGCGAAATCGCACGCCGGGTGGCGCATGCGCTGGTGCGCGGCGGTGATGTCGCAGTTCGCGGTGTAGTCGTAGGTTCCGAAGTGCGCGCCGGTCAGCCGGCCGTTCGCGAGGCGGTGGAGGCGCGGCAGGATCGACCGACCGGCGGGGTCGAAGATGCTCTGCGTGGTCTCGACCATGAACTCGACCTTGAGCGTGCCGGGCTCGAGGCCGAGGCGATCCTCGAGCATCTCGAACACGGCGACGAGCACCTCGACGTCGGCGTGGTGCTGGATCTTCGGCAGCGTGGTGACGAAGTTCGGCGGCAAGTTGCCGCTCGTCTGGTCGAGCAGCTCGGTGAGGAAGATGTCGAGGGTGCGCAGCGAGCGCGCCGCGAGATCGCGGGTCAGCGGCTTGATGCGGATGCCGATGAACGGCGGCAGCGTACCGGCGGCGAGCCCCGCGGCGACCTCGGCCGCGGCCGCGGCGGCGTGGCCGTCCTCCTCGGCGTCGGGGCGGTTGCCGTAGCCGTCCTCGAAGTCGATCCGGAAGTCCTCGACGGGCTCGCGGCCGAGCTTCTCGCGCACTCGCTCGTAGACCTTCGGGGCGAGCTCGCCGGGCACGCCGATCGCGTCGGCGAACGTCGCCGGATCTGGCGCGTAGGTCTCGAGCGATCGCAGCGCCAGCTCGCCGAGCTTGCGCGCGGTGTCCGCCGAGAACAGGTGCGCGCCGCCGTAGACGGTGTGCACCGGCTGGCGGGATCCCGAGTCTCCGGGGTAACGCGCGAGCACGCGGCCCTGCGCCTTGTTGACGCGGTCGAGGGCCTTCTGGAGCTTCTTCACGGGGAGGGTCGTGCGCACCGACATGGGCCGCGTTGTATCGCGGGGCCGCCCGTTCCCGCTGGTCGTTGAGCGTGAGAAAGCGCTAGCCTCGCCACGGCGCGAGCTACTGGCGCGACGGCTCGGGCACGATCCAGGGAGCGTGGGTCGATCAGGTTTCCGGATCGCCGGCGCGACGTCGAGTGATTGCAGCCGCCGTGGGGCGCCCGCCACCATGAGCGGAAGAACCCTCTGCCGAGGCTTGCAAGGAGCCGAGATGACGGCATATTCGCCACAATGCTGGACCTGCTGTCGTCCCCGGATGCGTGGATGTCGTTCGGGATGCTCGCCGTCCTCGAGGTCGTGCTCGGGGTCGACAACATCATCTTCATCGCGATCCTCGCCGGGAAGTTGCCGGTCGAGCAGCGCGAGAAGGCGCGCAAGCTCGGGATCGCCGGCGCGTTCGTGTCGCGCCTCGGCCTGCTGGCGATGCTGTCGTGGATCGTCCAGCTCGATCAGCCGCTCTTCCACATCGCGGACAAGGGGTTCTCGGGCAAGGCGCTGATCCTCTTCATCGGCGGCCTGTTCCTGCTCTACAAGGCGACCAAGGAGATCCACCACAAGCTCGAGGGCGACGAGCACGACGCCTCGACGGGCCGCGCCGTGGTGACGCTTCGTGGCGTGCTCGTCCAGATCGTGCTGCTCGACATGGTGTTCTCGATCGATTCGGTGATCACCGCCGTCGGCATGACGCCGCACGTCGCGATCATGGTCGCGGCCAACGTCGTCGCGCTCGTCGTGATGCTGCTCGCCGGCCGCCGGATCAGCGAGTTCGTGGAGCGCCACCCGTCGGTCAAGGTGCTCGCGCTCTCGTTCCTGTTGATGATCGGCCTCGTGCTGGTCTCCGAGGCGTTCGGCGTCCACGTCCCGAAGGGCTACATCTACGGCGCGATGGGGTTCAGCGTGTTCGTCGAGATGATCAACATCCGGACGACCCGCAAGGCGCGCGCGGTTCACCTCAACCAGGTGCCTCGGGTCTCCGAGATTCCCGGCGCTCGCTGATCGCGGCTCGTCAGCTGCCGCGGTACGTCGAGTAGCCGTACGGCGAGAGCAGCAGCGGCACGTGATAGTGCTGAGCGCCGTCGTCGACGGTGAACTGGATCTCGACGACCGGAAAGAACCCGGTCTGGCCGAGCGCAGCGAGGTACGCGCCGGTGGCAAACCGGATGCGATAGGTACCCGGCTCGACGGGGCCCGCCGGCGTCAGCGTGCGAAGCCGGCCGTCGTCGTCCGTGGTGCCGCGGCCGACCGGGTGCCAGCTGCCGCCGACGTCGCGCTCGAGCTCGATCGCGATCTGCTTGCCGGGGCGTCCCGCGGCGGTGTCGAGGACATGCGTCGTGATCATCCGTGACCTCCGTGTTCGGCGAGCAGCTTCGCGAGCCGCAGCCGGGTGATCTTCGCCTGCTCCTCGGCGGCGGTGCGCAGCTCGTCTTTGGTGGTGCCCGCGAGCCGCGCACGTAGATCGGCGAGCATGTCGTCGGCGCCGCGCCCGGTCGCGCACACGATGTAGATGAAGCCGTGCTTGGCCTCGTACGCGCGGTTGGCGTCGGCAAGCTCGGCGAGCGTCGCGGCCGCCGCGCTCGCGGTCGTCTGCTGTTCATCGCGCGCCCACCGCCCCGTCGTCTCCGGATCGCCGGCGGGCTGCGCGGGTGGGCTCTGCGAGCCGATCTTCGGATGCGCGCTGAACGCCTCGCGATGGTCGGCCTCGCCGAGTGACCACCACACGCGCTCCGCGATCCGCAGCAACGCCGGGACGTCCTCGAACGGCCGCGCCGCGGCGACCTGCTCGGCCCACCGCGACGACCCGCAGCACTTACGGAGCGCAGCGCGCGCGTCGTCGACGGACATCGCGTCGAGCGCCGCCAGTCCCGGTGCGGCCTCGGGCACGAGCGTGCCCCACGCGCGGAGCCGGGCGATCCCGCCGCACGGGAACACCGAGATCCGCAGGTGGGTGATCGGGCCAGTGCGCCGGAGCTGGTGATCGAACACGTGGCGGCGATGCGGCTCGACGGCCGTCGCGAGGAGCGTCCGCCATCCGGACAGCTCGTCGACGCTCGCGCCGGGGGCATGTGTACCCTCGAGCGCGATCCGCCCGGGCGCGTTGCCCTTGAAGTGGCTGGTATCGATCTCGACACTCTCGACCGTGCCGGCTGCCGCGAGCCGGATGATCGCCCAGTCGTTGCCCGGACCGCGACGCCGCCTGGTCTCCCAGCCATCCGCCATCGACCGCGACGGTCCCGGCTTGATGAGGTTGTTCCGCGAGCCGAAGAACATGTCGCTGCACGTCTCGACGACCGCGCCGTGCTCGAGCGCGGCCAGATCGATCGGGCCGCCGAGCGCGCGCAGCCGCGGCCAGCCCGGCACGACGTCACCATGGACGCGCAGGCGGGCGACGCCACCATCGGGGTAGATGTCGAGGCGGACGTGCGTGTAGCGATGGCCATCCGCGATCGCGAACACGTTCTTGCTGTCACCGCGCAGCGCCGAGCGCGGCAGGATCTCGCTCCACGTCGCGCGCTGTAGCGCCGCGAGATCGAGCGGATCCTCGATCGTCGTCGCGTAGATCGCGCAGGCCTCGGGGTAGTTGCCGCGGAAGAACGCGGTGTCGACGACGATGCCCCGGATCACCCCGGGCAACCCGAGCCGGACGACGCACCAGTCGTGGGTGCCGCCATCACGGCGCCGGCGGGTCTCCCAGCCGTCCATCCACTTGCCGCGGTCGGTGTACTCGTGCTCCTTCCACACCGCCACGTGGGCGCGGAGCAGATTCTCCTTCTCGGCGAAGAACTCGTCGTTGCAGGCGATCGCGGCACCACCGACGGTGTCGCTCGCGAGGTCGGGCAGATCGAGAAACGCGGGCTGTTCGGTCATAGCAGGACTCCCAGATCGGACGCGACGGTGCGGCCGGCTTCCGCCACGCAGGTGCCGCGAAGGTACGTCGCGAGCACGGCCCCGCGCAGCGCCTCGCCGGCATACGGCGTGACCTTGTGACGGTGGCGGATCGACTCCGGTGCGACCGAGGTCTCGGCGGTGTCGTCGAACACGATCAGATCGGCGTCGTGGCCGGCCGCGATCGCACCCTTGGTGCCGGTCAGCCCGGCGAGCCGCGCCGGCGCGACGCACATCCACCGCACGATGTCGGTGATCGCGTGACCGCGCGCCGACGCTTCGGTCCACACGACGGGTAGCGCGAGCTGCAGCCCCGACACGCCGCCCCACGCCGATACGAAGTCACCGACCTCGATCGCCTTGAGCGCCGGCGAGCATGGCGAGTGATCCGACGCGACCATGTCGAGCACGCCCTCGGCGAGCGCCTGCCACAGTAGCTCGCGGTTCGCGGCCTCGCGGATCGGCGGAGCGCACTTGAACGGTGTCGCACCGTCGGGGATCCGCTCGGCGGTGAAGTGCAGGTAGTGCGGGCAGGTCTCGGCGGTCAGCGGCAGCCCCTGCGCGCGCGCCTCGCGGAGCAGCGGCAACGCGCTCGCAGCGGAGTGATGAACGATGTGCGTGCGCGCGCGTGTCGTCCGGCACAAGCCGGTGACCAGGCGAATCGCCTCGGCCTCGGCCTCGGGTGGCCGCGATGCGAGATACGTCGCGTAGCGCCGCGGGTCGGCACCGGAAAGCTGTGCGGTCGCCGCATCGATCGGACCGGCGACCTCGGCGTGCACGAGCAGCGGCACCCCGAGACCGGCGAGGATCTGCATCGCCGGCGCCAGCTCGCGCTCGCCGACCCAGCCGAACTCCTCGACCCCGGAGTCGACGAGGAAGCACTTGAAGCCGCGCACGCCGTCCTCGGTCATCCCCGCGAGCTCGCCCGCGTTGCCCGGCACGACGCCGCCCCAGAAGCCTACGTCGACCGCGCACTGGCCACGCGCCGCCGCGCGCTTGGCCGCGAAGCCCTCGCGCGTCGTCGTCGGCGGGATCGAGTTCAGCGGCATGTCGACGAGCGTGGTGACGCCACCGATCGCGGCGGCGGCGGTCGCGGTCGCGAAGCCCTCCCACTCGGTGCGGCCCGGCTCGTTGAGGTGGACGTGCGTATCGACGATTCCCGGCATCACGAGGTGGTCACCGGCGTCGACGAGCTCAACACCGGCCGGGACATCGTCCCACTCGCCGACACGCTCGATCGTGGTGCCGCGGATGTGGACCGTGCTCGCGCCGACGCCCGCGGGCGTGACCACGCGGCGCGATCGAACGACCAGATGACGTTCGTGCATTGGTAGATCTAACCTTTCCCCGTCGATAAACGGGTGCCGGTTAGACCCCCTTTCAAACCGTGCATGCGGATTTCCCGCACACGGCTTACGGGCGGTCGTTTGCAGACGTGATGTGGCATTAC
>JACCTC010000119.1 GCA_013812655.1 Deltaproteobacteria bacterium | reverse complement strand
ATCCACGTGCCGCAAGCAAGGTCGTCCGCTCTTCGACTACCTCACCAGCGCCATTCAAGCGGCCCTACGTAATCGACGCACACCCTCGCTGCTCGTTGCTGCGTAGTCCAACCCGTGAACGGGTACGCATCGCCCGCTCTCACAGGTGTCGTTACAGTCACCCCGTCGGGTCCGCTCGCGACTGCAGATCGCTGTCCTTGCCTGGGGAGCCGTTCCCCATGACGACCGGAGTTGCTGAACCGAGCCGACCCGGACCTCCTGGCCGGGACTATCACGCACTTGCGAGTTGTAAGGCCCGGTACGCCCCTTGCGTCAGGGCAGTGCATGACATCAGGGGCGTTTCGACTGGTCTGCATCCTGATGACACTGGCGGCCGCTTCGTGTGCGGCTGGCGACGCCGAGGAACCCTCTGATCAAATGGAGGACGGCACCTCGACGCCCGAGTCCGAGCCGGTTCCGGATGACGAGCAGCCGGCGATCCCGCTCGACTCGGCGCTGGAATTCAGCTCGCCGCAACGCGGTGCGTTCATCCGCGCCTCGACCGGCCCGACGGTGGAGGTCGCCGGCAAGGTCAGCGATGCAGTGGGCAGGCCGTTGACCATCAACGGCACGCCGGTGACCTACGCAGCCGACGGCACGTTCCGGACCCTCGTGATGCCGAAGATCGGTACGAACGTGATCATCGCCAAGCTCGGGGACGACGGCGCATCCGCGCAGCGCTCGTTCGTGTACGGCCGGTTCGTCGCTGCGACCGAGTCGGTCCCATCAGCCGTGGCGCTGCGCGTGAACGCGAGCGGCTTCGACGATGGCAACGCAGACCTCGACGATCTGTCGACGGTCGCCGAGGAGGCACTCGCCGCTCGCAATGTGATGACCCTGTTTCCGTCGAGCTTCAACGTGTCGGCGCCGGTCGTCGGCACGCTGCGCGTATCATTGCCGACGCGATCGGCGGGACGACCGAACGTGCGGCTCGCGCCGCGAACCGGTGGCGTGACTGGCGCGGTCTCGCTGCCGTCGGTGTACGTGAAGTTCGACGTCGCCTTCAACTGCTTGTTCACCACCTGCCACGTCACCGGCAACGTCACCTCGACCCGCGCCGACCTCTCGCTGCCGGTCTCGATCGCCGTCGCGAACGGAACGCTGTCCGCCGCTGGCGGCAGCGTCGGCCTCACCCTCGTCGGCTTCGACTACGACATCGATGGTTCGCTCGGCGGGCTCGCCGAGACGGTCATCAACTTCTTCATCCCCGACGTGCGGCAGCGCCTCGAGAGTTTCCTGCGCGCGCAGATCGCAAAGGCACTTCCAGCCGACGTCGGCGTCACGCTCTCGCAGCTCTCGGTCCCGACCTCGCTGACGATGCCGGCGCCGCTCTCGGGCCGGGTCAACTTCGCGCAGCGCTTCGATGCGGCGTCATTCTCGAGTACGGGTGGAACCATTGCCGCCGCGGTTCGCGCGTCCGCGACGTTTGCGTCCGGTGATCCTGGGCTCGCGGCGCCGGGTTGGCTCGCTGTTGACAGCCCGGTCGGTACCTACCGCACGACACCCGCGTTCGGCGTCTCGATCGCGAACGACTTCATGAACCAGATCCTGTTCGCGGTCTGGGGCCAGGGAAGCTTCGACGTCGACCTTCCGGCGCTCGACGGCACCTCGACGCCGGGCGGGACCCTCGGTCCGGTCGAGACGAAGGCACTCACGCCGCCCGTCGTCGTCGGCGCGCAAGGCGCGCTCACGATCGGCGTCGGCGATTTCATGGTCACCACCACGCTCGACGGGGAGCCGTTCGAGCTCGTCGCATCACTCACCTCATCGCTCGAGGTCTCGCTCCTCACGGCGAGCAGCACCGCGCGGCTCGAGCTGGTGGGCACACCGACCTTCGTCGTCGAGGTTTTGAAGGCTCCGGCGCACCTCAACAAGGGTCAGCTCAACGACCTGCTCGGTGCCCTCGGATCGGTGCTGGTCATCAAGCTGCTCGACGCCGTGCGCGTGCCAGTGCCACGGATCCCGCTCGCCGGCATCGTGCCGGCGTACGCGACGAAGACGCTGAAGCTCTCGAGTCCCGCTGAAGTGGTGATCGGCGGACCCTCCGGACGCACGACGCTCTACGGCAGACTGTCGAGCCCGTAGCACGACGTGTAGCTGTCAGGTGTGCGCCCGCGGATCGGCGGCCACCGCGAGCACCTGGTCGATGTCGATCGGCTTGTCGAGCATGCACGGGCGCACCTTGTCGAGAAACTGCGCGGCGCGGGACGTCACGGCGCCACCACTCATCACCACGAACCGCGGCAGGAGTGCGGGCGCGCTACTCGCGAGGCTCTCGTAGATCGCGACGCCATCGACACCAGGCATCTGCAGATCACAGAGCACGAGATCGAAGGCACGATCTTTCGCGAGCAGCTCGATGCCCGCCTGGCCGCCGAGCGCAGTCACGACATCGTGGCTATCACCGATCGCCGATGCCAGCGCGCGCAACAGCATCGGCTCGTCGTCGACGATCAGCACGCGATTCTTTCGCGCGCCGACGCGGACGACGCTCTGCGGTGACGCCGGGGGTGGTGCGGGAGTCTCACAGCGCGCACGTGGAATCCGCACCTCGACCCGTGCGCCGCGTCGCGTGCCGCGGCTGATGCGCGCCGTGCCGCCGTGGCTCTCGGCGATCTTGCGGACAAGCGCGAGCCCGAGCCCGGTCCCGACCTCCGACGGCTTCGTCGTGAAGTAGGGCTCGAACACGCGCTCGAGCAGCTCCTCCGGGATGCCTGGGCCACTGTCCTCGACGGCGAGCACGACGTCATCACCGTCGGCGCGCGTGGTGACCGCGATCTCGTGCTCGTTACTGGAGTCCGCCACCGCATACGCGGCGTTGATCACGAGGTTCGTGACGAGCTGACCGAGTCGTCCGCGGTCGCCGATGATCGGCGGCACGCTGCCGAGATCGAGCACGAGCCGTGCGACGCTCAGATACGCCGGCCGCGCGAGCTGACATGCGGAACGCACCACCTCGTCGAGATCGAGCTCGACCGGCACCTCGGCATCGGCACGCGACAGCGTCCGCAGGTCATTGATCACCGCCCGCATGCGCTCCATCCCGGCGTGCGCATCGGTCAGCGCGTCATCGATGACCGCAAGCTCGGCGGCGACGCGTGCAGCGCCCGGACCGTCCGATCCCAATAACCCGCGGACATGCGCGAGCCGACGCCGCGCTGCATCGACCCCGAGGAGCACCCAGGCCGCGGGGTTGTTGAGCTCGTGCGCGACGCCGTTCGCGAGCTGGCCGATGGCTGCAAACTTCTCGGCGACCCCGAGTTGCGCCTGGGTCGTCTTCAGGCGGTCGTACGCCGACTCGAGCTCGCGCCGTGATGCGACCTCGCCATCGAGCTCCTCGGCGAGCAAGTTGATGCCCGTCGCGATGGCGTCGACCTCATCCCGGCGCTCGGACACGGCGAGCCGCGGCGAGAAATCCTGCCGGGCGTACGACATCAACACCTCGAGGATCGCGTCGAGCCGGTCGTCGCTCACGCCTGCTGCTCCACGAGCCACACGATCGCAGCCTCCTCGTCGGTGAACAGCGCCGTCGGGATCCGTTGCGGGCTCAGGCGCAGAAAGAAGTTCGCCAGCACGCGGCTCACCGGCGAGCCGATCAGCAGCGCGACCGCGAGCGTCGCCTTCTCGGCCTCGGCGCCCGCGAAGTACTGGCGTGCGTCGCGCGTCTGCGATCGCACGCCGCGCATGTCGACGAGCACGCGCGATCGCTGCGAACTGCCGAGCGCAAAGATCATGGCGACGTTCTCCTTGGCGTCGGCGAGCGTCATCTCGCAGCCCGCACGCATCACCGCATGCACGACGCCCTGCGCGTCACGCCGGAACGTGCACGTGACGGTGGAGGCCTCGTCCATTCCTCGAATATCCCCTGGCGAACGGCGGGCTACCAGTCAGGTCGACGTGCTGGCGAGGACGGCGCGGACGGTGACGGTGCCGTCCGCCAGCGTGGCCGAGAGCCGGCAGTTGCCCTCGAAGGCGATCCGGACGAGCCCGAGTCGGCTCGGCGCGGAGTCCTCGCTCTGCGCGATCTGCAGCAGGCGGGCACGATAGGCCTGCTCGGGCTTCGCGAAGCTGTTGATCTCCTCGATCGACTGCAGCAACAAGTTCGCGTTCCCGTCGCTCTCGCCGACCGGATTCTGCACGCTGACCTCGACGTCGTTCTCCCGTGTGCCGTGCACGCGGAGCCGGAACATCGCGCGATCGCCCCTCGTCCAGTCGCCGTACTTGAGTGCGTTCTCGAGCAACTCGCCGGTGACCATCGCGATCGCATGACACCCATCGACGTCCGCGAACACCGCGGTGAAGCAGTTCTGCACCGAGGTGCGCAGCAGATCGACGTTGCGCCACTCGTTGCGCACGGTCATATCGATCGAGAAGCCGAAGTCGCCGCTCGTCGCCATCACGCGAACCTCAGGTGGAACAGATCGTCGTTCTTCTCGAAGACCCGCAGCGCGTCGAACGACAGCCGCTGCCACTTCAACGTCTGGTCGTAGACCATCACCAGCTTCACGCCGCTCTTGCGGCAGAGCTGGATCAGCCGGATCAGCGCGGTGATCGTCGAGGAGTTGAAGTGCTCGATCTTTTCGAAGTGCATCTCGAGTGAGCCCTGCTGCTCGCTGACCGCCGCGAGCAGCTTCTCGAACCACGGCTTCAGGATCTCCGGCGGATTGCGCTCGTTGCTCTTGCCTCGCCACGTACAACTGATCACGCCGTCGGGGGCGGCCGGCGCCACCTCGATCGTCAGGTCTCCGATGTGCAGATTTTCCATGAGTCCTTCAGCCGCCTAGTCTTCGGTCGCGCGGTCTCGACCATCACGCGGTGCGTTTCCCCTGCCCCCCGTAACGCAGGACGAGGATTGTAGCGTCATCTGCCAGCGTGGGGGAATGATCGAGCAGCGCCTCGAACAGCGCGTCGCGGATGGTCTCGACGGCATCGGTGGCGTGCGCGTTGACCACCCGACTGACCCCGTCGTAATCGAACGGCCGGCCACTGGCGCCCAGCGCCTCGGTCACCCCGTCGGTGAGCAGCACCAGGAGATCGTTCTTTGCGAGCTGCCAGGTGACCTCGTGGTTGACGTGATCGATGTCGTCGGTGATCGCGAGGAACGTCCCGGGCGTGGCGAGCAGCTCGATCGTGGACGTCGCCGCACGCCAGACCACGGCGTCCATGTGGGCCCCGGCGACCACGATGTCGCCACCACGCCGGTAGCGCAGCAGCGAGAGGGTCATGTGGCGCTCGGCTTCGAGCCGGTCGTGCACGTTCTCGTAGAGCACGCTGTTGAGTGACTTCAGGGCGTCGCGGGGGCGTGCATCTGGTTGCGAGCGCACGAGCGTTGCAACGCCGGCCTGCACCATCATCATCACGAGCCCGGAAGTCAGGCCGTGCCCCGAAGCGTCGCCAACGGCGAGCCAGCAGCCATCGTCGACGCGCTGCACGTCGTAGTAGTCGCCGCCGACCTCGGTCGTCGTCATCATGCGCGCGGCGATCGCGAGGCCCTCGACGCGAAGGTCACGGGGCAAGATCGACGTCTGGATCCGCGCGGCGATCTCGAGCTCGCGCGCGAGTCGTTCCTTGTCCGCGAGCTGGCGCCGCGAGTCCTCGATCTCTTGTGCCATCCGGTCCATTGCCACGCCGAGCGAGCGGACCTCCGTCGGGCCGGCGATCGGTCGGGCGGCGAGGTCGCCCTTCGCGATCGCCTGGGTACGCGCGACCAGCGTATCGATCGGCCGGGACAGCCGGCGTGCGAGCAGCGCGGCGAATACGAGGGTCGCCAGCGCGGCGATCGCGACCAGGCCGAGCAGCCAGCGCAGCATGCGACGCCCGGGCGCGAACGCCTCGTCGATCGAGCGCAGCAACAAGTATTCTGCGCGGTGCTCGCCCTGGTAACCGGGCATCGGCACGAGCTGCGCGAACCAGTGCGTGCCTCCGAGCGTGACCTCGCGAGAACCCGCGCGGACCCGCGCGAGCGTGGGCGCGGTCTCGTCGGCGCGTGCAGTTCCGGGCAACGGCGTCACCGGCGCGTTGTCGACCGTCACCACCAGCGCGCCGCCGGTATGGCGGGCCACCGTGCTGACGAAGCCTTCATCGAGGGCGTGACCGACGACGAGCGCACCGACGACGCGCGCGCCGAACTCGAGCCGGCAGGCGGCGACCTGGTAGACCTTGCCGTCCGCGATCCATACGCCGGCCTGCTCGGTACCCGCGAGCGCCTTCGCGATGATCTCGCGGTCGGAGAGGTCGAAGCCGGCCGCGTCCGGCGCGGCGTGATCGGCGATCAGCCGACCGTCGGCGTCGACGATCACGAACACACCGGCATCCAGGGTGATCGCGAGCGTGCGGGCGACATCGACGATCGTCTCGCGGGCGATGTCCTCGGTCGCGACCACGGCCTTGAGGCGCGGCTCCTCCGCGACGACCCGGCACTCCTGGCGGTGCAACGACTGGCGGTCCGCGTGGAGATCGAGGGTGACGGCGCGGCTGCGCGCGAGCTCGTCGGTCAGGCGTGCACGCGTCGCGCGCTCGAACACGACGGCGATCGTGCCGATCGTGACCGCGAGCGTCGAGATCACGAGCACGAGCACCCACAGAAACACCGTGCTGCGGAGCTTCATCGAGCTCCCGGCCCCGGCGGTTTGACGATCCGGGTGCGCGGTAACGTCGCGCGCACACCACGACGCGGCGCCTCGAATGCGACATCCGCGCTCAGCAGCGGCACGGTCTCGACGTCGCGGAGCGCGAGTTGCTGCGCGATCGCACGAGCGACGCCTCGATACACGACCTCGACCCGGACGCGTCCGGCTGCCGGGGCCGTGACCGCGACCGGCCAGCGGACCGAGCCACTTGCCGGGATCCGCGAATCGCGAAGCACCTGGGTGGCGCGCCAGAACGCGACCTCGTTGCCGGTCGCGTCGGCGAGCACGCGGCCATACTCGGCACGCTCGTCGTGGAGCACGCCCCCGGCAGCGTCGGTGACGTGCACGACGACCTCGATGCGGCGTTCCGGGAGGCCGGTCGGCACGGTGTGGCCATCGCCGAGGTTGTGGAGCTCGATCGCGACCTCGAGGCCACCCTCGCGATCACTGAGCGTGACGCGGAGCTCGAGCGCATGCCGTCGCAGCTCGCGCCCCATGAACCCGTGGTGCGGGACTCCCTTGCGCGCCGGCGATCCGGTTGCGACCACCGCACGATCGCCGGGCATGTGACAGCTCTGGCAGGGCCGGTTCGCCTTGCCGGCCGGGCTGTCACGCCAGTCGCGATACTCGGTGAACACCGGGATGCCTGCGGGCTCCCACCAGTGACAAGAGCCGCACAGCTCCGCCTGGCGGTGCTCCTTCGAACAGCCCATGCGGTGAAAGTAGTGGTCCGGGAGATCGCAGCGCGGCCCGTACTTCACCATGTCATCGATCGCGAGGCGGAAAGCACCGCCGGCCACGGAGGGCACGGGCTCGCGCAGCGTGTGGCAGACGTCGCAGGTCACGCCTTCCTGTGCGACCACGTCGTGGGGCGCCGCGATCGCGATCGGCGCGTGGCAGCGATCGCAGGTCGGATCGTTCGCCGCTGCCTGCGCGGTCTTGTAGAGCGCCGAGCTCGCGGCGTTCGCGTGGCCCGAGCGCTCCCACTCGTCGAACATCTTCTCGTGGCACTCGCCGCAGCGACCGGCGCCGTTCACGAACAGCTTGGCAGGCGCCGCGTCGATGGTCGCGACAGCGCCGATCGGACGCGCGTCGGCAACCATCGCGTCACCCGAGCTCGAGCCCACCGCCGTATCGTCGCGGACCGGCGCCTGATCGGGCTTGCATCCCGCGAGCGCGACCACGACCAACATCGCTATTTGTAGCGGCCGTATGGCGTCCCATCCTTGCGGAGGTGCGATGCCTTCTTCGCGACCTCGGCGAGCTCGAGCTGGATCATGGCCGGCTTGCTCGCCGTCACCTTCACCTTGCCGCGAGCCTCGTCACCGCTCGGGAGCCACGCGACGATCGGATACTCGCCTTCGGGGACTCCCTCGATCTTGAAGGCTCCCGTGCGGTCCGTGATCGTGTAGAAGGCGCTGTCGAGCACCTTCACCTTCGCGACCATCTCGGGGTGGATGTTGCAGTACACGTCGACAACGCCCGGACGCTTCATCTCGACCGACTTCTTCGCACCGCTCTTGTAGAGGCCGAGGTCGAAGCGCGCAGGGCGGGACACCGAGAACACGTTGTGGAAGAACTTGTCGTCGTTCGGGAAGTCGACCGTCGTGCCGCGCACCACGATCGTCAGCGGCGGATCGAACTGCTTCTCGCGCTGACGGATGATCGCGGTCTTCGGCTTCGGCGGCGTGCCTGGTACGCCCTCGAGGTAGACGACGACGCCCGAGCGGTCCGGCTTCGCCGCGCCCTTCACCTGCACCGAGACGGTGCCCGTGACCGAGCCGGCGGCGGGCCCCGCGTCCGCCGGCTGGATGACCACACCCAGCACACCAAGGACGATGATCGCGCGGATGAGTTGCTGCATGGGTTCGCTAGTACTTGATGACGAGCGACGTCGTGAGCACGTCGTTGGGAAACCTCGGGATCCTGCCGAGCTCGCGGTTCGTCGTGCCTTCGAGCTTCCAGATCACGCGCTCACCGATCTCGGCGCGCACGCCAGCCGTCCCACGAAGGAGCTGCGAGACGTAGACGAAGCTCGCCCCACTTCTATGCAACGCGTCCCGCCAGTCCACCCGGAGGTAGGGCACGAACATGTTCGTGAGGCGGTACCCGACGAGGCCGTACGCGGACTTGTAACGGATACAGGGCGCCAGATCGCAGTGTGCCCCGCTCATCGCCCCCGCCTGCGTGGTGTCCCCTCGGGCCTTTCCCTGGACGTACTCCGCGGTGAGCTCGACGTCCTTGTAGTCGACGTGGAGGTCCGCGCCGACATGCCACTGGTAGACGTCGTTCGCCGGCTGGACATCTTGCGCTCCCAGCGCGCCCGACGCGCCGACCTCGACCTTGTCCTCGATCACGTACGACAGCCGCCCCGCGACGGTCTTCATGTCGTTGGTGTCGAGCTCGCCGGCGAACGCGAAGCTCTCCGTGAAGTGGCTGCCGTTCGTCACCGCGACGTTCGCGATCAGCCGGGTGTCGAGGAACCGGCCGCGTGCCTTGATCCCGATCGGACGGCCGCACGTGTAGCGACACGCGAGCGACGGCGTGATCCCGAGCCGGTCCGGCGACTCCATCGAGCGGTACTCGAAGCCGAGTACCGAGTCGAACTTGCCGCCCTGCAGCGAGAGCTCGAACGACTCGAGCTCCGGCTTCCACTCGCCGTACGCGAGCTTGACGTCGAGGTAGTCGCCGAGGAACAGCCCGCCGGGTGCAGAGACATCGCGGCCGCGCGGCACGAAGTCGACGCTGATGTTCGTCGAGCCGGTCTTGCCGATACCGCCGAACAGCGTGAGGTTGACGGCGTTCACGAGGAACGTCGACTTGCCCTGCGAGTCGATCGGATCGAAGACGATCGCGCGCGACTCGCCGAGGTCCGCGGGCTCACCGCGCGAGTTGACCGCGGTCGAGAATGGATCGCCCATGAACACCCACGAGCCCGGCACGATGCCGGCGTACTCCGGGAAGTAGGTGCTCGCGTAGTCGCTGCGCGTGCCAGCGCCGTTACCGGTCGTCGCGAAGAAGCCGACGTCGAGATAGCCGCCGAGCTTGCCGATCACCGGCAGCAGCGCCGCGAGTTTCTCCTCGAGGAACGTGTTGTCGTCCTTCGCGGCGGCGAGCTCGTCCTCGACTTTCTGGAGCCGCTCCTCGAGCGTCGCTAGCTTCGCGGCGGTCGCGTCGGCGGTCGGCTCAGGCACGGTTGGCTCGGGCGCGGTCGGCTCGGGCGCAGGCGGCTCGGGCGCGGGCGGCTCCGGTGCGGGCGGCGGTGCAGGTG
>JACCTC010000042.1 GCA_013812655.1 Deltaproteobacteria bacterium | reverse complement strand
CGGCCGTGCCGTCGACCGCGTCGTCGACCGAGCTCGCGACCGAGCCCGCGAGCAAACCATCGGTCGGGTCAGCGCTCGGGCCCTGGTTCGGGTCCTCGCTTGGATCCTTGATCGCGGCTTCTGGCGGTGCGGACTCGTTGACGAGCGCGAGGCTGCGTTCCTCGATCCGCGTCGACGGTGGTGGGGCGATCGTTGGCATCGCGAGCTCGCGTGGGCCATCGCGATACACGAGCGCCGCCGTCGTGATCGCGGCGACCATCGCGAGCATCCCGAGCTTCGCGGCGATCCCGCTCGCGGCCGAGGCTGCGACGCTCGCGTCGAGCTTGCCGCGTACGCGCTGCAGCGCGGCCGGTGGCGGGGTGAGGCCTTCGCGCGCCGCATCGAGGAGCGCGCGCGCCGCGGGTCCGAGCTCGTGCGTCATGGTGTCACCTGCGCGCGCACGGCGAGCTCGAAGGCGTGACGGGCCAGCCGGAGTCGCGAGTACGCGGTGTTGAGGTTGATGTCGAGCATGCGCGCGACCTCGGGGACAGAGAGCTGCTCGAGCTCGACGAGCGCGAACACCGTGCGCTTGTCGTCGTCGAGCGACTTCAGGATCCCGAGGACCGTCGCCGCGGCCTGTGCGCGCGCCATCGCCGCGAACGGATCCGCGCCGCTGGCGTGCTCGTCGACGAGGAGCTCGGTGCGGTCGGCGCCACCACGCCGGCGATGCGCGCTCGCGACCCGCCGGGCGATCGCGAACAGCCACGTCGTGATCGCGGCGCGGCCTTCCCACTCCGGGAGCCGGCGGTGCACGACGACGAACACGTCCTGCACGGCGTCCTCGATCTGCGCGTCGGACACGCCGAACGTCCGCAGGATCCGCCACACGAACGCGGCATGCGCGCTGTACACCTCGTCGAACGAGGGCACGGCCGGCACGCTGGTGCGCTCGAAGGCGTGGGCGGCAGACATCTGTTCGGTTGGTGCCGCGCGCACCGCCGATCCGTCACGAGCTACTGCCATCCGACCTCGAAGCCGAGCGCGCACCGCGCGGTCGCGGACGAAGGCTGATAGATCTCGCCACCTTCGGCGAGCACGAAGCGCGGCCGCGCGAGCGGGATGCCGACCTCGAACGTCCCGAGCAGGCGCACCCGCGGACGGATCGGCCAGCCCACCGCGAAGCCAGACGTGATCGCCGCCCACCGCGCCGCGCCCATCCGCGGATCGGCGAGCGCGACGCCGATCCCGGTCATCGACCCGAGCTCGCCACCGAGCCACGCGCGCAGCGGCATCGCCGCCGACGCCCAGCCGGCGCGCAGCGCGACGACATCGAGGCCGACCTCGACGCGGCCGGGGGCACCCTCGACGAGATACGACGGCCGGGTCGCCCACCGCGAGATCGCGAGCTCGCCGAACAGATCGCGACGTCGCACGAACCCGCCGAGCTCGCCGCCGACGCCGACCCGCGGCATCGCGCCGACCCCGCTCAGCGCCATCGCGCGCAACCCACCACCCCATCGCGCGGTCGCGGGGTCACGCTCGATCGGGCTCGCGAACGCGCGCACCGCGGCGATTGGTGGTGGTGCCATTGTGACGGGACTCCACTCGCTCGCGAGCCGCGCGACGACGACCGCGACGGCATCGGCCAGCTCGTCACAGCGCACGCTCGTCAGCGTGCGGATCTGGTTTGCCGCGGTCGCGCCGCGGGTATCGACGCGAGCGATGAAGCGATCACCGTCACGCGAGATCGCGACCTCGATCCCGTGGAGCTCGAGCGCGCGGCCGAGCCGGCGCTCGATCCGTGCGCGGACGTCGTCGCCATCGGGACACGTCGCCGGCGCATCCCATACGAAGCCCGGCCCGGCGGCTGCCGGCGTCGCGATCGCGAGCATGCACGCGACCGCTCCAGCGAGTGCACGGTTGCTCACAGGGGTCGGACACGCACGGGCCATGCCCATTGCAACCGCGCGTGATGTCGCGTGCTGACGGGTTGATGAGGTCGACTGTCGCCAGCTACGGCAGCTCGGCTGCCAACAACGTTACGACCGCCGCGGGTGCCTCGATGTGCAGCCAGTGTTCGGCGTCGACGTGGTGAACGTGGACGTGCGGCGGCGCACCCTCGAGGCGCGTGCGGGCGGCGGCATCGACCGAGCTCGAGCGATCCGCGAGCACGATCTCGAGGTCCCCGTGCGCCGGATCGAACGCCGAGTCCCAGAGCTCGACCGCGAAGTAATTCGTGAGCAGCGAGCGCAGCTGCGCCGGATCGAGGCGCATCACGAGTGCGCCGCTCGCATCGGGCACGATGTTCATGCCGAGCCACTGCGCGAGCGGCAACGGATAGCCTTCGGCGGTGACCGCGGCCACGAAGTCCTCACGCTTGGCCCACGTGCGCGGTAACCGTTCGAGCATCTCGAGCACGCGCATCGCAGAGCCTTGCTCGGCGTCGAGCGGTGCGTCGCGCGCCCCCGGGTTCGAGTCGAGCACCCAGGTCTGCCGAACCTCGACGAGCCCGCGCGTCGCGAGCACGACCTTGCCGCCGAAGCTGTGGCCGGCGATCGCGTCGATGTCACCGAGCTCCGCGATCAACGCGCGCACATCGTCGGCCGCGGCGGCGACCGTGTGGGGCGGCTCGCCGCGCTCCGACCGACCATGGCCACGCAGATCGACCAGCACGACGCCCCACTCCGGTCGCTGATCGGTGAGCTTGCGCGCGATCGCACGCCAGTTGTTGCCGGCGCCGTAGATCCCGTGGGTCATCAAGAGCCATCGCTCGGGCTCGCGATCGCTGTGCGCGATCCGCTCGTGATGCAGCTGCGCCGGCACACCGGCAGTGTGCCATGGTCCTCGCGTGGAGACCGCTCTCGCGCAGCTCGCGAACGCTGGCTTCGATCTCGCTCACACGTTCGATGCGGCCGCGGTCGCACACGAGCCCGGGCTCGCGATCCTCGGCGGCCCCGAGGGCGGCACCGAGGGCAACACCGAGCGCCTCGGCATCGTGATCGGAAACACCCGCGCGCTATGGCCGCCGTTCACGCACGCGCTGCGCGATCCGGTGCTCGCGCGCGAAGCCCATCCGCTCGAGCGCTACACCGAGCTCGCGATCGACGCGGCGTTTCCCGGCGCGCGCATCTACTACGGCCATCGCCTGTACGGCGCGACGTATCTGCCGCTGCAGCACCTCGCCGTCGTCACCGGCCTCGGCGCCCTCGCACCGAGCCGCCTCGTGATCCATCCCGTGCACGGCCCGTGGTTCGCGATGCGCGCGGTCGTCATCATCGACGGTGTGCCGCCGACGCGCGTGCCGATCGCGCAGCCGTGTCGGTGTGAAGCAGCTTGCACAGCAGCGCTCGACGCGGCGCTCGCGAACCCGTCGAGCGGGCCGGCGTGGGTCGCGGTGCGCGATGCCTGCAGCCTGCGAGCTTCGCGTTACTCCGACGAGCAGATCCGGTTTCACTACGCGAGCGTGTGGTAGCCTCAGGAGTGATGGGCCCCAGCGGTGGGTGTAGGCAACCCGCTCTGGAGACCTCGCCGCGCGCGACTCCATCGGGTTAGCCACGGCCTTGCCCTTGCAAACCTTGCTTCGTCACATGAAGTACCTCATCGCGGCGCTGCTCGCGGGCTGCGGGTTCTCGGCCGCGCCGGGCGCGAGTGAGCCGGACGAGGGGATGGACGCGAGCTCCGCGAGCGAGCCGGATGACGGCCCCACGGTCCGCCGGCGCTGCGAGGATCCGTCGACGCGGCTGTGCGTCGACTTCGAGGAGACGGCGGCGGTCAGCGACGAGCGTGGATCGCCGATCGAGGCGTTCGCGATCGAGCCCGAGCGGCGGCTCGCCGAGCAAGCGGGCTCGTTCTCGGTGACCTCACAGCTGCTCGTCGGCGAAGGCGCCGCGCTCGACATCACGCCGCGCATCACGATCGAGATGTGGGCCCGCCCCGATGCGATCCCGGAGGACGCGGCGTCGTGGTTGCTCGACAACCCGACGCAGTACAGCATCCAGCTGGATCGCGACGGCAACGTGCAGTGCACGATGGCCGGCGAGCGGGTCATCAGCTCGAGGGCACTGACAGCGGCTACCTGGCACCACGTCGCGTGCACGTACGACGGGCAGCTGCTTCGCGTCTACATCGACGGGTCGCTGCGCGGCTGTCGGGGCTCGAACAGGCCGATCGCTATCGACGGCACGCTCGGCACCGCGATCGGCGCCCGGCTGCAGGCCGTACCCGCGTTCGCCAACCGGTTCCTGGGCGATCTCGACGACGTTCACCTGTATGCGCGCGCGCTGTCGGCATCCGAGATCTGCGCCCTGGGTGCAACCGGGCCCGCATGCACCTCCAGCTGTTTCTCCGACGGTGGCAGCGGCGGCGACGGGTAGAGATCCCCCGTCGACCGTTCCGCTCGCGCGGGTGGCTGCGGTACTCTGCCAGGCCGTGCGGCTCGACGCATTTCACCCGATCGTCGCGGGCTGGTTCCGCGAACGGTTCGGTGAGCCCACCGAGCCGCAGCGTGTCGCGTGGCCGTTCATCGCGGCTGGCGAGGACGTCCTGATCGCGGCGCCGACCGGCTCCGGCAAGACGCTCGCGGCCTTCCTCGCCGCGATGGACGCGCTGGTCCGCCGCGGGCTCGAGGCGCCGCTGCCCGAAAAGACCGCGATCCTCTACATCTCGCCGCTCAAGGCCCTGTCGAACGACGTCCACCGCAACCTCGAGGCGCCGCTGGCCGAGCTCGCGACGTATGCGGCCGCGCGCGGCGTGGCGTTCCCCGAGATCCGGGTCGCGACCCGCACCGGCGACACCCCGACGAGCGAGCGCGCGAGGATGGCGAAGCGCCCGCCGCACATCCTGGTGACGACGCCCGAGTCGCTCTTCATCCTGCTGACCTCCGAGAAGGGGCGCGCGGCGCTCGGCGAGCTGCGCACGGTGATCGTCGACGAGATCCACGCGGTCGCCGGTGACAAGCGCGGTGCCCACCTCGCGATCTCGCTCGAGCGTCTCGATCGGCTCGTCATGCAAACCGCCGGGCGCGTGCCGGTGCGCGTCGGGCTGTCGGCGACCCAGCGGCCGATCGAGCGGATCGCGCGGTTGCTCGTCGGCACGCGGCGCGCGCTGCCGCACATCGTCGACAGCGGACATCGCCGCGAGCTCGATCTCGCGATCGAGATCACCGACGACGAGCTCGGCGCGATCGCGTCGAACGAGCAGCTCGGCCGGGTCTACGACCGGATCGCCGCGCTCGTCACCCAGCACCACTCGACGATCCTGTTCGTCAACACGCGGCGGCTCGTCGAGCGGGCGGCGGCTGCGCTCGAGCAGCGGCTCGGCGAGGAGCACGTCGTCGCGCACCACGGCTCGATGTCGCGCGCGCTGCGGCTCGCCGCCGAGCAGAAGCTCAAGTACGGGCAGGTCAAGTGCGCGGTCGCGACCGCCTCGCTCGAGCTCGGCATCGACGTCGGCGCGGTCGATCTCGTGATCCAGCTCGGGTCGCCGCGCGCGATCGCGACCTTGATCCAGCGCGTCGGCCGCTCCGGCCACCACCTCGGCGGCACGCCGAAAGGTCGGCTGTTCGCGTTGACGCGCGATCAGCTCGTCGAGTGCGCGGCGCTCGTGCGCGGCGTCAAGCGCGGCAACCTCGACGAGATCCACCTGCGCGACGCGCCGCTCGATATCCTCGCGCAGCAGATCGTCGCCGCGTGCGCCGCCGAGGACTTCGACGAGGACGAGCTCGCACAGCTGGTTCGGGGCGCCGCGCCGTATGCCGCGCTGACCGACGACCGCTTCGAGCAGATCCTGACGATGCTCTCCGAGGGCGTCTCGGATCGCCGCGGCCGCAACGGTGGCGCGCACGTCCACCGCGATCGCGTGCATCGCAAGCTCAAGGGTCGCCGCGGCGCACGGCTCGCCGCGATCACCTCGGGTGGCGCGATTCCGGACAACAACAACTACACCGTCGTGCAGTGGCCCGAGGAGACGCCGGTCGGCACCGTCGACGAGGACTTCGCGATCGACAGCTCCGCCGGCGACATCTTCCAGCTCGGCAACACCGCGTGGCGGATCCGCCGCATCGAGGCCGGCAAGGTGCTGGTCGAGGACGCGAAGGGCATGCCGCCGACGATCCCGTTCTGGTTCGGCGAGGCACCGGCTCGCACGCGCGAGCTGTCCGACGAGGTCAGCTCGCTGCGCGGTGACATCGATCGCCGGATCACGGCCGGCGAAGATCCCGAGGTGATCGCGGCGTGGGTCGCGACCGACGCGAGCATGACCCAGCGCGCCGCGCAGCAGCTCGTCGCGTATCTGGCGGCGGCGCGCTCCGCGCTCGGCGCCCTGCCCCGCCAGGATCTGCTGATCGCCGAGCGGTTCTTCGACGAGGCCGGCGGCATGCAGCTCGTTCTCCACTCGCCGCTTGGCGGCCGCATCAACCGCGCGTGGGGGCTCGCGCTGCGCAAGAAGTTCTGCGTGTCGTTCAACTTCGAGCTCCAGGCCTCGGCGACCGACGACGGCATCGTGATCTCGCTCGGCCAGCCGCACAGCTTCGCGCTCGAGACCGTGTTCGGGTTCGTCACGTCGGGGCAGGCACGCGACACGCTGATCCAGGCGCTGCTCGATCGGCCGATGTTCGAGATCCGGTGGCGGTGGAACGTCACCCGCTCGCTGACGGTGCTGCGCCGCCGTAACGGCAAGCGCGTGCCCCCGCACCTGATCAAGATGCGCGCCGCGGACACGCTGTCGGTGGTGTTTCCGGCGGCGCAGGCGTGTCCGGAGAACCTGCCGGGGAGCCGGCCCGGGATGCCGGGCAATCGCGAGATCCCGGATCACCCGCTCGTGTTCGAGACGATCCGCGACTGTCTCGTCGAGGCGATGGATCTCGAAGGGCTGCGCGGGATGATCGAGCGACTCGAGCGTGGCGAGATCCAGGTGATGGCGCGCGACACCGTCGAGCCGAGCCCGCTGTCGCACGAGCTGATCAACGCGAACCCGTACGCCTTCCTCGACGACGCACCGCTCGAGGAGCGGCGCACGCGCGCGGTCACGATGCGCCGCGGCCTCCCGGCGTCGACCCAGAACGACGTGATCGGCACGCTCGACGACGGCGCGATCACGCTGGTGGGCGAGGAGGTCGCGCCGATCGTCCGCGATGCCGACGAGCTGCACGACGCGTTGCTCGCGCTGTGGCTCGTGCCCGAGGCGATGGGCACCGCACTCGCCGCCGAGGCGCGCGACTGGTTCACGGCGCTGGCGTCGACCGGCCGCGCGTGCCAGCTGGGCCACGGATCGCACGTCGCGTGGGTCGCCACCGAGCGGCTCGGCGCGGCGCGCGCGGTGCTCGGCGACGCCGTCACCTGCGTGCCGATGATCGAGACGCCGGCGTGGGCGAAGGTGCCCGAGCGTGAGGACGCGATCGCGCGGATCGTCAGCGCGCACCTCGATCACCGCGGGCCGGTCGCCGCGCAGGCGCTGACCGACGAGCTCGGGCTGCCGGTTGCGGACGTCATCAGCGCACTGCTCGCACTCGAGGCCGACGGCGCGATCCTGCGCGGCACGTTCACGTCGGGGGCGCCTGCCGTGCAGCGCGGCGCGATCACGGCGCGCGAGGGCCTCGAGGCTGCCGGCGATTCGCAGGCGCTTCAGGCCCTCGAGTGGTGTAACCGCCGCGTGCTCGCACGCATCCACCGCCTCACGCTCGCGAAGCTCCGCAAGGAGATCGAGCCGGTGAGTGCCGCCGCGCTGATGCGCTTCCTTTTGCGCTGGCAGCGCGTCGCGCGCAACACGCAGCTGATCGGCGCCGATGGCCTCGGGCGGATCGTCGAGCAGCTGCAGGGCTTCGAGACCGCCGCCGGCGCGTGGGAGCGCGAGGTCTTGCCAGCACGGCTGTGCGGGTACGACGCGAGCTGGCTCGATCAGATGTGTCTCGCCGGCCAGGTCGTGTGGTGCCGGCTGTCACCGCGCAAGGCCGCGGCCGAGATCGTCGAGCCCGATGACTGCAGCGTGCCCGAGGTCGCGCCGCCGGTTCCCGAGAAGCCTGCGCCGAGCCCGCACGATCTCTACGGCGAGCCCTACGATCTGGCGGAGGCCAGCGCCGAGGCCGCCCGCATCATGGGTGCCGATCGCGCACAGATCGCGGCCGCCGCAGCCGCCGCGATCGCCGGCAAGGTGCGGCGTACCGAGGCGCAGGTAATCACCTCGCTCGTCACCGCGACCGCGATGCTGCGCGAGGCGAAGCGCGACGTGCCCGGCCTCGACGACGCCGCCTACGACGCGATGATCGCGACCACCGCCGAGCCGACCCGCGTGTTCAGGCGTGGCGCGACGCCGTCGGTCACGTCGTCAGCCCGCAGCAAACGCGCCGTCGAAGTGCCGCCACAGCCGCCCAGGCCTGCGGCCACGACCCGGAGCGCACCTTCGCGCTCCGCGCCGCTCGCGCTGATGCTGCGCCGCGACGTCACCTGGTTGCGCGGTGCCGCGGCGATCGGCCAGGGCGAGCCCGCGCCACTGGGTGCAGCCGCGCTGCGCGTGCGCGATCACCTCGCCGTGGTCGGCGCGTCGTTCTTGCCCGACCTCGTCGCGAGCATGGATGTGCCGCCGGACGAGATCGAGGACGCGCTGTGGGAGCTCGTCGGTGCGGGCCTGGCCACCGCGGACGGCTTCGCGAGCCTGCGCGTGCTCGTCGACCGCCGGCGCGGCGAGGTGCGGAGCCTGTTCGATCGTAACGCGTCGGTACCGGCGCCGCAGCCGACGGTACGCAAGTGGCAGGACGCGATCCGCAAGGCACGCACGCGCGATCGCGAGCGACCGAGTCACGCGATGCGCTCGCTGCCAACGGCTGCCGGGCGATGGTCGCTGCTGCCGGCCAGCGTCCCCGAGAGCGTCGATGCCGAGGCCTCGGCGCGCCAGCTCCTGCACCGTTACGGCGTGGTGTTTCGCGATCTGATCGCCCGCGAATCGAGCCTGCCACCGTGGCGTGATCTGCTCGTCGCGCTGCGCCGCCTCGAGGCCCGCGGCGAGATTCGAGGCGGACGCTTCGTGACCGGCTTCGTCGGCGAGCAGTTCGCGGTCCCCGAGGCACTCGACGAGCTGCGCGCGGTGCGGCACCCCGGCGCCGGCGCCGACACCTGCCGGATCGCCGCGACCGATCCGCTGAACCTCGTCGGCATCCTGTCGCCGGGGCCGCGCGTGCCGGCGATCGTCGGCAACGCCGTGCTCTACCTCGATGGTCAGGCCGTCGCGTCCGTCGAGGCGGGCACGCTCGTGCAGCGAGCCGCGTTGCCGCCCGGGGCACGCATCGACGACGATCTGACGTACCACCCGCCGCCGCGGCCCTCGCAGCCCGCGCCGCAGGCAGCGCTGCCACTGTGAAGCAGGCCCTGTCGCCGATCGCCTCGATCGTCACGCTCGCGCGGACCTGGCAGGGCGTCGTGATCCTCGTGATCGTCGCGACCCAGCTCCTGCTGCCGCTTCACTACTACACGGTGCGCCGCGATCCCCACGACGAGCGGTTCGCGTGGCGGATGTTCTCGCCGATGCGGATGACGCGGTGCACGTCGCAGTTCACGGTCAACGACGCGCCCGTTCCGCTCGGCGGCGCGTTCCACGAGGCCTGGATCGAGATCGCCTCGCGCGGCCGGTTCATGGTGATCGAGGAGATGGCGGCCAAGCTCTGCAACGACCGTCCCGGCTCGTCGGTACGCGTGAAGCTCACGTGCACGTACGTCGATGGTGACCAGCGCGAGTACGGCGGCTACGACATGTGCAAGGTCCCGCGCCTGTAGGCCCGCGATGGCGAAGAAGCGCAAGTCCAACCGCCCCAACCGCCCCGGTCCGAAGCCGGCCGCGACGACGCCGACGCCCGCGGTGATCCCGGTCGTACCGGAGCCGATGATGGCGACGCAGGGTCCTGTGCGCGAGCCCGTGTTCTGGTTCGGCTTCGAGGTGACCTGGACCAAGCTCGTCGTCGCGCGCTTCGCGATCTTCGCGCTGCTCGCGATCGATGCCTTCCTCGCGATCCGGCATGCGCCTCGCTACGGCGCCGGCGACTTCAACGTCGGTCAGCTCGGCTTCCTCGGTGACCTCGGTCCCGGCCGCATCGGCTACGGCGTGGGCCAGCTCGCGCTCACCTACCTGTTCGCGATGATCGCGTGCGGCGTCGCGACGCGGGTCCTCGTCCCGCTCGGCGCCGCGATCTACGCGTGGCTGTACTTCGGAAGCCAGCTCGATTCGTACCAGCACCACTACCTCGTCGCGCTCATCCTCGTGATCGCGAGCCTCGTACCGTGGCAGCGTCCGGCCGGCAGCGATCCTGCCGCGCCCGTGCGCACGTGGGCAGTCCGCCTGCTGCTCGTGCAGCTCGCGATCGTGTACCTGTGGGCCGCGATCTCGAAGCTCGACGGGGCCTGGCTCGATGGCAGCACGCTCGCCAAGCAGATGACCGGCAAGGTCGGCGCGCTGATCACGAGCACGATCGGCATGAAGGTCGCGGCGCTGCTCGTGATTGGCGTCGAGCTCGCGCTCGCCGCGACAGTGTGGTCGCGCCGGACCTGGCGGATCGCCCTGCCGTTAGGCCTTGTCTTCCACGCATCGATCGCCGCGACCGGCCTCGAGATCGGGCTGTTCGCGTTCCTGATGCTCGGCTTCTACGTGCTCGTGGTTCCGGACCGCATCTGGGTCGCGCTCCTCCGTGGCATCCACGCACCGCTCGACCGGCTGGCCGCACCGAGCTGGATCGCGTGGGGCATCGGGTTCGTGGCCGCGATCGGCATCGCGCGCTTCGTGCGCGTCGAGCATGCGTTCGTCGTCGCGATCGCGGCGTCGGCCGTACCGCTCGTCGTCGCGATCCACGCACTGGTGCGCGGCCGTGGACCTGCGGCGTTCGTGGGGCTCGCGCACGTGCTCGCGATCGCGCTGTGGCTGCTCCTCGATCGCACCAGCGACGTCGCGGTCGACTACTACCGGTTCTGGGGCGGCTCGCAGCGCCGGCTCGGCAACCCCGAGGTCGCGGAGCGCGCGTACCGGCGACTGGTCGCGATCGCGCCCGACGAGGAGGTCGGCCACTACCAGCTCGGCCGCATCTTGTTGCAGCAGAACCGTGGCGACGAAGGACTCGCCGAGCTCCACGCGGCGCAGCACCTCGAACCGATGCGCGCCCGTGCGTACATCGCCGAGGCCCGTTACCTCCAGCAGCAGGGCAAGACCGCGGAGGCGATCGAGAAGGCGAAGCAGGCGACGTACGCCGAGCCGGCCAACCCGGACGCGCGGACTCTGCTAGACAGCCTCAGCGCGCCGGGCGGCGCCAGACCACCCGCCGACGACTCCGAATGACGCCTGCCGTAGCCCACGCCTCGACGTCCACTGCCACCCCGAGCACCCGCGATCGCCGGGCACGCGCTGCGAAGGTCCTGCAGATCCTCGACGAGCTGATCCCCGCGCCCGCGATCCCGCTCGATCACGGCGACCCGTTCCAGCTACTCGTCGCGGTGATCCTGTCCGCGCAGTGCACCGATGCGCGCGTCAACATGGTGACCCCGGCGCTGTTCGCGCGTGCCCCCGACGCGCATGCGATGGCCGCGCTCGACGCGAGCGAGATCTATCCGTTCGTGAAGACCTGCGGCTTTGCCTCGAAGGCCGCGAACATCGCCGCGATGAGCCGCGCGCTGGTCGCCGAACACGGTGGCGAGGTCCCGCGCGACATGGCCGCGCTCGAGCGGCTCCCCGGCGTCGGTCACAAGACCGCGAGCGTCGTGATGGTGCAGGCGTTCGACGAACCCGCGTTTCCGGTCGACACCCACATCCACCGGCTCGCCGGTCGCTGGCAGCTCTCGCGTGCGCGCAACGTCGAGGAGGTCGAGCGCGATCTCATGGCGCTGTTCCCGCGCGACCGCTGGACGACGTTGCACCTCCAGCTCATCTACTTCGGCCGCAGCTACTGCCCGGCGAAGGGACACGTGCCGGCGAGCTGTCCGATCTGCAGCTGGGCGATGTCGAAGGCGCGCGCGCAGCGCGAGATGCGTCAGGGGCTCAGCAAGCCGCGCGTCAAGCCGCGCAAGCCGAAGCCAAGCCAGTTAGCCCCCGCGCTGAAAGCCGACGCGAAACCGAACCTGGCACAGAAGGCCCGATCACACGGGCGCAAGCGTTCGCGCTGAGCCGATCACGCTGCGCTGCGGTGATCACGCGCTCCGCAATTCGATCTGGTCGTGCTGGGGTCGGCAGTACCTGCTGTCACGGTCTTGTTGGTTTTCGCGGTAGAACGCGGAACCAAGATTGGGGGGCTATGTCTGGAACAGCGGCACCGGTGATGACCGACCAGCAGATTGACGACGTGATCGCGACGATACGATCGACGCTTCGGATCGTGCTCCAGTCATCCACTCGAGTCGAAGTCGGGCAGACCGTTACGACGTCACTCGTTCCGACGACGCCGGAGATCGATGCAAGCGATCTCGCGAACGGTTTCTTGAACCTGGCCTGGGCGGCGAAGGACGTCTTGTTCGCGAACGCCAACGCTCTCTCCGTGCCGGACTCGGGTGACCTGACGGGTGACACGCTCGCGGCGGTCGCCGACATCACGAGCGGCCAGCCGTTTCCGCCGCCCCTCGCGATCCTCGGCGGTGGACCAACGACGACCCCGCCGGGTGTGCGCGGACAGCTATTCGGGAACTACGCCCTGCCTCGTCTCAAGATCGAAGTACGCGTGCGCTGGCGGGTCTACAACGCTGCGGGCAACGCGCTCACCGAGGGACGCGACTTCTTGGCGCTGTCGGGCGTCCAGAATCCGACCGCCTCGTTCGTCTTGCCGCCAATCTTTCGCGAGCTGCGTCTCGACACGATCCTCAACCCTGGTGGCGAGGTGCGATGCCTGACCGCCGAGGTGACGCTAACGCTCGGGGCTCGCTCCCAGACCTTCGAGCTGCCTCGGATCCCAGTGCTGGTGTTGCCGCTCCTGAATCCCACCGTCGTCGTGATGTTCTCCGAGCCGAATTTCGAGGTCACACACGACAGCAGCGCTGTCGTGTGGGTTCCCGAGCACTCACCGTTCTCGAGTGCCGCGCCGCTGTTCAAGACGCTCAAGCGAATCGAGGGCACCGTGTCTGCACTCCGAGGGCTCGGTGGCTTCGCCGCGTGGGTGCTCGGGCTCGACGAGATCACGAGCTCGGTTCCTGAGCAGCCCCGTATTCGCTTCGTGGCAGCAAACGGCATCAAGAAGCTCGGGAGCATCAAGCTGAAGAAAAAGCCCTGGTACAACTTCCTCGGCAGCGATCCGAACTTCGACGACGAGGTTTACTCGCTACTCGTGTTCGGCTTGCCCGGCACGCGCGTCCGCTTTTTCAACGACACCAACTTCAAGGGTCGCGCGGAAGGCAGCACCCAGGGCAACTTCACGATCGAGGTCGGTACCGAAGGCTTCGTCGCGATTCGATCGCTCGATACCGACGATGACTCCGAACCGGTCACGTTTCCGCTGGACCGAGTCATCGAGTTCGAAGCCGACCCGAGTGGTGATGACGTGTGGCACACCGATATGTCGTCGGTGCGATTCGAGGGCACCTGGCTTGAGACTGTTCGAGCCGAGGTGGCGAACCCACCCCTTCCACCCACCATGACGTGTGCGATTCGTGACCGCCGTGGCGTGATCGTTCCCTAAGACTTCCTGGTACGATGGCCCGACCGGAGGATGACACAATGAGATTCGTGCTCTTGGCCTTGTTCGCGGGCTGCACCAACACCACTAGCGTGGGCTCGATCCAGCTCGACAGTGCCGACGGCGAGCTGGGAGTCGGGGGCCATGCATTCTTCACGCTCTACCTCGACGGCGAGCTTTCCGACGATGCGCGGCTCGTGGCGACAGACGGCTCCGTGGTGCACGTCGAAACCGGCAGCGCGGGTTCGATCGTTGGCGTCGCACCCGGCACCAGTGACGTGATGATGATCGTGGGCGACGACGTCGTCGATGTGCTGACGATCGGCGTCGCGGAGGTCACCGCGCTCCATCTGGATGGGATCGATCAGCTCGTGGCGGGTGCTCCGGTCGTGGTCGGATTCGAATCGATGATCGGCAATCAGCGGTCGCGCGGAACCCATTACTACGAGGTCGCGCTAGACGGCACGCCCTACACATGCTGGGGCGACGTACCGCGCTTCTGTAATGGACCCATCTATTACGACATGTTGCACCTCGATGGTCTGACGGTCGGCGAGCACCAGCTCGCGTTCCGTGCCGTCGACGGCGGGCGCGATTTCGCGTTCGTGCTGCGAGCCCGTTAGCCGGCAACCATCGGCAACACGTGCGGGCGAGCAACCCACGAATCGAGTCGACGCTCTAGCCAGCATGCATCGCCGTCGCGACGCCGCCGTGCTCGTCATCCTGTCCGTCGTCATTGCGGGCTGCGTTCAGCACGGGATCCCCGTCGACACCTCGATCGAGGCGACGTTCCCGAAGCCGGTGCCCGCGAGCCGTGGCCTCGATGCGTTGCGCGTCGTCACGTTCAACATTCACAAGGAGCCCGCGAGCGTGATCGCGCATGCGCTGGCGACCGATCGCCAGCTGCGCGACGCCGACGTGATCGTGCTGCAGGAGGTCGAGCGCGCGGAGCGACCGAATACGCCGTGGTGCAGCGCGGCCTGTGGCGTCGGCAAGACGCTCGGCTACCACGCGGTGTTCGCCGCTGGCCACGCGATCCCCGGGGGCAGCCACGGCGTGGCGATCCTGTCGCGTGCGCCGATCACCTCGGCGCGCGTCATCGAGCTGCCGTACTTCGACGTCCACGCGAATAGCGGCCGCCGCGTCGCGCTCGCCGCCACGCTCGATGTCGCCGGCGACCCCGTCACGGTCTACGCCGTGCACCTCGACAACCGCCTCGACGTCCGAGATCGCCGCGCGCAGCTGATCCCGGTGCTCGCGCACGCGTATCACGCGACCACGCCAGTGATCATCGCGGGTGACTTCAACACCAGCCCGTTCACGTGGATCGCGCACGTGATCCCGATCCTGACCACGACGCAGGACAATCGCCTCGAGGAGCTGGTTCGCGCGTTCGGCTTCGACACCCCGGTCACCGGTAGTGGCCCCACGCACCGCGCGCTCGCGATGCGGCTCGACGCGATCTACACGCGCGGCTTCGACACCACGAAGTTCGCGGTGAGCGACGCGGATAACGTGTCCGACCACCTCGCGCTGTGGGCGCAGCTCAAGGCGCGCTAGACGAGATTTTTTGTAAGCGATCTCGATTGGTTAGCGATTCATCCTCAGATATCGCTTGCGTGGACGTCTCGGAATGAATATTCATTCCAACACTCGATGGCGCCGCCCAGCAATCCTCGCTCGCGACCGAGCCAGCCCGCGATCCCTGCGGGTCGCGCTAGCCAGCCCGCGATCGCCGGCGCGCGTCGCGTGGTGTCGGACAAGCGCGAAGCCATCCTCGATGCCGCACTCGCGCTGTTCGTGGAGCGCGGCTTCTGGGGAACCGCGGTGCCCGAGATCGCGGATCGCGCGGGCGTCGGCGCTGGCACGATCTACCGCTACTTCGACTCCAAGGAAGCGCTCGTCAACGCGATCTATCGCGGGCAGAAGATGCGGTTCTCGGCGGGCGTCCTCGACGATTTTCCCGCGAGCGCGAACACCCGCGAGCAGTTCCGTACGATCTGGATGCGGATGGCGAGGTTCGCGAGCGCGAACGTCCCAGCCTTCATCTTCCTCGAGCTTCACCACCACGCCTCGTATCTCGACGCCGAGAGCCGCGCGGTCGAGCAGCGCATGCTCGACATCATCACCGCGGTGGTGACCGCCGCGCAGGCCCGCCGCGAGCTCAAGGCCGGCGACCCCCGGCTGCTGATGGGCCTCGTGCTGGGCGCGTTCATCGGCGTCATCCGCAGCTGTCTCGATGTCGGGCAAACCCCGGCCGATGCCGACTGGGCATTTGCCGAGCAGTGCATCTGGGAAGCGATCCGGAGCTGATCAACGGCTCGAGGGTCACATGCCTCTGGTTTCCTTCACCTTCATACGGAATGAACGTTCATTCTCAACCACCTGAAACGAAAGCTACCTCACCAATGTCATCAGCCTCCAAGACCATCCTGACCATCCTGATCACCGGCGCCACCGCTGGCATCGGCCGCGTCACCGCGCTCCACCTCGCCCGTCAGGGTCATCACGTCATCGCATCGGGGCGCAAGCGCGCCGAGCTCGCGAAGCTGAAGTCCGAGGCGTCCGGGCTCAACCTCGACACGCTCGAGCTCGACGTCACGTCGGCGACCTCGATTGTCGCCGCGGTCGCGACGGCCGATGCGCTGACGGCGGGCCGCGGGATCGATGTCCTCGTCAACAACGCCGGCTTCGGTGTGCTCGGCCCGACGTCGGAGATCGGCGATGCCGAGATGCGCCGGCAGTACGAGACCAACGTCTTCGGCCTGATGAATGTCACCCGCGCGTTCATCCCGCAGATGCGGGCACGCGGTTCGGGCCGGATCATCAACGTGTCGAGTCTGGGTGGGCGCATCACGCTGCCCTACTTCGGCGTCTACAATTCGACGAAGTACGCGATCGAGTCGCTGTCCGATGCGCTGCGCTACGAGCTGCGGCCGTTCGGCATCGCTGTCTCGCTGATCGAGCCCGGCGTGATCCGCACGAACTTCGAGGCGACGGCGGTCGCCAAGCTCGGCGAGCTCACCGAGACCCCGTACTCGGCGGCCCTCGCCAAGTACGAGGCGATGTCGAAGCTGGCAGACCGCTTTGCCTCCGAGCCGATCGTGATCGCCAAGGCGATCGCCCGTGCTGTCAATGCGCGCCGCCCCTCGGCCCGCTACGTCGCGCCGTTCTCGCAACACTTCGCGCTGCTGCTCAACGCCATCATGCCGACGTTCGTGTGGGACTGGGCGATGCGCAAGCTCGGCTTCCTGTCGCCGAAGCATCTCGGCGTCGAGCGGGCGGTCCAGCCCGCCACGCCGGTCGTTGCGCGTCCCGAGTCACGCGCGGCGGCGAACTGACGCACCGATGACCGCTCGCGCCGGCCGCGATCGCGCGAAGCCGCCGGATCCGGCAAACGGCAGGCCTTCCCACTGATCCGTACGCGAGAGCGCCAACATCAGCGCTAATCTTCGGGTCGCCTTTCGACGGTGCGCACCAGCGCTCGGATACGTCGTCACCCGCGAGGAAGAAGAGCCCACATTCTGCTGCTCATTCTTCATCGTCGCCGAACAGCACTCCGACGTAGATCTCGATCGCCTCGAACGGCTCGGCGCGCACGGTCTCGCCTGCAGTTGCTCGCTGCACGACGGTGTAACCATCGGGCGACCAGCGGTGCACGAGCAGGATGCGTTCCTCGGGGTCGAGGATCCAGTAATGCGGCACCTCCGCCGCGTGCAGCACGCGTGGCTTGTCGACGAGGTCATGCTTCTCGTGTTTCGGGGACACGATCTCGCAGACCCAGTCCGGGCGAACCCGCACCGGCCAAGCCTCAGGTCGTGCGGCCATCCGGTCACGGCGCCAACCTGCGACGTCATGGCAGTAGAGCTCGCCGCGCGGATACTCGACGTGGATCTCGGTGAAGATCCACCAGCCTCCTGGCCCGCGGCTGCCCGCGCGACGGTTGAACGGATCGACCGCGACGCCGAGCTTGATCTCGGCCAGGCTATGCCCAGGTGACGGCGTCGCTTTCTCGACGATCTCGCCGCCGATGATCTCGAGTCGATCCGGATCGCCGCGCGCGACGAGGTCGTCGATCGTGGCGAGCTTTCGCGATGGCGCGGCCATTCGTAGCAAGTGTAGCGCACGCATTGGAGATGCGGCCGCGCAAGCATCCACGACCCACCGTTAAGGACAGCCGCGCGAACAACAACCACGGTCCACGATCATGCGCCTGACCAGCGGCGCGCACGTGGTTCGTGTCATATCTCGAACGTGTACTGCATCTTGTTTGTGTGGGTACTGGCGGCGACCGCGTGCAAGGACGCTCCGTCGCCTGCCGAGATCGCCGATCGCGGCTGGCGCGCGCACGAGCTCGTCGTCGCCGCGGGCGAGCGCGCGAAGACCTGCGCCGAGGCCGGGCCGGCGATGCAGCGCGTGTTCGCCGAGCACCGTGGGGCGTTCGTCGCCGCGCTCGCGCTCGATCGAGATCGTCAGAAGCTCGCCGAGGCGACCGCCTACCTCGAGGAGCACGCGCAGCGATATGTCGATCTCGAGACCCGGATGGAGGCGCTCGCGGAGCGGTGTGCCACCGACCCTGCCGTCGTCGCGGTGTTCGCGCAGATGGAGAGCCCGTAACCATCGCCAGCGGCGACGCCTCCGAGTAGAGTGCCGCCCCCATGGCGGATAACGACGATGACTTCGCGGCGATGCTCGCCGAGTCCGAACGCGACAAGCCCGCGAACAAGAAGCGCCCGCGCACCGGCGACGTGGTCAAGGGCAAGGTGATCTCGATCGGCCAGACCGCGCTGTTCGTCGATGTCGGCGGCAAGGCCGAAGGCGTCCTCGACCGCAGCCAGGTCAGCGATGGCGAGGGCAAGCTGCTCGTCAAGGTCGGCGATACCGTCGAGGCCCGCGTGGTCGGCGACGAGGGCGGCGTGCTCGCGCTCCGCGTCAAGCTCGGTGGCCGCGGCCCCGAGGTGCGCGCGGAGCTGCAGCAGGCGCAGGAGCTCGGGATCCCGGTCGAGGGCGTCGTCACCGAGGTCATCAAGGGCGGCGTCTCGGTCGATGTCGCCGGCGTTCGCGGGTTCTGTCCGGCCTCGCAGATCGACGCGCGCTTCGTCGAGGATCTCACCACCTACGTCGGCCAGCGGCTGACGTTCCGGATCACGCGCTACGAGCCGCGTAACCTCGTGCTGTCGCGGCGCGCACTCGTGGAGGAGGAGAAGGAGAAGCTCGCAGTCGAGACCCGCAAGCGGCTCGAGCCCGGTGCCACGCTCCGCGGCAAGGTCGTCGGCTTCAAGCCGTTCGGTGCGTTCGTCGATCTCGGCGGCATCGAGGGGATGCTCCACGTCTCCGAGCTCGGCTACTCGCGCGTCGAGCGCCCCGAGGACGTGCTCAGCATGGGCCAGGAGATCGACGTCGCGGTGCTCAAGGTCGAGACCGTCCAGGAGAAGGGCAAGGCGGTCGAGCGGATCAGCCTGTCGCTCAAGGCGCTCGCGAACGATCCGTGGCGCGACGCGATCGCCGCGTTCTCCGAGGGCCAGCGCGTCAAGGGCAAGATCACGCGGCTGCAGCCGTTCGGCGCGTTCGTCGAGCTCGCGCCGGCAGTCGAGGGCCTCGTCCACATCAGCGAGCTCGGGTCGGGACGCCGGATCAACCATCCCAAGGAGGTCGTTGCGGTCGGCCAGGAGGTCGAGGCCACCGTGCTGTCGATCGATCTCGAGAAGCGCCGCATCGGGCTCTCGCTGGCGGATTCTCAGGACGGCACCGCGGCCGATGTCGCCGAGGTCGCGAAGGCGCAGCCCTCCTCGAAGTTCGGCACGTTCGGCGATCTGCTGCAGCGCAAGCGCTGAGCTTCGAGCTACGCGCGTAGTAGAGTCCGCGCATGCGCCTCATGCTCGCCCTCGTCTTCGTCGTCAGTGTTTCGGCATGCGCCAAGAAGCAGGCCCCGAAATCCCCCGCCGCCATCGAATCGCAGAAGACGATGGAGCCCGCGGGTGGGACCGGCAACTCGCCCGGCGAATCCGCCGAGGACAGCAAGGACCAGGACACGATGAAGGGCGATCCTTGCGACGGCGGCGAGTCGCGCTGAGCCCGTCGTCGCGAGCGCCGAGATGCTCTTCAGCGCTCACTGTTCGCTTCGGTACGGTTTCCGCTCGCGATCCGAGGTCAGCTCACGCGTGGGGCTTTGGTACGATCTGGCAAAGCCGCCTTCGTGACCGTCGGCATCGAGATTCTAGTCACGATAGTTCTCGAGCGCTTTATCCAGTGCATCGGCGAGCGCTTCGTCATTGCACGCGAGCGAGCCCTGCGTGATTTCCGCCGCGACCTTCGTCGTGCCGGCTTTGAAGATCGTTCCTGAATCAACCATGTAGAGGAACGCGTCGTAGGCGGGCTTGCCCCTGCTGTCGAGAAGCTCGCAGACCGTGAGGGTGGCGAGGAACGACTGCTCGTCCTGGCGATCCGCGCCGAGGCGTTTGGCGGCGGGCAGGTCCTTACCGTCGTAGCGCTTGCCGGCGGCGCGGAGCTGCTTCTGTTGCTGGGGGCTGAGCTTCTTCAGCGTCGGGCGCTTCAACGCTCTGGCGCAGGTGAGCACGATCTTCTTCGGGTTGTTCTGCTTCAACGCTGCGACGAGCGCCGCGATGTCATCGTCGTGCGCGGCGGCGGCCACGAGGTCGCTCACGATTCGTTCCTTCGAGGCGGGCTCGGCGTCCTTCGTTAGCTCGACGAGGTAAGCCGCGAGGTCCCGTGACGGGAACTCGCTGAAGAGCAGCAGCGCGTTCTGCACGCGATAGACGTGCTCGGCGCGACACGTCTCGATGATGGCTGCAGCGCGGCGGTCGTACCCGTTCACGGGTTGGACTACGCAGCAACGAGCAGCGAGGGTGTGCGTCGATTACGTAGGGCCGCTTGAATGGCGCTGGTGAGGTAGTCGAAGAGCGGACGACCTTGCTTGCGGCACGTGGAT
>JACCTC010000091.1 GCA_013812655.1 Deltaproteobacteria bacterium | reverse complement strand
AACCCCACCCGAGGACCACCATGCCGAACCAACAGTCCGATCGCGAAACCTTCACGCGCATCATGGTCGCGCTCGCCGTCAACGACGCGCGCGACATGCCGACGACGCCCGAGATCGAGCAGATCGCCGACGAGCTGCTCGAATGGGGGCACCGGTTCAGGTACGAGTTCCACCGCGCCAATATCGCCGACCGGATCGCGAAGCTCTCTCGTGCTGAGGTGGAGGCGCAGCTCGCCGCGCGGCTGGCGCCTACCGAGTGCTGCACGCAATGGGCCTCGGCGAACGACGCCGATCCGACCTCGCTCTCCGATGGTGACCTCCGCGAACGCCTCGTCGACGCCGAGGCATTCGTGGAGCGGATGGCGGCCTGACGTGGCAGTGCGGGCGGAACGGGATCGGGCGGCGCGAAAGCCGCCGCGCAAGGCGAAGGACAAGGGGCAAGAGCTGCGCGAGGAGATTTCCAAGGCCGCCGCGCTCCACGTGTTCACCCGTCTCGGCGTGACCGATCCTGCGGACATCGATCTCGACGCGATCGCGGCGGAGCTCAACGCGGAGATCCGGTTCGAGGATCTCGAAGGAGCCACGGCGCGCGTGATCCAGATCGGCGATCGCGCACGGATCATCATCTCGACCCGAGTCGTCGATGTCGGTGCGATCCGGTTCTCGATCGCACACGAGATCGGCCACATCTTGTGCAAGCACTACGTGGGGCACACAGGGCCGACAGATGCGGTCGAGCGGCTGTGCTCACCTCTGCACTCCGGCGGCACGACCACGGAACGGGAAGCCGACGTGTTCGCCGCCGAGCTGCTGATGCCGAGGCCGCTCGTGACGTCCTGGTGCGCGGTGGCGCCCCTCACCTTCGACCCAGTCCGCGCGATCTCGAGCGCGTTCGGCACGTCGGTTCTCGCCAGCGCGATGCGGTTCGTCGAGCTGACGCCCGAACGATGCGCGGTGGTCTACACCAAGCAGGGGCGCGTGCAGTGGGCGAAGAAGAGCCCGTCGTTCACCGGATGGATCCCGAAGCGCTCCGTGGCACCCGGCTCCGCCGCGTTCGACTACTTCGAGCGCGGGTCGATCGGAGAGTCGAGTCGCATCGTTCCCGGCACGACCTGGCTATCGAGTAAGGCCGAGCGTGTCGACGCGCCGATCTATGAGCACGCGACCGCGGTCCCCGGGCTGGGCGCGGTGTTCTCGCTGCTGTGGATGCCGGAGAGCTAGCTGCTTACTTGACGACGCGCCTATCGCGGATCGGACGAGCCTCTGCCTGGCGCGTCCGCATGGGGATCAACACACAGATCGCTGAGGAGTCTGGCGAGTTCCTTTGGGTCGGCCGGCTTGGTCAGGTGCGCGTCGAAGCCCGACCGAGCGGCCTTGTCGCGGTCCTGCTGCTGCCCGAACCCGGTGAGCGCGACGACAAGCACACCGCGTCCGAGCTCGCGACGGATCCGAGAACACGTCTCGTAGCCGTCGATACCGGGCATGCCGATATCGAGCAACACGATCTCCGGTCGATACGCCAGGACCTCTCGGACGCCCGATATTCCGTCGTACGCGATTCTGCATTCGCCGCCGAGCGCTTGGACCACCATCGCCGTCACATTCGCGGCATCCTGGTTGTCATCGATAACCACCACACGCCGCGCGAGAGTTCGGCCGGTGATCTGTTCGGCGCTACGTGGCTGCACTTCTGTGGCGGAGTGCGGCAGCCGGATGACGAACTCGCTCCCTGTTCCAGGGCCGTCACTCCGCACGTCAATTCGACCGCCGTGCATCTCCACGAGCCGGCCCGTGCAGCCCGGTGAACCACCAGGCCCATGGAACGAAGGAGTGCGCGTTCGCGCCGAGCAGTGGGCGGATGCGGAGCACGTAGACGAAGAACCCGCTCGCGACGAAGACCCACACGATCTCGGATTCGGTCCAAGCGGTCACGACACCGTTGACGAGGAATACGAACCAGAGCAGCGGATCCTTCGCGAGCGTCAGCTTCGTGAGCTTGACGACGCTGCGATGACCGCGGCACCGACGCCGTAGAACACGCCTTGCATCCACGACAGGCCGCCGAGCTCGAGGTAGGCGATCGCGAGCGCGATCACCATGACGAACGACGGCAGGATGAATGCGAAAGCGACAAGCGTCGCGCCGAGGATGCGCGCCTTCACCCAACCGAGGTAGATCGCGAGCTGGGCGGCGAGCGGACCGGGCGCGAGTTGCGCGAGCGCGAGGCCTTGCTTGTAGTCCTCGGTGCGTAGCCAGCGGCGACGCTCGACGAGGTCACGTTGCATGTATCCGGCGAGTGCGATTGGACCACCGAACCCGAACGTTCCGAGCTTGAGGAAGTAGAGAACGAGGTCGCGCAGCGTGTATGGCGCGCGCTCGTCGCTCGGGAGCGGAACTTCATCGGTCACGGCGCCAGTATCGACCATTTGCGGGAATTCGACCGCGCTATGCTCCACGTCATGAATCGACGCGAAGTTCTCGGCTCGATCGCAGCCAGTACCGTCCTCGCCACGACCACGCTCGCGCACGCGCAGGCGAAGAAGGGAGCGCCCGCCCCCGGGCCGTTCACGCCGGTCGCAGCTGGCTCGAACAAGGTGATGCCCCTTTCGTTCAATCCCGCGAAGCTGCCTGGCCTCTCGGAGAAGCTGCTCACTTCGCACCACCAGAACAACTACGGCGGTGCGGTTAAGAACCTGAACGCCGTCGAGCTGGAGCTCGACAAGGTCACGAAGGACACACCCGGGTTTCAGGTCGGCGCGCTACGCGAACGCGAGCTGACGTACGCGAACTCGGTCTACCTGCACGAGGCGTACTTCGAAAACCTGGGCGGCAATGGCAAAGCCTCCGGCGAGTTCGCGAAGGCCCTCGACAAGCAGTTCGGCTCGGCCGCCCGCTGGGAAGAGCTGGTGCGCGCCACGGCGATGTCGCTCGGCGGTGGCTCCGGTTGGGTCGTGATCGCGCTGTCGGCGCGCAGCAACGACCTGCGCATCGTCGGCACTGGCGGCCATTCGCAGGCCCTCGCAGCAGGCGCGCCGATCTTCGTGCTCGACATGTTCGAGCACGCGTACGCGATCGACTACGGCAGCGCGCACGCGAAGTACATCGATGCGTTCTTCGCGAACCTAAACTGGAGCGCGCTAGACAAGCGCTGGCAGGCTGCACGCGCGAAGCGCTGAATACGTTGGCCACGCCCCCTTCTCGTTCGGGCGAAGGTTTCGGAGCGGTCTCGCGTGGGTGAGCCGTGAGCGCTAGAGTTGCAATATGCCGCGGCCGATCACGTCTGGCGTCCTGCTCGCGATCGCGTCGGCGGTTGCGTTCGGACTCACGACACCCGTGGTCGCGTGGGCCGGTGCTGATGCGGGACCGCTGACGATCGCCGCACTCCTCTACGGAGGTGCAGCGGCAGCCGCATTTGCGATGCGGTTGGTTCGCAGGTCTGTCGGAGGCTCGCTCAAGCGTTCGGATACCGGGCGCATCGTCGCGATCGCGATCTCAGGTGCCGCCATCGCGCCGGCTTGCCTTGCGTGGGGACTTTCGAGAGCGGGCGCGACCGGAGGGTCGCTGATCCTGAACTTCGAAGCCGTGCTGACGGTTGGACTTGCGTGGCTCATCTATCGTGAGTCACTCGGGCGTCGCGTCATAGCGGCGATGGTGATCATGGCGGCTGGTGGCGTGCTGCTCGTCCTCGACGCGTCGCTCGGTTCCTCCCCGCAACCGTGGGGCATAGCTGCGGTTGTCGTCGCGACACTCGCTTGGTCGATCGACAACACGCTCACGCGCCCGCTCGCGGAACGCGATCCGCTGCAGGTCATCGCCGCAAAAGGCGCGCTCGGCGCCACGCTCACTGGCTCGATCGCGATCGTGCGTGGCGAAGTCACGCCGCAGCTCGCGACGATCGCGATTCTGCTGGTGTGCGGCGCAACGGGGTACGGACTGAGCTTGCGGATGTACCTGCTCGCGCAACGCCGCATCGGCGCAGCGCGTACCGGATCTGTGTTCGCGCTCGCCCCGTTCATTGGCGCCGGTATCGCCTGGATTCTCGGCGACCGCGACGCGACGATCCTGACCGCGATCGCTGCTGTTGGCTTCGGCTTTGGCGTCTACCTGCATGCATCAGAGCAGCACGGGCATGCGCACGTGCATGGTCCGACCGAGCACGAGCACCCGCATCGTCACGACGACGGTCATCACGATCACGAACACGACCCGCCGTTCATCGGTGAGCACACGCACCGGCACGCGCATGGACGTCGGGCGCACTCGCACGAACACGCACCCGACGTTCATCACGACCACAGCCACTAGGCCGCTCGCGCCTCACGGTGCACAACCTCAACATCGTTTGACATCCACTACCGGCGATAGTAACTGCAACGGGTGATGTTGCCTGCCCGCCACCGGCTCGGGACCGTCCTGGTCCTCATAGTCGCGCTGGGCCTTCTGCTTGGAGCGCCGGTCGAGGCTCTCGCTCACGGTGTTGCCGAGGGCGACAAGGGCTACATCCAGGAGAGCAGCGGCGTCCGCTTGATCGCGTTCGCGTACCTCGGCGCCAAGCACATGGTGACCGGATACGACCACCTGCTGTTCTTGCTCGGCGTCATCTTCTACCTGTATCGGCTGAAGGACATCGGCATCTACGTTACGTTGTTCGCGCTCGGTCACTCCTCGACGCTACTCCTCGGGGTCCTCATCGAGGTCAGCGTTAGCGCGTACCTGGTCGACGCGATCATCGGCCTGTCCGTTGTCTACAAGGCTCTCGACAACCTCGGCGCATTTCGCCGCTGGTTCGGCGTCCAGCCCAATACGAAGGTCGCGACGCTGATCTTTGGCCTGTTTCACGGATTCGGCCTCGCGACGAAGATCCTCGAGTTCGAGATTTCGCCCGACGGCCTGATCCCCAACCTCATCGCCTTCAACGTCGGCGTCGAGATCGGTCAGCTGCTCGCGCTGAGCACGATCCTGATCGCGATGGGTTTCTGGCGTCGCACGCGCAGTTTCGCGCGACACGCATATACCGCCAACGTCATGCTGATGAGCGCCGGGTTCGTGCTCATGGGCTATCAACTCGTGGGGCTCTTCATCACATGACCGAACAAATTCCACCGGCCAGCGCCCTTCCCTCGACCCGCACGTTGCTCCGATCAACCGCGATTGCTGCAGCCGTCGCAACCGCCCTGCTCGTCACCGTCGTGCTTCCCGCAGAGTACGGAATCGATCCCACCGGCATCGGCGGCGTCCTCGGGCTCACGAAGATGGGAAAGACCAAGCTCGCTCTCGAGAAGGAAGCAGCGGAAGCTGCACAGCGCCCCGCGGTCACTGCAGTTCCATGCGCACCTGCGCCGCCCGTCGCGACCACGGCGCCACCGCCGGTGAATGCGCCGCCGGTCGTCGCGAAGGCGCCGAGTGACGTCACCCGCGTGACCTTGAAACCCGGTGAGGGCAAAGAGGTCAAGCTGACGATGCGCGCGGGTGCACGCGTGACGTTCTCGTGGGCCACCGACAAGGGTGTCGTGAATTACGACCTGCACGCGGACCACCCGACCACCGGCGCGTATCACGGCTACGGCAAGGGCCAGGGCCTGGCCACCCATGACGGCGTGCTGGTGGCCGCCTTCGAGGGACGACATGGCTGGTTCTGGCGTAATCGCACCGACGAGGTCCTCACCGTCACGCTCAAGACCGAAGGCGACTACCAGGAGATCAAAGAGCTCAAGTGAGCGTCGGCCTGATCATTGGGTAACGTCGCTCTTACTCGCACGTGAGCTGCGCGATGGAGCCATCCACGTGCTCGCACGCTTCTTCGTAGCCTTCACAGGTGCGACTCGGCGGGAACCGCTCCTCCGGTCCGTCGCCACAGCGGCAGTAGCAATGATCGGACGGGTCGTGGTCCGCGCTCACGAAGAACTTGGACTCCGGATCAAGTGGATCTCGATCGAACTCCTGGCCGCACGTGCAGCCCTGCGATGCGACGCACGCTGCGATCCACAGTAACAGGGCGCAGGCGCAGAGGAGTAATGGCTTGGGTGCAGTTCCCGATCTGACGCATAGAAGCGGGAGCAGTTTCGATCACTTGCGCGATCGGGCTTGAGGTACGGGGCCGCAATGCGGCAGATATCTGGTTACCAAGCCGATCTCCGTCGCAAGGAGCCCCGTGACGACCAGTATCGACGCGCGCGATCGCGACGTCCAGAGTGCATTTGGGTGCAGATCCCGATTTTCATGATCACGCGGCCCTCTTCGCCGCGTGCGATCGCGTCGGCGTCGGCGTAGCGGCGAGTTGAAGGGAACCCCGACGAGCGAGATGCGCAGCAAACTGATCCCACT
>JACCTC010000085.1 GCA_013812655.1 Deltaproteobacteria bacterium | reverse complement strand
CCCGACGAATCGTGTAGCTTTCTTCATGACCGGTTCCCTTTCGCATGTGGCTCTGCGCCACGGTTTAGCGATTGAGGCGTAACCCACGAGACGTGCGCTCGGGGGCCGGTCACTTCATGTTAACTAGTAGGGCGTGCCGTCCTTGTGCGTGAACGCCTTGCCGCGATAGGCGAGGTCGACGTCCGGATACTCCACGGTGTCCTCGGGATCGCGGTTGCTGATCTCGAGGTAGCGCGCCGGCCGATCGCTGCGGTTGACGAGCTGGTGACCGTTCGCGACCCCTGCCGGGAATCCGGCGCACGTGCCCGCCGTCAGCAACTGCTCGCCCTGGTCGGTCACGAGCACGACCTCGCCCTCGACGACGAACACCAGCTCGTCCTCGCGCGTGTGCCAGTGCCGCATCGCGGACTCCTTGCCCGGCGGCAGCGTTGTCAGGTTGACGCCGATCGTCGTCAGGCCGAGCGCGTCGCCGAGCGCCCGCTTCTCGCGCGGCAGGACCCGCGAACGAAACGGCTCGGGATAGCCCGAGCTGGTACGGGGGACGAGCTCGCGTGGATCGAGGGCAGCCAGCGACAGGGGCATGCCGCTTTGTAGCAAGCCGATTCGCGGCGATCCTCGGCGGGCGCGCCGTGTAGCATCGCGGTCGTGAGCGGTCGCTGGAGTGCTGTCGTCGCCGCGATCGTGGTCGGCGGGGGCACCGCACATGCCGAGCGCGAGGTCACCGGGCGCGTGCTCGACGCTGCGAGCGGCCAGCCGGTGGTCGGGGCGCTGGTCGCGGTCGGCGCCGGTGAAGCCGGAAGTGACGACGATGGGCGGTTCACGATCGAGAACCTGCCGTTTGGCCGCCACGACGTCGTCGTGATCGCGGATGGCTTTCGCGCGTACTTCGGATCCGCGCGCGTCGGCGACGAGCTGACGATCCGGATCGTGCCGGCGGTCGGCGAGGGCGAGCTGATCCGGGTCAGCGGACGGGTGCCGAGCGGGCCGCCGCTCCACCTCGACACCACCGAGATCCGCAACCTGCCAGGTGCCGGCAACGACGCGTTGCGTGCCCTGCAGAGCCTCCCCGGGGTCGCGCGGACGCCGTTCGGGCTCGGTGGCCTCGCGCTTCGCGGCACCGCGCCGCGCGACACCAAGGTCTACCTCGACGGCATCGAGGTGCCGCTGCTCTATCACTTCGGCGGTATCGCCTCGTTCTTGCCGACCGCCGCCGTCGACGAGCTGACGCTGCAACCCGGCGGCGCGAGCGTGCGCTACGGGCGCGGACTCGGTGGCGTCGCGACGGTCACCTCGCGGACGGGCCGCGGCGATCGCTGGCGGGTCGGCGGCGAGGTCAGCCTGATCCATGCCGCAGCGATCGCGGAAGGGCCCGGACCCGCGCGCGGCAGCTGGCTGATGGGCGTGCGGCGGTCGTACTTCGACGCGATCCAGAAAGCTGCGAGCCTCGATCTCGCGCTCGTCCCGCGGTACGGCGACGCCCAGCTGCGGTGGGAATCCGGCGATGGCCAGTGGATGGCGATCGCGTTCGTCTCCGACGACAAGCTGCGGCTGGTCCACGACCCCAACGACGCCAGCACCGGCGGCATCAACACCAGCAACGTCAAGGCGTTCACGTACACGTCGCGGTTCGCGCGACTCGGCATGCGCTATCGCGCGGTGCACGGCGCGACCCAGCTGACGATCCTGCCGTCGGTGGGCATCGACGACGTCAACGGCCGCGCCAACCACAACGATCAGGACAAGGGCCTCCATCGCTGGACCGTGCCGCTCACCCTGCGCGCCGAGGTCGCGACGCCGCTGTTCGGCGGCACGCTGTCATTTGGCCTCGACGGCGGCGGCTCGCGCCACGCCTACGACATCATCAACACGCCGCCGCCGAGCCCTTCGGACCCGACGCCCGACATGGTCCTCCGCCGCTCGCTGACGCGGTGGACCGCGGACCTCGGCGCGTGGATCGAGCAGTCGTGGTTCGTCGCGAACGACAAGATCGAGATCCGCCCCGGCCTGCGCGGCGATCACATCGGTCTGTCCGATCAGTGGTCGCTCGATCCGCGCATCGTCATCCACGAGCAGCTGCCGCACCACATCGAGCTCACGCAGTCAGCCGGCCTCTACAACGAGCCACCGCTGATCACCGATCTCGATCCGATCTTCATGCGCGAGAAGCCGATGCTCGGCTCGATCGCAGCCCAGCTCGCGTTCGGCGGCAAGGCGATCGTAGCCGACGACAACGAGGTCTCGGCGACGGCCTACTACCAGCATCTGCGGCAGCTCCCCGTCGACGCGGTCACCGGGGCGACCCCGATCTCGGCGAACGGCGGCACCGACTCGGGCGGCGCCCTCGGCATCAGCCGCGAGCTCGTCGACGCGCAGTTCGGCTCGTACTCCTATCGCGAGGCGATCGGGCGCGGCTACGCCTACGGCCTCGAGCTGATCGCGCGCCGCAATCGTGGCACCTGGACCGGCTGGGTCGCGTACACCTACGGCCGCTCGTTGCGGCAGAACCCGACGCGCGGGCCGGATTACTTCGCGTATGTCCTCGATCAGCCACACACGCTCACCATCGTCGGCACCACCGCCCTCGGGAAGCAGTGGCGCGCTGGGGGCCGATTCCGATATGCGACCGGTAACCCGTTCACGCCGATCGCTGGCGCCACGATGGACGCCGATGGCGACTACATCGCGATCGACGGGCCGATCCTCTCGTCGCGCCTGCCGTCGTTCTTCCAGCTCGATCTCCGCCTCGATCGCACGTGGCGGCGTGCGTGGGGCATCCTCAACCTCTACCTCGACATCCAGAACGTCACGAACCGCCGCAACGCCGAGGGCGTGACCTACAACGAGGACTACACCGTCCGCAGCTACACGCGTGGCCTGCCGATCTTTCCGTCGATCGGCGTCGAGTACATCCCGTGAGCACGAGCGCCTACACGTTTGTTCGCCGCGTGCGACTGGGGCGATCACACGTTCCGACGGGTTTCACGAGACACGAAGGTGGTGGCCAGCTCATGCGGACGCCGGCGGAGCTTCACATCGTGCGGATCGGAGATGATCCAGGCTTCTTGCTCCTCTACCTCGACGACGAAGGCAAAGATGACGGACACGTATCACGACACGCTCGAACGCGCGTTCGAGCAGGCTCGCCTGGAATTCGGAGTTGAACCGGACGAATGGAAGATGTTCGATGCGATGCCGGTTTTCTGACCTGCAAGATCTCAGCAATCCTTTGAACGGATGCGTCGTGACGTCAACAGACGTGCGGCGCATCCTAATTGCAGTGCGCGAGCGAGAGCCCTTCTTCGCCGAGCTAATCAGCGACAGTGGGTTCAAGCTCTTGTTGGGCTTGGGTACGTTCGAAGGTTGCGCGCAGTTCGGTCCCTCCAACGGGGAGCCGCCGTACTTGATGGCGATGACGTCGGATCCTCAGGAGCCAGATCGAGAGATGTGCTTCTTGATCAACGACACCGCGACCGACGTCCCCGGGCGATATCGCCTTCCGTGCGAGGCCGTCCTGGAAGTAACCGAAGCATTCGTGGAGACCGGCCAACGTGATGAACGTGTAGCCTGGGAACAGATCTAGGTCCTCAACTGACGTCCGGGGTTCCGTCCGAACTGCGGACATGTCCGGCCGACATCCGGACGCATTTGAGGTCGACGTGAGGGATCTCGACAGCTTGGTCGCGGCTACGTTCGTGCAATGGGGTGAGTGCGGTGTGTCGAGACGACCGCCACAGATCGCCATGACGCTTCCACGTCCAGTCTTCCCGGGCCGCTTCTACATGATCAACCGTCGTTGTACGCAGCGGCAGTTTCTGTTGCGGCCCGATGACGTGACGAACGAGGCCTTCATGTACTGCCTCGCGGAAGCTGCACAACGCTTCGGCATGGAGGTCCTGCTGCCGTCGGCGATGTCGAACCACTATCACAACGTGGTCTACGATCGCTTCGGGATCATTCCGGAGTTCACCGAGCACTTTCACAAGATGCTCGCGAAGTGCATGAACTGCGTGCGTGGCCGGGCCGAGAACTTCTGGTCGACGGAGCAGGTCTGCGACGTCGAGCTGATCGAGCTGAGCGACGTCATCAACAAGCTGGTGTACGCCGCGACCAACCCGGTCAAAGATGGACTCGTCGAGCGCGTGCATCACTGGCCCGGCGTCAACGGCCTGTCTGCGTTGCTGAACGCTCGCGCAATCCACGCGAAGCGGCCCAAGCACTTCTTTGCCGAAGACGGCGTGATGCCCGAGCACGTCACGCTGAACCTCGTGATCCCCGAAGAGCTCGGCGACCGTGACCTCATTCTTCAAGCCGTTCGCGAGAGAGTCGCCGAGGTCGAGGCGCTGACGGCGGCTGAACGCGCACGCACAGGCGCTGGTGTCCTCGGCCGGCGCGGCGTGCTCCGCCAATCGTGGCGTGATGCGCCGAAGACCATCGCACCGCGCGGCAACCTACGCCCCACCATCGCAGCCCGCAGCAAGTGGGCGCGTATCGAGGCCATCCAGCGCAACCGCGAGTTCCAGCGCGCCTATCGCGAAGCTCGCAACGCCTTGCTCGCTGGCAAGGTGCCGGCGTTTCCGCCCGGCACTTACTGGCTCAAGCGGTTCGCAAACGTTCCGATCGCAGCCGCTCCCTCCACCTGATCGCCAACCCTTCCTGTCACCCGCGAGCAAGCAGCTCGCGGCGTTGCGGCGTGGCGAAAACGAGCTCTCGGCCGAAGCTGCGCACGGAGTAGCGCCCGCCAACATGCCGTAGTCGAGCCGTAGCCGCGCACCGAAACCACCGCTTCGCGCGGTCCCTTGCGACCGCAACCCCGGATGGGTCATTGGCAACCCCGGATGGGTCATTGGTCCTTCCTCGGCGGAAACAATCTGGTTTTGCGTCGCTACCGGCCGATCAGGAACGTCCACTCGATCAGCACCGAGTAGTCGAGGCTGCCGGTGCGCTCGACCTCGCCCGCGGCGCAGCTCGTGCCGCGGCAGGCGAGCATCAGATCGTCGTGCGGGGCGGCGGCGATCCGCAGGCCGAGCTGCCAGCCGAAACGCGTGGGGGCGAGCTGGTTATCGAGCGAGAAGCCGATGCCGACGTGGGCCTCGCGCTGCCGATCGCTGTCGACGGGTGACCGCCGCCGCGCGTCGAGGGCCCACTGGCCGTAACGCATCGCGACGCCGAGCTCGGCAAACACGGTCAGCGCCTTGGTGCACGCGAGGTTGGGCAGGCACGGGCCGGTGCCATCGCGATAGACCTCGGCGCGCAGGTTGACGCCGAGCCGGTGCATGCCGCCGTCGATCGTGTCGGGATCCATGAACGACAGGTATGCGTAGTCGACTTCGCCGAGCACCGGCCCGACGCGTGCGCCGACGGCGATCATCGGTCCGAACTGATGCTGTTGTGGCGCGCCTTGATCCGCGAGTGCGCCGGTGAACCCGAACCGCACCGCCGGATCGGCGAGCGCGGGCGAGCTGGCGGCGAGGGCGAGCGAGATGACCAAAGAAGATCGAGGGAGGGCCATGCCGCAGCTCAGCGCCGATCGGGCCGCGACGGCAAGCACGAAGATCTAGCAATCCATGATAGGACCAGGTCCATGCGAAGCATGATCGCGCTCGTGTTCGTCGTCGCTGCTGCGTGTGGTGGTTCGGCCAAGAAGCCGGAGGGTGCCCTCGTCAACGAGGGCTCTGCCGCGACTCCCGATACCTGCTGCTGCAAGTCAAATCCATTGACCAGCGAGGACGGCAAGCCGGTCTACGAGGTCGGCAATCGCATGGAGTGCTCGGCGAAAGAGGGCGAGTGCGTCGACGAGGTGCAGTGCACCAATCAGCCTGCGCCCGCTCCCGCCGAGTAACTACCAGGTGACGGCGAGGCTCGACTGGAAGAGCATCGACCGGTCGGTGTAACGCTCGTTCGGCATCATCGGTGCAGGTCGGCAGCTCGCGCCACGGCAGATCGACGCGGCCTCGGTCTCGTGCGGCGCGAGCGCCACGCGCCAACCGAGAAACCAGCCGATTCGGCGCGGGAAGCCGATCGGTTCCTGCAGGCGATGGTCGAGCTGGATGCCGAAGCCGGCCTGACCCTCGACACGCTTGGTGTCGGCGGGAACGATGCGGCTCGCCTCGTCATAGGCGGGCTGGTACCAGTCGTTCCACGCGACGGCGGCGCCGCCCTCGACGTAGACCGCGAGCATCGAGTTGCCTCCGATGATCGCCGAGCCGAGCCGCAGCACATCGAAGCGGCCGACGACACCGAGCCGCTGGCCATCGCCGAGCGCGAGGTTTGAGGGACCCTTCATCGTGAAGTTGAGGTAGCTGTACTCGGCCTCGATCGCGAACCGGCCAAACCGCTGACCGCCGGCGACCGCGAGCCCGAGCGCCAGGACGTCGAGCCGTTCGCCGTAGAGGAAGCCGACCGAAGTGCCAAGTCTTGCCGTCGTGCCCTCGGTGACGTGTGGCGCCAGCGGATCCTCGACGTAATGACCCTGCCGGCCGGGTCCTTCGGCCCATGCGACACGCGCCCCTGTGAATCCGAGGCACAGGATGGCAACCACTCCGAACGACAACTGACGGAAGTCCCTCATGGCACCTCTGGCGGCAACACTTGCTGCCGTTGCGATGCAGATCACGTACCGCGGAGCGCGTCGTCGAGAGCCCGCGCCATCGCGTCGATCGGCGCAGGCGCGCCCGTCCAGATCGTGAACGCGCGGGCACCCTGGTGGACCAGCATCGCGCGGCCATCGACGGTGGAATGCCCGCGCTCGCGTGCGCGTTCGACCAGCAGCGTGGCGCGGTGATAGATCAGAGTCGCTACCCAGCAGCTCGCCGGTAGCGCGTGGAGCGGTAGCGCGTCGACCAGCGTGCGCTCGTCGTGCTCGGCAAGGCCAGCCGGCGTGCAATCGACGACGAGGTCCGCGTGCGCGAACGCAGCCGCGACGGCGTCGGGAGTCCACGGCGTGGCCTTCGTCCACAGCACGCGATCGGGAGCTCGCGCGAGAACCTCGACAGTCGCGTGCTCGCGCAGGCCATACGCGACCGCACGAGCGGCGCCGCCGGCACCGAGAAGCACCGCGCGGACGTCGCGGCGAGCGAAGCCAGCCGCGATCAGCCCATCGACGAAGCCGGGCGCGTCGGTGTTGTGGCCGACCAGGCGATCGCCGTCGAAGTGCAGGCAGTTGACCGCGCCGGTCTCGCGGGCGGCGGGTGCGAGCTGATCGCAGAGCGCCGCGGCAGTCAGCTTGTGCGGGACGGTGACGCTCGCGCCGATCGCGGACATCGCGCGCAGCCCGGAGATCACGCCGGCAAACCGCTCGGGCCGCGCGGCGATCGGTACCATCACCGCGTCGGTGCCGGACACCGCGAACGCGGCATTCAGCATGTGCGGGCTGCGCGAGTGCGCGACCGGCCAGCCGATCACCGCGGAGAGTCGTGTGGCCCCCGTGATCATGGCTGGATCGCGAGCTCCGCCCCGTCGCGGCGAGCCTGCGCGAGCGCGCGCGACGCATCCTTCATCAGCCGCGCGAACGATAGCGGCTGACCCGGTGTTGCCCCCGAGACCGCACCGACGAGGCGCGGCGCGAGCGTGCGGCCCATCGCGGTCACCGGATCGCCTTGCGCGACGGCAGCGAGGATCCGACGGGCGACCTCGGCAGCGCCGCTGAGGTCGGTGTACGGCAGCAGCACGAGGAAGCGGTCGTGATCGAGCTCGGTCGCGAGATCGATGTCGCGGATCGACTGGATCAGCGCGTTGCCGGCGCGCGCGCGCAGGATGCCGCGGATGCCGGCTGCAGGTTGCGGCGACGGGATCTCGAGGGCGAACATCGCGACCGAGATCGGATAGGCGTAGCGACGCGCGCGCTTGAGCTCGACCTCGAGGATGCGCTGAAACAGCTCGAACGGCTGCAGCGTGCCGAGCTCGGGCTCGACCATCGCGTCGAGCCGGGCGCGCAGCATCGCCTGGCCGCCCTTCGCGGTCAGCGCGTCCCGGCGCTCGTCGGCGAGCCGCGCAGCCGCGAGCAATACCGGCGCGAGGTGCTCGACATCGTGCGGCCGCAGCGTCACCAGATCGGCGCCGACCTCGGCAGCCTGGACGACGGCGGAGATAGCCGTGCCGGCACACGCCGCGATGATCACCGGGCGCTGGGGTGCGAGTGCGAGCGCGGCCTCGATCACGGTCTCGCCGCCCGGGATTCCGACGACGACCGTGTCGACGACATCGCGCCGGATCGCATCCTTGATCACCTCGATACCTTCGAGACCAGTCGCCTGCGCCGCGATGATGTGACCGGCCGCGACGATCGCCGTACGCGCCGCCGTGAGGTAGGGCGCATCGTCGTGGAGCGCGACCCGCAGCGCGGGAATCGCGGAGAGCTCGTGGACATCGACCAGCTGATCGTCGACGACGGTGATCGCGCGCGGTGCCCGGCGCAGCTCGGCCAGCTGCGAGCGGTCAAGTCGCACCACCGGTGGCGTCGCATCGATCCGTTCGAGCTGGTCGACGGGCGTGGTCGCCTCCACGCGGACGATCCCGACGCGCTCGACCGGCGTGGTCGCCTCGACGCGGACGATCTCGACGCGCTCGATGGGCGTGGTCGTCTCGAAGCGACGGCTCGCCGGCGGCGGGCGCGGTGGACCTCGCCGAGGTGTGGCCCCGCTGGTCGCGGCACGGGCCTTCATGCGCGGGCGGCTCGCATCGTTCGAGGTCGGCTTGCGCGGCGGTCGGGTCATGGCTCGTTGCCCCCTGCATCGCCGATCTCGTCGACGATCACGCCGAGCTCGCCGCGCGCGAGTCGCACGCGCAGGTGATCGCCGGCGCGAACCTGGTCGGTGGCGCGCACGATCGAGCCCGCCATCGAGACCATCGCGTAGCCGCGATCGAGGACGGCGAGCGGTGACAGCGCCGCCATCTGCGCGCCGAACCGACCGAGCTCGGCACGCCGGGCCTGCAGGACGCGCAGCAT
>JACCTC010000063.1 GCA_013812655.1 Deltaproteobacteria bacterium | reverse complement strand
TGGGCCGCCGATACGGTGGCCCGGCCGAAGCACGATGATGGATCGAGCGAACTCGTACACGCACCGTCGGCGTGAACGTCCTGGTAGCGCTGTGCGGCCCCGTCGACCTCGATCTCGAGCTTGGAGTCGGCGAACGCGCGCCCCGCGACCACGCGCGCCGTCGAGCCGGCGGATCGGTTCGGGACGTCGTCTCCGATCGGATAGATGAAGATCGCCGTCGCAGAGAGCCGCAGGTCCGCGACCGAGCGCCGATCGAGCACCGAGAGCGTGACATCCGCCGACTCGACGGAGGGGAACGAGAACATGCCGCTGCCATCGGCCAGCTGGACATCGACGCGCGGGCGACGTCGCAGTCCGGCGCTCGCGGAGAGCTGAAATCGACTTTGCGCGAGGGCGAGGCTTGCACCTGCGCGCGCCTGATCCTGGGACACGCGAACGACGGCCGTGTCGTTCTGCACGATGCCGAGCGCGGTCGGATCGGGATCACTCAGCGTGTTGCGCGCGGCGATCTCGAGCAGATCGGAGCTGACGTGATGAAACGAACCCGCTAGCTCGAGGTTGTCGGTGGGCCGCGCGTTGATGCCAAGGCTGCCATTGGTGAGCCCCACACCGGCTCCGGCCACGTCGATCAGCGCGAAGTGGTAGACGTCGAGCCCGCTGAACGGACGCGCATAGCCGTTTGCCGTCACGAACACGCGCGAGCGCTCGGATGCGTCCTGCACTTCCTGCACGACGCGTACAGCCCCGACACCGAAGCTCCCGTTCACCTTGTCGTGCGCGTACGAGCTGCCCGCGCCGCCAGCGATCGGGATCAGCGCGGAGCCGAGCATGCCGCCTGGCTGCTCGATCTCGGGATAGTCGGTCGCGACCGAGCGCGAGCCGAGCTGGGGAAACGCGCCGCCGAACAGCGTCGCGGTCCAGCCCGGCGACAGCCTGGTGTCGACGACGACACCGTCGATCTTCGTCGCGCCCACGGCGTCCACGTACTGCCGCCCGACGTAGAGCGACGTCGTCTCCGATCCCGCGCGCAGCTTCAGCGTCCGGATGTCGTATTCCCCGCCCCCCGCCGCACCCGATTGAAACCGACCGCTCGTCGTCTGACGCACGCGCGCATCGAGCTGGAACACACCGTCCGTGAGCTCGACGCGCATGTCACCGAAGAAGCGGGTCACGGGGCTCGCGCTCGGCACGGTCGCGCCCGAGGCGACGAGCGGCGCCGCGTCGGCTCCCGCCTCGCGGAACCAGAAGCTCGACAGCGTGAGCCTCAGATCGACGGGCGCCGTCGTCGGCTCCGCGGACGTCGTGATCGCGACGTCCTCGGCGCGTGCAGGTGCGCCGAGCCCGGCCACGATCAGGGCTGCGCGGATCACCTGCATATCGACTGCACTCCGAGGCGGGTTGCCGGGGCCCACGTCGTCGGGTTGTGGCAGGAGCCGCACTCGAACAGCGAGCGATGATCCGGCTCACGCACGCGGAGCGCGTCGTTGCGGTGGCAGCTGACGCATGTCGGCGAGACCGCGCCGTAGTTGCCGTTCTTGTGGCAGTCCGCGCACGCCAGCGTTGCGTGCAGGCCCGTCAGCGAGCAGCCGACCTGGACGTGATCGAAGCGCGCGGGTGCGAACGATCGCTGGGTATGGCAGTCCCCACACTTCGGTGACAGCGCGTTGCGATGGATGTCGTCCTTGCGATGGCACGTGATGCAGAGGTTGCCCGAGCCGCGCAGCTTCTCGCCGTTTGGATGGCAACGCGCACAGTCGACCTGATCGTGCGCACCCGTGAGCCTGAAGTCGCCGACGTCGTGAAGGGCGCGGATGTTGCCAAACGTCGTCGTCGAGTGACAGCGAGCGCAATCGGTGCCGAACCGACCCTTGTGCACGGCGGGCTCGGGGTGACAGCCGAAGCAATCCGACCGCACGGGCTTGAAGGTGACCGTCTTGTGACAGCTGGCGCACAGCACATTCGTGTGCTGGCCGTCGAGCTTGAACCGCGAATCGCGGTCGTGCCGGAACGTGTTGGAGCCATCCACGCGGTGGCAGCGGTCGCACGCCCCGCCGAGCTGGCCTTCATGGACGTCGTCGGCCTTGTGACACCCGCTCGCGCTGCAGGTCGTCGGCGTGCCCTTGAACGTCTGCGACGGATGACAGCTCTCGCAGGTCTTCACGGCGGCGTGCTTGCCGCGCAGCGGGTACGTGCTGTCGACCGCGTGATCGAAGCGCACCGCCTCCCACTTGCCGGGCTCGTGGCAGCGCGAGCACTCGGCGCCGAGCGAGCCGCGATGGAGCGAATCCTCGTGACAGGACTCGCCGCACTCCGTCGGTAGTCGCTGGTAGACGTCATTGATGTGACACAGCTGGCACTGCACCTGCGCGTGACGGTTGATGAGCGGGAATCGCGCCTGCTCGCCGTGGAACATCTCGCGTGCACCGTCGGACTGTTGCTTGATACCGGGTTGCTTGTGGCACGTCAGGCACTGCGTGTTGTCGAACTTGCCGTCGTGCGCTTTCTCGTGCTGATGGCATCCCATGCAGCCATTCGAGACCGCGTGGCGCTCGAACTCGGCGGGACTCGCGCCGCGGTGACACGAGCGACACGCCGTCGTCGCGTGCTTGCCGGTGAGCTCGAACCCGGTGTTCTTGGTGTGGTTGAACCGGAACTCCGTCTTCCAGCCGCGCTGCGAGTGACAGGTGGTGCACGCACCGGCGATCTTGTCGAAGCGCTTGCCGTGCTTGTTGTCGTTGGCGTGGCAGCTCGCACACGCGTCGTCGGGCTTGCGGACTCCCAGCGCCTTGGTGTGGCACGTCGTGCACGTCAGCTGGCTGTGCTTGCCGAGCAGGGCGTATCCCGCCTGGCGCTTGTGATCGAAGCGCACCTCGCCGAGCTTGCCGAGCGCGGGCGAGTGACACGACTGACAGCTCTTCGTGCCGAACAGCTGACCGTCGTGCGGGCTGGTGTGGCACTGCGCGCACGAGCCGTCGAAGCTCTTCAGCTTGAACGCGGCCTTCGGATGACACTTCATGCACGCGACATCCGCGTGCGGGCCTTCGAGCTTCATCGCCGCCTGGGTCGCGTCGTCGTGATCGAAGCCGAGCGTGCGCTTCGGCGGATTCCACACGGACTCGTTGTGGCAGCGATCGCAACGCTGGTGCAGCGCGCGCAGCGCGCCGTGGGGCGTATCGTTCTTGTGGCAGCCGCCGCAGGTCCGGTCCGTACCGAGGTACGTCCGCAAGCCCTGCTTGTTGGACGACTTGTGGCAGCTCTTGCAGTCGCTGACCGCGTGCTTGCCTTGCAGCGTCCAGCCGGTCTGCGCGTGATCGAACCCCTTCTCGCCGCCGAGTGTCGACCATCCCATCAGATCGAAGCGCGCTCCGCGGTGATCCTTGTGGCAGAGGTTGCACGCGCGCCCCTTGACCTTGGGCGACGCGTGAAGACCAAGGCCTGCGTCGATGCGCGCCTTCATGTCCCGGTGCTCGTGACAGCCGAGGCACTTCGCGGCGGACACCGAGTTGTCGGCCTCGTGGCAGTTCGTGCAGTCGCCATCGAGCCCGGCATGGCTCGCGGCGAGATCGCCGGGCGACGACCGGAGGCTCTGTGCACGTGCCGTTGCAGCGTTGCCGATCGCGAACAGCCCGACCAGGATCGCGATCCTGACCGCCGTGCGTCGATCACAGGGCACCGGACAACCCGACCTGGAACAGCTGGCTCGCGTCGACGCGGCGCGCGCCGACCGGCTCCGTCATCGTCATCTCCGACCACGCGGTCGACACGCGCCCGTGCTCGAACGCGGCGTGCACCGAGACACCGCCAACGATGCGGACACCGATCGTCATGCCCGCCCACATCGCTCGCGGCGCGCTCGGGATCGCCACGTCCCCCTGCTGCCAGGTTCCTTCGACGAGCGTATCGAGCTCGACACGCGCGGACAGCCGCGAGCGCTGTGGTGAGACGTCGAGCCGCACGCCGACCGTCGTGCCGGCGAGCTGCTCGGTGACTCCGGTGCCCGTCAGCTCCGTGGTCTCGCGGCGCAGACCGCCACGCACCGACAGCTCGGCGAGGTCGCGCGGACGGATGCCGATGCGAACGCCCGCGGCCAGGCCGCGCGTCGCCTGGACGTCCGTACCACCGGAGCGACCGAGGTCCACTTGTGCATCGACCCCGATCGAGATCGCACGCAACGGAGAGGCTGTCGCGTCGACCTCTAGCCGCGCGACGCCCGCGCTGCCTGCCACTTGCTGCTGTTCGCCGGTCGTCTCGATCTCGGTCGCGAGCGCGCGATACCCCGCGCCCACAGCAAGCTGCAGCGACCACGCTCGCCGGTGACTGTCGGTGGCAGCGCGGCGGGTCTGCGTGACCTTGGTGGTCGGGTGGATTGCCGGGGCGTCAGCGCCGCCCGCGCTCTGGATCATCGCCAGATCATTGCCAAGCTCGTGCAGCGCGATCCAGCCGGTGTGGCCAGAACTGTCGCGCACCGCGATCCATCCACGGTGCGTGCGCGCATCGGTGACGACCACGCGCTGGCCCTTGACGATGCTCGCGACTTGCTCGGCGGCTGCTTCGGGCCTGGCGCGCAACGTGGCCGACGGCACCGTGACCGTCGCGAGCAGCGCCGAGGCCGTCACCGTCGAGGTCTCGCGATCGCGCGCGGTTCGCCAGCTCGTCGGGCGCGAGACGTCTCGATCACGCGCGGGCACTGTCGAGATCTGCGCCTCGCTCCCCGCGGCTTCATCGACCGCCGGCGCGCGCACGTCCCGAGGGGCCGCGGCGACCGCAGCATCCTTCGGTGCCGACAGCGTGGTGCGCGTGACGTAGCCGCTGATCCGCCCCGCGCGCACGCGCAGCCAGCGCCCTTGCTCGGCCTCGACCACCACCTCGGTGCCAGCCGGAAGCGTTCCGGCGGCGCCCTGCCGCTCGCCCGGGCGCTTGCGAACGGTGACCTCCACGGTCGTGGTTCGCTCGTCCCGCTCCGTCGAGTCGGACGCCGCGACGTGGATCACCTTGGCCGCCTTGCGGCTGCGCTTTCGCTTCGAGCCGGCGTCGGCCGGCCCGACCAGCGCTGCGAGCACGAAGATCACGAGGATGGCGAGACAGCTTCGGTGCACCGGACCCTCCCGTGCAGGCGCTACGCCACCCCCGTCCGCAACGATGTCGCGGGCTTGAGTGGCGAGCTGCCTGGTACACGTGTACGAAGCCCGTACACGCTCGCGTTCAGTTGTGGCTGCCCTTGACCGCAGCGGACAGCTTGCCGAGCGTGTGCTTGGCATCGCCCAGCACCATCATCGTGTTCGGCTGGACGAACAGCTCGTTCTCGATTCCCGCGAACCCGGGGTTCTGCGATCGCTTCAACACGATCACCGCCTTGGATTGGTCGGCGTTGAGGATCGGCATCCCGAAGATCGGGCTGCTCGGCGAGCTCTTCGCGGCTGGATTGACCACGTCGTTCGCGCCGACCACGATCGTCACGTCGGTCTGCCGGAAGTCGTCGTTGATCGCGTCGAGCTCGAACAGCTGATCGTAGGGAACGTTCGCCTCGGCGAGCAGCACGTTCATGTGCCCGGGCATGCGGCCGGCGACCGGGTGGATCGCATAGCGGACGTTGACGCCGTTCGCGGCGAGCACGCCGGCGAGATCGCGGACCGCATGCTGAGCTTGCGCGACGGCCATGCCATAGCCGGGCACGACGATCACCGAGCTCGCGATCTTGAGCAGCTCGGCTGCATCCTCGATCGACGCCTCGCGCGATGGCTTGGCCTCACCGCTGCCGGCCGTGGCAGCCGCGCCAGCACCGACGCCGCCGAACAGCACGTTGCGGAACGAGCGGTTCATCGCCTTCGACATGATCAGCGCGAGGATGAGGCCGGAGCCGCCATCGAGCGCGCCGCAGATGATCAGGATCTGGTTATCGAGCGCGAACCCCGACGCCGACGCGGCGAGTCCCGCGTACGCGTTGAGCAGACAGATGATCACCGGCATGTCGGCGCCGCCGATCGGCAGCACCAGCAACACGCCGAGCACCGCGCTGAGCGCGATCACGCCGTAGAACACGACCGTCTGCTCCGGTCGCGCGATCAGGATCGCGATGCCGGTGAGGCACGCGACGGCGAGGATCGCGTTGAGGAGGTGGCCGCCGCGGAAGCCGAGCGGCTTGCCGGAGATCGTACCTTGCAGCTTGCCGAACGCGACCAGCGACCCGGTGAACGTGACCGCACCCATCACGACCTCGAAGCCGATCGCCCCCATGCCGAAGGAGCCGAGCGTGTTGCCCCGGTGCAGGTACTCCGCGAGGCCGACGAGCGCGACGGCAGCGCCGCCGAACGCGTGCGACAGCGCGATGCGTTCGGGCATCTTCGTCATCGGGATCCAGCGACCCATCGGAACGCCGATGACGGTGCCGACGACCAGGCCGATCGCGATCCAGTGGTAGCTGACGACGTCCTTGTGGAGCAGCGTGCCCGCCACGCCGAGCGCCATACCGATCGCGGCCATCCACATACCGCGGCGTGCGGTCTCGGCCGACGTCAGTGCTCGCAGGCCGAGCAGGAACAGGCACGAGGCGACGAACAACGCGCCACGGAAGATCCAGAGCTTGATCTCGGGGCTCATCGCGCCACTTCCTTCTTCTTGAACATCTTGAGCATGCGATCCGTGATCAGGAATCCGCCGACGACGTTCACGGTCGCCGCAGCGACGGCGATCGCACCGAGGATGCTGATCAAGAGACCGTGATCACCGCCCGCGATCACGAGCGAGGCGACCAGCGAGATCCCGGCCACGGCATTGGTGAACGCCATCAGCGGCGTGTGCAGGAGTTGAGGGACCTTGGAGATCACCTGGTAGCCGAAGAACGCCGCCAGCGTGAACACGTAGAAACCGACGAGCAGTTGATCGGAATTCACGCCGCCACCTCCAGGATCGGGCACGCGACGCGCACCTGTGGATGAAGAACCTCGCCGCCGCGGATGATCATGCAGCCCTTGGCGATGTCGTCGTCGAGCTGCTCGCGCCAGCTTCCGGTCGGCGCGAGATGGAGCAACAGCTTCTCGAGGTTGCGGGAGAACGCCTGGCTCGCGTGAAATGCGACCTCGCTCGGCGCCGAGCGCGCTCCGACGAGCGTCACGCCGTGGCGGATGTGTACGACGCCCGGCTTGGAGCCCTCGACATTGCCGCCGGATTCGGCGGCGAGATCGACGACGACCGAACCGTGACGCATCGTGGCCAGCTGCGCGTCGGTGACGAGGCGCGGTGCGCGGCGGCCGGGGATCTGCGCCGTCGTGATCACCACGTCCGCGCGGCTGATCGCGCAATCGATCAGCTCGGCTTGCTTGCGCTTGTACTCGTCGCTCTGCTCTGCCGCATAGCCTCCCGTGCCGGCGGTGACCGTCGCACCGTCGACGATGAGGAACTTCGCGCCGAGCGACTCGACCTGTTCCTTCGTCTCGGGACGGACATCGGTCGCCTCGACGATCGCACCGAGCCGGCGCGCGGTTCCGATCGCCTGGAGGCCGGCGACGCCGACGCCCATGACGAGGACTCGCGCCGGCGTGATCGTGCCGGCGGCAGTCATCAGGAGAGGGAACACCTTGGGGAGCCGCGTCGCCGCCGCCACCACGGCCCAGTAGCCGGCGAGGTTCGCCTGTGACGACAGCACGTCCATGCTCTGCGCGAGCGACGTGCGAGGGATGAGCTCGAGCGCGATCGCGCCGAGGCCCTGCGCCGCGATCGCGGACACGAGCTCGCAGTTCGTCGTCGGCGCCAGCAGGCCAGCGACCGTCGCGCCCGCAGTCATCGCGGAGAGATCGAGGAGTCGGGGTGCCACCACGCCGAGCACCACGTCGCTGCGCAGCGCATCGACGCGCGAGCCGACCGTGGCGCCCGCGGCGACGTACTCGGTGTCCGGGAATCCTGCGGCCTGGCCGGCCGTGCTCTCGATCGTGACCGCGAAGCCCTTCGCGCTCAGCTTCTTCACCGTCTCGGGGACCAGCGCGACGCGCCGCTCGCCTACTGCCGTCTCCTTGATGAGTCCTACCTTCATTGCCGATCCTCCTGCGAGCACGCAGCCCGCGCGAGATGCCGGCCAGTTCACCCCTCGTGCCAGCGCTCGTGACGCGACATCTCCGCGAGTTGCGTCGCGATCAGGTGTACGTGCTGCACGAGGTGTCCCACCGTCGTACTCGCCGACGTACTGCGGGAGCGCCGGCGTCGTGCTTCCGGCGGTTTCCCGGTGGTTTCCCGGTGGTTCAACGCGGGAACACCGGTTGCACGAAGGTGCCGAGCCTCACCCATGGAAGCCTTCCTCATCCCTCTCGTCATCGCCGGCGTCGCCCTCGCGCTCCTCACCGCCGGTGCCCTGATCGACGATCGGCGCACGCGCGTGAAGCGGCGCGCGCAACCCAAGCTCGACCTGCCGCTCCTGCACTCGATCAACGAGGATCGCTGCATCGGCTGCGAGGCGTGCGTCGATGTGTGCCCGACCTCCGTGTTAGATTTGATCGATCACAAGGCACGTGTGGTGCGGTTCTCCGATTGCGTGCAGTGCGAGCAGTGCGCGAATGCGTGCCCGACCACCGCACTCGTCATGTATCGCCAGGGATCGACGCCAAAGACCCTCACGGTGCCGGAGCTCGACGAGCGTTTCATGACCGGCGTTGCCGGCCAGTACTTGATCGGCGAGGTCGCCGGCAAGCCGCTCGTCAAGAACGCGGCGAACCTCGGCCGCGCCGTCATCGAGCACATCGCGCGCGACCTCGCGGGCGCGTCAGCCGGCGAAGGTGTGCTCGACGTCGTCATCGTCGGCTCGGGTCCGGGCGGGCTCTCCGCGGGCCTGACGTGCAAGGTCAAGCGGCTGTCGTGCGTCGTGATCGAGAAGGAGCACGTAATGGCGTCGACGGTCGCGCGCTATCCCAAGGGCAAGCTCTTCATGGCGGAGCCCTCCGGCGCCGGGAACCTGTCCTATCTGCCCGTGTTCGACGCGACGAAGGAGGAGCTGGTCGCCGCCTGGAAGCAGGTCGTCGACGGTGCGCAGCTCCCGCTCAAGCTCGGCGAGGCTGTCGAGACCGTCAAGCGCGGCGACGACGGCATCTTCACCGTGAAGACGACGGTCGCGACCTATCGCGCGCGCACCGTGGTGCTCGCGACCGGGCTGCGCGGCAAGCCGCGCTTGCTCGCCGTTCCGGGCGCGAACCTGGAGAAGGTGCACAGCCGGCTGGAGGATCCTGCCGACTACGCGGGCCAGCACGTCCTCGTCGTCGGCGGCGGAGACTCTGCCGTCGAGGGCGCGATGTCGCTCGTCGATGCGGGCGCGACGGTCACGCTGTCGTATCGCGGCGATGGCTTCAAGCGCTGCAAGCAGGGCAACCAGAAGCGGCTCGCCGAGCTCACCGAGGCCGGCAAGCTCCCCGTGCTCCTCGAATCCAACGTCAAGGAGTTCACCGCGAGCGACGTCACGATCAAGCTCAAGGACGGCACCAGCACGACGATCCCGAACCAGCACGCGTTCGTGCTGATCGGTGCCGACACGCCGGTCGCCTGGCTCGAAGCGAACAACGTCCGCTTCATCGAGCGCGAGCATCTCTACGCGCTCGGGTCGACCGACGACGTCGTACGTCGCGCCGTGCCAGATGCGACGCCGTGTCAGCCGGTGCCCGCCGACGCCCTCGCCGTCGTGCTCGGTGCCCCGACGCGGCCCGCGCGGCCGCCGACGGTTCCGTCGAGAGCTCGCCCCAGCTCCGTGTTGATCCCGGCGGCACGGCTCGGACGCGCCATCCGACGCGCGACCTCGGCGTTCACGGCAAGCGAGCCGACCGTGCCGGGACGTCGCCTGCGCACGCGAGGTACCAACCGCGTGCACGGCGAGGACACCGAGGTGACGAAGCTGCGCGAGGTCACCGGCGTGTCAAATCCGTTCGGGCACGAGGACACGTTCCGGCAGACGAGCGTGACGGATCTCGACGTGACCACCATCGTCACGTTCGCAAACCCGTTCGCCGACGACGACGCCGATGTCACGATCGTACGGCCGGCGCCGGCTCGCCCGGCACTCGCACGA
>JACCTC010000059.1 GCA_013812655.1 Deltaproteobacteria bacterium | reverse complement strand
TTGGTCGCGATCACCGCATCGAAGTCGGCTTCCTCGAGCAGCGCGATCGGCAGGATCTGCGTGACGCCCGCGTTGTTGACGAGCACGTCGATGCCGCCCCACGCCTTCGTGATCGCGGCGACGGCGTCCTTGACGTGTGCGCTGTTCGCGACATCGCCCTGGAAGACGAGCGGCTCGCAGCCGCGCGCGATCAGCGTCGCGCGGGTCTCCTCGGCGTCGTGCGTGTCCGTGCGATACGTGAACGCGATGCGCGCACCTGCAGCGGCGAACGCCTCGCACATCGCGCGACCGAGGCCACGCGATCCACCGGTGACGACGCAGCGCTTGTTCGCGAGCCTCATCGCAGCACCGGCAAAGTGAACACACGCTGCCCGCCGCTGCGCGTGCCCCAGCGCGCGGGCTCCACGTTGAACTTCGCTTCCTTCTCCCGATACAGCACGTTGTAGTTGCAGACCGGGATCGTCGAGCCGTCGGCGTAGCAGTTCGAGTCGCAGCAGTCGATCGTGCGCTCGACGTCGAACGTCTCCTCGTCCATGTGCGAATGCACGTAGACCGCCTTGATCGCGCGCTCGCCCGCTCGGATCGCCTCGGCGTGCGGCAGCGACATCGTGTCGACGAGCGCACGCAAGAGCCGCAACGCGCGCTGGGCCTCCGCGTCGTCGTCGGCAGCCTCGGCCCACAGGCGATCGATCGCAGCGCGCAGGGATTCCTCGAGCCGCGGCGACGGCTCGATGTACAGCCGATCGGAGAGCGCGTCGTAGAGCTCGCTCGCCGGCATGAAGCGGGTGAACGGGATCGGCGGCCCGGCCGCGGGATCGATCAACAAGTACGCGATCTGGTAGCAGAGCGGATGCGCGCACGGCGAGGTCACGAAGTCGCTTGGGCGGAGCAGTCCTGCCGTGTGCTTCTCGATCTCCTCGAGCACCTCGAACATCGAGATCCGCCCTGAGCGCTGGAACGTCACGCCGCTCTGGCCGGTGAACGTCATCGTGTGCACCTCGACGTGGCGGACGGCGGTGCTCGCCATCGCGAACTCGATGATCTTGCCGATCTCGTGCTCGTTCACGCCGCGCGTCATCACGGGGATCAAGGTCACGTCGACCCCGTGCTTCTCGCACAGCCGCATCGCCTCGAGCTTGAGCGACAGCATCTGCGCGCCTTGCATCAGCTGATCGGTGTGCGGGTCAAATGTATCGAACGACAGCGCGATGCGCGCGCCGTGCTTGCCGAGCCGCTCGACGAACGCCTCGTCCTTCGCGAGCTTGATGCCATTGCTGCACACGGTGACACGGTGAATGCCGGCGGCGTTCGCCATCTCGAGCATCTCGAACAGCCGCGGGTGCAGCGTCGGTTCGCCGCCGGTGAGGTTGATGACGTCGAGCTCGCCGCCGTGGTCCGTGCGCAGGTGCTCGAGGATCTCTGCGAAGTCCTCGAGGGGCATGTGATACGCGTCGTCGTTCTTGTTGTGCACGTAGCAGATCGGGCAGTCGAGGTTGCACGCGCTGGTGATCGTCACGACGGGCAGCCGCACCTTCTGCGTGTGCGCGGTGCACGGCCCGCAGTCGAACGGGCAGCCGTCCTCGATCTCCTTCTTGAACACGGCAGGCGGCGTGAACCGCTGCTTGACGGCGCGCGTCCGCTCGTACCAGTCGACGTTCGTCGACAGGCGGACCTCCTGCGCGCCATGCTCGCCGCACGACTTTCGCATCCAGACCTCGGTGCCGAGCGCGACCACGCTGGCCGGCACGGCTTCCTTGCAGCTGCGGCACAGGCTCGTCGTCGTGTGGATCAGGCGATCGGTCACACCGTCCGCCCGTCGCGCTTGCCGATCACCATGTTCGCGAACGTCCGCACGCTGAACAGCGTGAGGATCGTCGATGGTCGCAGGCCCGGCTTGATGCGCTCGGCCGCCTCTGGCATCAGCTCGCGCAGGCGCGCGAGGCCGGCCTCGGAGATCACACCCGCGGGCGCGAACTCCTCGGGCGACATGTCGCCGCGCGACGCGCGCTCCATCTCGCCGCGCGTGATCTCGATCGAGAAGTCGCGCTCGAGGCGAAACACGATATCGAGGAAGTCGAGCGATTCGGCGCCAAGCTCGTCCATGAGCACCGAGTCGATCTGGACGTCGTCGAGCTTCTTGCCGAGCGACTCCGCGACGATCACGCGGACCGCATCTTCGATCTCCGCGTTGGAGAGCTGGTGCACCTGCTTTGCGATGGCGGTTTCGGTCATTTCGCGTTCTCCTCTTCGATCCACGTGACGACTCGGTCGAGCGGTTTGCGTCCGCGCACGGGCGCGCTGCCTTCGGGGTGGCCGAGCGCGATCGCGCCGACCATCCGCCACGGATCCTCGATGCCGAGCAGCGCGTGAATCTCGCGCCGCGCGACCATAGGGCCCGCCATCATGCACGCGCCGAGTCCTTCAGCGTGCGCTTGCAACAGCAGCGTCATGATCGCGGTGCTCGTCGAGACGAGCTCGCTCTGCATCGCGGACGCCGTCGAGAACTGGGCCGGATCGCCGCCGCCGGAGGCGATCAGGTTCGCGATCAGATCCGGGTACTCGCGGTACTGCGGCACGACGATCACCTGCGCCGACGCGAGGGGCTCGTGAAAGAAGTCGCCGTAGTTGCCGAAGTCCTCTGCGTGGTGACTCTTCGCGATGATCGCCTTCATCTCGCCGGTCTTCGCGGCCACCGCGTCGACGATCTTCTTGCGCATCGCCGCTGCGCGCACGACGGCGAAGCGCCACGGCTGACGGTTCGTGCTCGATGGCGCGGTGATCGCGCCTTCGAGCACGCGCTCCAGCACGTCGCGCGCGACGGGCTCGGTCGTGAAGCTACGCACGCTGCGCCGCGAGCGCAGCCACTCGAGAGTATCGGGTCCGGTCATTCGAGCTTGAATCCTCCGTCGACGTTCCACACCTGGCCGGTCACGTAGCTGGCGTCGTCCGACGCCAGGAACGCGACAACCTTGGCCACTTCCTCGGGCTTGCCGAGCCGCTTCATCACGATGCGCTTCGCGAGCTCGTCGGGCGCGATCGCCTGGAGCTCGGCCGTCATCTGTGTATCGATGATGCCCGGTGCGACCGCGTTGACGCGGATCTGGCGCGGCGCGAGCTCGACAGCCAGAGCTCGGGTGAACGCCTCGATCGCGCCCTTGCTCGCCGCGTAGTTGCTCTGTCCGCGCCCCGGACGCTGCGCGGCGACCGACGATAGCGTCACGATCGACCCCGCGCGCCGAGGCATCATGCGGCGCACGGCCTCGCGGCAACACGCGACGACACCGCCGAGGTTCGTCGCCATCACGTCGGTGAAGTCCGCCGGCGTGCTCGCGCCGAGCAGCGTGTCGCGCGTGATGCCCGCATTCGCGACGAGCACGCCGAGTGGACCGAGCGTATCGGCCTCGGCGAAGAGCGCCGTTACGGCAGCACTGTCGGCGACGTCGGCCCGCAGCGCTCGCGCGGTGCCGCCGGCCGCCGTGATCGCGGCGACAGTCTCGCCGGCCGCGCGCTCGTCGGACTTGTAGTTCACGCCGACGGTGAAGCCGCGGCGCGCGAGCTCGATCGCGATCGCACGCCCGATGCCGCGCGAGGCGCCGGTGACG
>JACCTC010000036.1 GCA_013812655.1 Deltaproteobacteria bacterium | reverse complement strand
GTCCACTTGCCCGCCGCTGCGAGCGCTTCGCCAAGCGCCTCGGCGATCGCGAGCGAGGCCGGGCGCGCGGCCCTGCCCTGCTCGAGCACCTCGATCGCGGCGTCGAGCTGGCCGAGCGCGATCAAGCCATACGCGGCGCGCAGGCGCGCGCGATCGCGCTCGACGTCGGTGGCCACCGCCATGTCGACATCGATCGAGGCCTGGGTCGCGTCCTGCGCGACGTGCGCGGTCCGTAGCTGTGCCGCGGCATAGTCATCGCCGGGCTCGAGGGCGAGCGCGGCTGCCCACAGCTCCGCGCCGCGCGCCGGATCGAGCTCGGCGGAGCGCGCCGACGCGTACGCCTTCTCGGCGGGCGACACCGCGACCGCCGCCCAGTGCGCGAACACGTCCGTGGCAGTGTCGGGATCGGCGCCGAGGGTCTCCGCGGCGAGCCGCGCGACGAGCGGATCAGCCGGTGCTGCCACGACCGCGAGCCGCGATGCCATTGCAGCGATCTCGCCCGTGCTCCACTGCTGGGCGCGGATCGCTGCCGCCGCGGCGGTGATCGGATCGGCGGCCTCGACCTGGCGAGCGAGCTCGACGAGCGCAGCCGCGGCGCCTTCGCCGTCGGACTGACCAGCGGCGTAGCGGATCGCGCCGAGCCGTGCGGCGAGCGCACTCGGATCGGAGTCGGCGGCTGCGGCGAACCAACCACTCGCGGCCGCGGTGTCGTTGTTGTGTGCGGCGAGCGCCCCGCGCGCGAGCTGGACGGCAGCACGCAGCTCGGGGTCGGTGACAGCATGCGCGAGTTGTTCGAGTGCGGCGCCGAACTCGTCGGCACGCCCGTCGAGAAATGCGAGCTCGAGGTGCGCGAGCAAAGCGCGCACGTCCGACGGCGCCGTGTCGAGCATCTCGCCGACGGCGACGCGCGCCAGATCCTGATCGCCGCTCGCCATCAACAGATCGATCCGGTAATGACCGAGCGGTCGACGCTCGAGGCCGCCGGCGACCGCGAGCTCGGCATCGAGGTGACGGGTCGCCTCGGCGAGATCGCCGTTCGCGCGTGCGATCCGGCGCAGGCCACGCAGCGCGGCGGTTGCGCGCGGATCGGAGAGCAAGGCGGCGTCGTAGTGCACGCGAGCCCGGTCGAGATCCGCGAGCCGCTCGCACAGCCGACCCGCCTCGATGCGCAAGGCCGCCGAGCTCGCGCTGTCGTCGAGGGTCGCGACCTCACGCTCGTAGACGAGCAGCGTGCTGGCGGCGATCTCGTCGAGATGCGATGTCGGCAAGGGATCGACCTGCTCGGGCCACGCCCGCCCTGCGGTCTCGAGGTCGAGCGCAGGCTCGAGGACAGGCTCGAGGACAGGCTCGAGGACAGGCTCGCCCGCGAGCTCGCCGCCGGCAGGCAGATCGGACGGCAGCGTATCGCGACGCTGCGGCGGCGGCGGCGGGCCTTCGCGCAAGGTGCCCGCGCTGCGCGGCATCGCCATGCGCTGACCGAGCGGCGGTACCGAGGTCGGGGTCTTGATCCGCGGATAGAAGTCGGTGAGTGGCGGCGGCTGGACCTCGCTGATCTCGAGCATCGTCGGGATGGCATCGTCGGCCTGCGCGACGGACTCCTCCTCGACCGCGTCATCCGCGACGGCCTCCGCACGCTCTGCCGGCACCTCCGCGTCGTCATCGGGCCGATCGAACGCGTCGAGTGCGCCGAGCGCGTCGTCGAGATCGCCGGGCGGCGGTGCCTCGGAGTCGAGGTCGAGCCCGAGGCTCTCGGCGCGTGCGCTCGCGGCGTTCGCGGGATCATCCTTCGCGTCGACCTCCGCCGCGATGTCGGAGAAGTCGTCCTCGCCGCCGGCGGTCGACGCGCGGCTTGGAGCCGGCTGCTCGACCCGGATGATCGGTCGCGATTCGAGAGGCCGCGCGATTCGGTTGATCGGCTCGGTCCGCCGCACGACGTGAGCCGTCCGCCGCGCGATCGGCTCGACGGGCGCCGGTGCCACCGCCTCCATCGATGGCGCATCCGCGCCGATCTCGATCTCGTAGTCATCCTCTTCGATCGGCGGCGGAGCCGTCCTCGATCCCGCCCGGCCAGACGTCAGCCGCTCGATCGCGCCGAAATCCGCGACCTGGGTCTGCTCCATCATGTAGCCGACGTTGGTGCCTTGTGGCGGCGTGACCTCCTCGGTCTTGCGCTGCGCGCGCGGGGCTTCGATGGGCGCTGGCGTGACGCGTCGGATGATCGCCGGCTTGCGCCGCACCTCGGGCTTGGGTGGTGGTGCGAGCGGATCCTCCTCGAGACCGCCGGGCAACAGCGAACGGTTCGGGCGCGACGCCGAGGTGTAGACGCTGTCCTCGTCATCGCTCGGCGGCCGGGTCTGTGAGGGCTTGCGGACGCGCGTGTGCACGACGTCGTCGTCGAGCGGTGGTGTGGTCGAGCTGCGCCCGAGCAGCGTGCCGAGCGCGGCCGGAGGCTGGGCGGCGCCGATCTCGGAGAAGTCGGTCTCGCCGATCGAGAGCTCGGCGATGTCCGCGCTCGGCGCGGCACTTCCAGAAGGATCGAACGCGGGCTCGTCGCTCGCGTAGACCGGCATGGCGCCGTCGAGGTCTGGATCGGTGTACGAGAGCGGCTCGAGATCGTCGAGCGTGTGGCCGGGATCGGCGGGCGCCGGCGGCACGAGATCGGTGCGATCACCGACGGTGTCCGCGGCTGCCGGCCACTCCATCGGTGGCGGACTCGCGGTGACTTCGTCGGGTGCGCCCTCCGATCCGCCGTGCAGCGCATCGAAGGTCTGATCCCAGGCGTCGAGCTCGGAGAACAGATCATCGACGCCGAGGAACGGCTTCTGCCCCTTCCCTCCGCCGCCGGGCGGCTTCGGCGTGCTCATCGTGCCCCCTTGAGTGCGACGCCGAGGCGCTCGCGCAACCAGCCGTGCTCCTCGGAGACTGACCACGCGGCGAGCTCGAGCGCGGCCGGGTTGTCGGCGAGCGCCTTGCCGCCCTTGCCGACGTCGAGCTGCGCGAGCGCGACCGCGAGGTCGCCGGCCCACAGCAAGCCGGCGCGATTACCGACCGCGATCGCGTTGCGGCGGAACCCCGCGACATCGACGAGCTCGGTGGTGCGCTGTCCGATCTGCTGCACGAGCGCGCGCGCCTTGCGACCGAGCTCCTTCTTCAAGATCTTCGCGCGCTCGGCGATGCTGGTGTCCTCGCCGGTGATCTCCTCGGCGATGCCCGGCGGGATCGGGAGGTCCACAGCTCGGAGCGCCGCCGCGAACGTCCAGCCGAGCTCGACCTCGCGAAGATCGGGCAGCGTCGAAAAGCCCTCGGCGAGCGTCGCGACCGCGCGGCCGAGCTGCCAGCGTTGCTGCGGGGTCTTCGCCGCCGCGACGTCGGCGCCGACGACGAGAATCGGAGTCTCGGCCGCGAGCGCCCGCGCGATGCCGCCGCGCGCCGCGCTGACGTAGACCTCGACGTCGTCGATCGCGAAGCTCGCGAGTGCGTTGGCGAGGGCGTCGTAACGTTCGCCGAGCTTCTTCAGCGCGATCCGATCACCACGCGCGAAACCGAGCTTGCCTGGATCGACGCCGGTCGCGACCTGGACGGCAGGCGCGATCGCGCGCCACAGGTCGGCGAGCGCACCGACCGCGCCGCCGCGAAGGATCTGGCGCGCGGCCTCGTCGAGGCGATGCTTCTCGGGATTCGCGCCGACCGTGTGAACGGTCGCGCGGCCCTGCTCGAGCACTTGCTTCTGATCGACCGACGGCGTGCCGAGTGCCTCGAGCCCGACGAGCGCGAGCCAGCGCGCATCGACGTCGCTCTGCCAACCGGTGACCTGAGCGAGCCGGTCGTAGAGCACGGCGGCCTTCGGGTTCTGCGCGATCGACGACCGGAAGCTCTTCGCGGTGCTCGCGAGCAAGGTGGTGCGAGTGTTCGGGTCGGCGATCTCGGAGAGCTCGCGTACGACGTCGAGGTTCAACGGATCGAATGACCGCGCGCGATCGAGCGCGAGCCGCGCACCGGTCCGATCGTTCAACTTGTCGCGCAGCATGAGGCCGAGGCGTAGTTCTTCGCGCGCCTTCTCCTGGGGGGAGGGGCGCAGCCGGGCGAGTGAGCGCAGCTCGCGGGTCGCGCGCTCCCAGTCGTTGGCTCGCAGACACAGCGCGAACAGCCGTTCGCGGAGCTGAACCTCGTCTCCCGATCCTGCCGCGCCTTCGACGACTCGCTCCATGTTCTCGATCGCACCACCGATGTCGTTGATGTTCTCGGCGAGCACCTGCGCGAGCTGCAGCTCGATCTCTTGCCTGCGATGCGGTCGGGTCTCGGCGGCGATGCAGCGTCGCCACAGCGTGACCGCCTGCTCGACCTCACCGGCATGGAAGGCGAGGTCTGCGCGGAACCGCAGCGCCTCGGCGTGACTCTTGGCGCGGTCGAGCAACGCGTCGAGGTCGATCATCGCGGCCGCTTGATCACCGAGCCCGTGCACGACCGTCGCGCGCTCGAGCAGCAGCGGCACCATCTGCTGATCGCGCTCGACGTCCTGGTTCTCGGACTCGAGCCAGGTCAGCCGGTCGGTCAGCGCCGCGATCAGGCCACGGACGTCCGCGCGCTGGCGCATCAGCTCCAGCATGCGCTCGAGCTCGGGTGCACCCGCATCGACCTGGAGGATGCGCTGGTAGAGCGCGACTGCCTGATCGCTGGTGGCCGGCGAGCCCTCGCTGTCGAGCACGCTCGCGGCATCGCGCAGGAGCGCCAGCTTTGCCGCCGGGTCACCGATCACGCGCGCGAGCTCGTAGCTCGCCTGTGCCCAGGTCACGTCGTCGCCGGCGCGCTTCGCCATCCGGCGCATCGCCTCGAGCGCGCGAACATCGGCCGGGTGCGCCGTGAGCACCGCGACCGCGACGGCCGACGCCTCGCGCAGCCGTCCAGCGAGCTCGAGGGCCTCGGCTCGATCGAGCTCCCACGATGCGCGCGCGACCGGATCATCGGCGAGTGCGCCACGCAGCTCGAGCACCTCGGCACGCGCGAGCAGCGGATCGATCGCGACGTCGCCCGCACCCTCCTCGACGATCGGCAGCGTGCCGGTCTCGGCGACCACGAGCAACGCGCTGAGATCATCGGGTGCGTGGGCCCGGGCCGCAGCCACGCGCTGGTTCGCGAGCTCGAGATCACCGCTCGCCGCGGCCATCGCTGCTGCACGGAGGTGAAGTGCGGCGGCGGCCGACGGCATGTCGACCGCGGCAGCTAGCCCGTCATATGCGGCCGACAGCGCGGTCGGGTCGCCGCGCCGCGCTGCGACCAGCGCTGCGCCGAGCAAGGCGCCACGGCGCGTCGGATCGAGCGTGATCGCTGCCGCGAACGCCTGGGCTGCGCGGTCGAAGTCCTCGAGGACGAGCGCGTACATCCAGCCGCTGTCCTCGGCGAGCGCCGCGCCGAGCCGCGGGTCCGTCGTGCGGCTGGCAAGCGCGGCCGTGGCTTCGACGCGCATCACGGTGTCGCCACGCGCGGCCGCGAGATCGGCGAGCGCGAGCGCAGCAGTCGTGGCGGCGACGCCAACGCTGGTCTTGTCGGCTGCGAGCGCACGGAACGCATCGGCTGCCTCGTCGAACTGCCCGGCGCGCTCGAGCGCTCGGCCGTACAGCCACGCGGTCTCCGGCGACGGCTCGAGGTCCGCGATTCGCCGCCGCGCGATCACCTCGCCATGCCCGGCATTGCCGGTCGACTCCGACGAAGCGGAGTGCGCCGCGCAGCGAGCGAGACCCTCGAGTGCGCCGCGATCCTCGGGGAACCGGGCCAGCCAGTCCTGGTGGACCTGCGCTGCGGCCGCTGGTTCGGCGAGCCGGACCTCGAGGACCCAGGCCGCCTCGCGGAGCGCCCGCCGCGCAGCCTCGCCGCCACCGGTATCGGACAACGCGGCGGCCTCGGCGCGGCGCTCGGCGACGAGCTCCGGCCAGCGCTCCTGCGCGCGCAGCAGATCGACGAGCGATTCGCGCGAGAACGTATCCTCGGGCCATACCGTCAGCACCTGGCGATAGAGCTCGGTGGCGCTCTCGACGGCACCGCCACGCTCGCGGAGCCGGGCGGCCGCGAACAACGCAGTGCCGCGCCGCGTGGCATCGCCCTCCATGCTCGCGATCTCGGTGAGTAGCTGCGCGCGTTCGTCGTCGCGGCCGAGCTGCGCGAGCGTGCACTCGAGGCGCCAGCGCAGCGCGAGCTCGTCCGGTGCGAGCTCGGCGACCGCGCTCTCGAGCTCGAGGACCGATTCGAGATCGCCATGCGCGCGTGCAAGCCGGATCGCACGATCGTAGATCGGTCGCGCGGCCTCACCCCGCGTGGCTGCAGCGGCGGCGCGCAGGCGCGCGAGCCCACCAGCGACGTTGCCCGTCGCGTCATCGAGCTCGGTCAGCGCCTCGTGCGCGGGTGCGTAACCGGGTACGGCCTCGAGCGCATTGCCGAGCGCGCTGCGTGCCTCGTCGAGTGCGGTCGCGCCGCCGCCTTGCTCGGCATTCGGCGCGGCGACGTTGTACGCGAGCAGCTCGGCGGCCTGGACGTAGAGTGCCGCGGCGGCGCCGGGATCAGGTGCGGGCGGTTGCCCGGGGCCGAGCCAGCTGCCGAGCACCGCCGCGTGAGCGGCGCCGAGATAGGTGCCCGCGAGTGCCTCGGGATCGCCGCGACCGAGGGCGTCGCGCTCCGCCGCCGAGGTCAGCACGATGAAGCCAGGCGCGCTCGCCTCGAGGGATGCGAGTAACGCACGCGCCTGATCACGCTGACCACCGCGCAGCAGCGCATCGGCGCGCCGGATCGACAGCACCATCGCGCGGCCCTCGTCGCCTTCGACGGCCTGCCAGCTCTGCACGAGCTCGGCGAGCTCGGCGTAGCGACCGAGCTCCTCGGCGAGCTCGGTCAGATCGTTGAGCACCACCGGATCGCCGGGCGCCATCGCGAGCGCCTGCTGGAGCACGTCCCACGCGCGCTCGGGCGCATCGGTCCGCGAGAGCTGTGCCTGACGCCGCCGAAGCGCGACGATCTCGCGGCGAATGTAGGTCGCGCGATCGGGCGCTTCGCCGGCGACGACGTCCGACGGACCCGCGGGTCCGAACGATTGCAGCAGCAGCGTCGCGAGCGCGTCGAGGGCAACCAGTACGTCCTCCGGCGTGCCGTGCTCCTCGGCGATCCGCAGCCGCTCGCGGCCGACGCGCTCCGCGGTCACGTGCTCGGTCGCCAGCGTCGCGGACCGCTCGAACGCCGAACGCGCACGCTCGTAGTCGCTCGCGGCGGCGGTCCGGCCGATGTCGATCAGATAGCTGATCTTGCGTGCCGGCTGTTCGACGGCATCGGCGAGGCGCTCCCAGATATCGAGGAGGGCCGGGACGTCGCCCGCGCGCGCGACGATCCGCTCGAGCTCGAGCAATGCGCCCTGGTGCTGCGGCGCGATCGTCGCGGCCTCGTCGAGCGAGCTTCGTGCCTCGGCGAGGTCGTCCATGCGTGCTGCGACGCGCGCCTTCTCGAGGAACAGGTCGGCACGCTCGACGTCATCGCGCGCGTACGAGACCTCGGCGGCGATCAGCTTGACGAGGTTTGGCCACAGGCCGCGCCGGTAGAACACGCGACGGATCGCCCACAGGTTGGGACGCAGCGACGGATCGAGCGCGAGCGCGCGACCGTAGGCCTTGACCGCGCGCGCCTCGTCCGCGAGCCGTCGTTCGTAGAGCTCGCCGAGCTCGTACGCGAGCATCGCGGCGAGCAGCGGATCGCTCGTGGTCTCGAGCTCGCGCTCCATCTCCTCGGCACGCTTCTCGCCGCCGGTGTCGCCGAGCTCGGCGATCGCGCGATCGACCACCGTCGGCGACTCGAGCTGAGCCTCGAGGGGCTGACCCTCGGTGAGGTTCGGTGTCGCGGTCTCGGTGCCAGCGTCGATGCCACCCTCGGAGAGATCCGCCCGGCCTCGCGGCGCGATGCTGTCGTCGGTGAGCCCGGTCGTGTTGATCGAGGGCGACGACTGTACGCGCAGCGGCGGTGTCGACGGTGGCTTCGTGCGGGTCCGCGGGATCGCGATGCTCGGGCTACTCGACGCAACGGGATGGCTGCCGCTGTCGTCGGCCTTCGGCGGCACCGAGATCGTCGGCGAGCTCGGCATGCCGCCCAGAGGCGAGATCAGAGGAGAGACCGCCGGCACGCTGATAGGCACGGAGCGCGTGCTGCCAGGGCCCCGCGGCACGACCGGCGGAACCTTCATGCTCATCGGCGGCGTGCGCGGCGGCACGACCACGACCGGGCGAGGTGGCGGCGATGCGGATGACCCACTCGACCGATGTAGCGGCGGCATTCGCGGCGGCGGCGGGATCGGCATCGCGGGCAGCTCCGTCGCGTCGGCGACCTCCTCGATGTCCGAGAGGTCCGACAGCTCGATCGCCGAGGAGTCAAGCATGGTCTCGCCGGCGTCGCGGGCAGCCACGATCCCGTCGTCGAGCGATAGCTCGTCGGTGGCGCCAGCAATGTCGTCCGCTCGCAGATCCGCGCGCGTGCTCGCGGCTGGATCGGCCTCGAGCTCCGGATCGTCATCCGTCAGCATCGAGTCGACGCGATCGGCGAGCGAACGTGCGCGTACGCTGGGCTCGGGCGTGATGGTGCCTGGCGTTGCGTCCGCGCCAGGAGCTCCGCCTGAAGCTTCGTCGAGTGACGGCTCTGCCGACGTTCCGTTTGCGCCCTTGTCCTCCTCCGGCGCGCGCGGATCGTGGGTGTCTTCCGATGACGATCCCAAGTCGAGCAACGATCTCGCGAGGCCACGAAGGTGTCAACGCAGGGGACCGTCATTCCGAGCATTTGGCAGCTTGCGAGTGGCGTGAGAGGGCGCAATACATGGCGCCGTGCTGGAGCCTCTACGCCTCGGAGAACACGAGCTGACCCTCGAAGCGATTGTGGAGGTCGCGCGTGCCGGTCGCCGCGTCGAGATCGGCCGCGCCGCCCACGCCGCGATGGTCCGCGCCCGCGAGGTCGTCGACGCGGTCGTGGCCGGCGGCGACGCCGCCCCGGCCGTCTACGGGGTCAACACCGGGTTCGGCGCGCTCGCCGAGGTCCGGATCTCGTCCGTGCAGGTGAAGCGCTTGCAGCAAAATCTCGTACGGTCGCACGCCGCTGGCGTCGGCGCGCCCCTCGCGCGCGAAGCCGTCCGCGGCATGATGCTGCTCCGCGCCGCCGTGCTCGCGACCGGCCGTAGTGGCGCGCGGCCGATCTGCTGCGAGCGGCTGTGCGAGCTGCTGAACGCCGGGGTCCACCCGGTGATCCCGGCGCGCGGCTCGGTCGGCGCCTCGGGGGATCTCGCCCCGCTCGCCCACCTCGCCCTCGGCATGATCGGCGAAGGTCTCGTCGAGTATCGCGGCGAGACGTTGCCCGCAGCGGATGCCCTGCGGCAGGCGGACATCCAGCCCCTCGAGCTCGAGGCCAAGGAAGGGCTGACGCTGCTCAACGGCACCCAGCACATGACCGCGGTCGGCGGGCTCGCCGTGCACGACGCCGAGATCACCTGCCGCATCGCTGACCTCGCCGGCGCGCTGTCGCTCGAGGCCCTCAAGGGCACCGTGCGCGCGTTCGACGAGCGCGTCGTCGGCGCGCGCCCGCACCCCGGGCAGCTCGCCGTCGCCACGTTTCTCCGCGAGCTGCTGGCTGGCTCGCAGATCGCGGAGTCGCACAAGGACTGCGGCAAGGTCCAGGATCCGTACTCGCTGCGCTGCATGCCCCAGGTCCACGGCGCGAGCCGCGACATGCTCGGCTACGCGCGGGCCGTCCTCGAGCGCGAGGCCGCGAGCTCGACCGATAACCCGCTCGTGTTCCTCGACGAACCCGATGGCGTGGGTGTAGCGCGTGGGGGTGAAGCGCGTGGCGTGATGATCAGTGGCGGGAACTTTCACGGCCAGCCTGTCGCGATCGCGCTCGATGCCGCCGCGATCGCAGTCGCCGAGCTCGCGAACATCAGCGAGCGCCGCGTCGAGCAGCTCGTCAACCCTCACCTGTCGAGTGGGCTGCCGCCGTTCCTCGCGCCCGACAGCGGCCTCAACTCTGGCTTCATGATCGCGCAGGTCAGCGCCGCGGCGCTGGTCTCGGAGAACAAGATCCTCGCGCATCCCGCGTCGGTCGACTCGATCCCGTCGTCGGCGGGCCGCGAGGATCACGTCTCGATGGGCGCGACCGCCGCGCTCAAGCTCGCGACGATCCATGATCACGTCCGCACCGTGCTCGCGATCGAGCTCTTGTGTGCTGCCCAGGGGATCGACCTACGACGTCCGCTGCGGACGACCGCGCCGCTCGAGGCCGCGCACGCGGTGATCCGCGCCGTGGTGCCGGCGATGATGGTCGATCGACCGATCGCGCCCGACATTGCCGCGGTGCGCGCGCTGATCGACGATGGTTCGCTGCTCGCCGCGGTCGGCGTGCGCTGAGCGCGGCTACGATCGACGGCGCTTGATGTGCGGTTCGAGGACGGTGTCGTGCTCGAGCTCGGGCCGCGCATTGTCCGCCGGGTCGGCGAGCGCCTCGCGCAGCGCCGCTTCGATCTTCGACGGATCGATCTCGGCGGTCTGCGAGTTGCGCGCGACCTCGGCGAGGAGCGCCATCGTCAGCGGGTCGTGCACGGTTGCCGCGCGTGACGTGATGGGTAGCTCCTCGGACTTGCCGTCGGCGATGTCGTCCCACTCGACGACATCACTCGCCGAGGCTTCGCGCGTGAGCTTCGTCAGCGTGTCGCGATCGAGCTCGCGAGTCGCTCGGCCGTGTTTGTCGTCCCCGTTACCCATTTGTCGCCGAGAGTACCCTCACGGGACTGCCATCCGGATCGCCAAACTGCGAAGTGTGCGAACCGGCGGCGATCAGGACACTGCGACGTGCGTGCTACACCCAGGCTGTGCGCACGGTCTTGATCCTCGCGGTGATCTTCGTCGCCCGCGTCGGCTCCGCGGATCGCGAGTCGCTCGATCCGCACGATGGCCGCGGCAGCGGTGGCGGCCCGCCAACCACGAACCGGCTCAACCTCCGGCTCGGCGGCGCGACCTCGGATGCGACGGGGCGACCGACGATCTGCCTCGACGTCGCGGTGATCGCCGGGTTCGGCGTCGAGAGCTGCGGCACCGGCCAGGCGATCATCCACGACGAGCCAGGTCGCGAGATGGCGCACTTCCGCGCGACCTACACGTTTCTGTCGCGCACGACCGATCGCGGGGTCGGCAAGCTGCGCGTGGGCGCGGGCTTCGCCGAGCTCCAGGTCGGCCAGGATCACCCGGGCTTCAACTTCGGCTCGCCCGACACGACCGATCGCGGATCGGTTGCCGGCCCCGAAGCGGCGCTACAGGCGCAGTGGCTTGTCCCGCTCGGCGTCGGCGTCGAAGCCGTGATCTCGGGAACCGTCGGCGTCGCCGCGTTCGCGAAGGCCGACGAGCTGGTGATCCCGCAGTCGACCGTGCAGCCGTTCGTCTCGTTCGAGGTCGGCGTCGGCTGGTGACTCCAGCACGCGTGGTGCGCAACTGCACCCGCGGCCGTCGAGGTACACCCAGGCGCCGAGGCCGCTCCACGTGAGGAGCAGCGTCACGAGCAGCGTCGTCATCGGCGGCACGGTGGTCACGAGATCGCGGTCGCGCCAGGCCGGAAGTCGAATTATCCGATCACCGCGGTGGGGCGGGTTCACCAGCGAAGTACACCTCGTCGATCAGCGAGGTCGACGCGCCGTAGCGATACGGCACGGTCGCCGGATCCTCGCAGCGCCACGCCACGAGATCCGCGGGTGCACCAACCGTCAGCGTGCCGACACCGGCGAGCCCGAGCGCCTTCGCCGCATGCCGCGTCACGCCGAGCCACGCTTCGTCGACGGTCATTCCATAGTGCGTCGCCGCGAGCCACAGCTGGATCGGAAGCGCCTCGCAGTACGACGAGCCCGGGTTGAGGTCGCTCGCCACGGCCATCGCGACCCCCGCCGCGCGCAGCTTGTCGATCGGCGGCACCGGCAACCGGAGCTGGATGCAGGCGCCGGGCAGCATCACCGCGACGATCCCCGCACGCGCCATCGCGGCGATACCCGCATCGGTAACCTGCTCGAGGTGATCGCCTGATAGCGCACCGAGCTCGGCGAGCAGATCGGCAGCGCCGAGATCGCGGAACTGGCCGACGTGGCCGCGGACCGCGAGGCCACGCTGTTTCGCGGCACCGAGGATCGCGCGGGTCTCGGCGAGCGTGAACGCGCCCTCGTCGCAGTAGACGTCGACGCTGGTCGCCAGGCCCTCGCGCGCAACCGCCGGCACGAGCTGATCGCAGAGCTCGCGCACGAACGCGTCCCGATCACCCGTGCGCTCGGGCGGCACGAGGTGCGCGAGCAGCGTCGGTACGATCCGCGGACCGCCGCGCGTCTGCGCCGACCGCGCCACGCAGCGCAGCAAGCGAAGCTCGCCCTCGACGGTGAGATCGTAGCCGCTCTTGATCTCGATCGTCGTCGTGCCGTGGCCGAGCACGAGATCGAGCCGGCCCTCGAGCAGTTCGATCAGCTCGTCGTCAGATGCGGCCCGCGTCGGCATGAGCGTCGCCGCGATCCCGCCACCCGCCGCGGCGATCTCGAGGTAGCCCGCGCCCGCCGCGCGCATCGCGAACTCGTTCGCGCGATCGCCCGCGAAGATCGCGTGGGTGTGGCAGTCGACGAGCCCGGGCGTGAGAAGCCGACCGCCGAGCTCGATCGTGCGGCGTGCCGGTGGCGCGTCCGCAGCCTCGCCGACCCATGCGATCGCGCCGTTTGCGATCGCGATCGCACCGTGATCGATCATGCCGAGCCCGGCGCGTGCCGGATCGCAGGTCATCACGCGCGCATCGCGGATCACGGTGTCGATGTCGGGCATCCCGCGATCATCGCGGTCCGCGTGCCGCGGTCAACCTCGCGCTCGCGCTCATTGCTGGCTCACGGCTTCGCAACGCAGCGGCCGGCCACGCAGTCGAGTGCCGGCATGCCGACCGCGATGCACTCGCTGTGCGCCGGGCACGTGATCCCGTCGCAGCGCAGCGCCTCGCGCTCGCGATCGATCGTCAGCCGGTTGACGATCCGCCACGGCGGCCCCGAGGGACACGGTGCGCAGCAATCCGGCTTCACGTAGACCACGCAATCACCCGAGTTTCTGCAGGCCTCCTCGGGTTCGAGTCCCGCGGCGGCGCACGCCTCGGTCGGCCGACGCTCGACTTCGCAGCGACCACTGCGGCACACCGCGTGCGCTTCGTCGCGACACTGCGGCAGCGCCTGGCACATCATGTCCTCGCACTGGACGTCGCGGCAGCGCCCCTCGCGGCCCGCGCTCGCCTTCAAGATCGATCGCGTGCTGTACGCCTCGCCGAGCTGCTCGCCGCACGACGCGCTGCAACAAGCGAGGGTGGTGATGACCTGGCAGTCGACATCCTGCGCGCATACGCGGTCGAGATCCGCGATTGACGGTCCCTGGTCTGATCCCCCGCGCGACTTGCTGCTGCAGCCGACCAGCACGACCACGACCGTCGCGAGGCACCTCACGGCGCCAGTCTACGCGAACGCTAACGTCGGCGGGGAATCACGACGCCGCGCTCGTCCGCCGCGCGAATCGCCTCGTCGTAGCCGGCATCGGCGTGACGGATGATGCCCATCCCCGGATCGCTCGTCAGCACGCGCTCGAGGCAGCGCGCCGCGCGCGGCGTGCCGTCGGCGACCACGACCATGCCGGCGTGCAGCGAGTAGCCGATGCCGACACCGCCGCCGTGGTGAAACGACACCCAGGTCGCGCCCGACGCCGTGTTGACGAGCGCGTTGAGGATCGCCCAGTCGGCGACCGCGTCGGTGCCGTCCTTCATGCCCTCGGTCTCGCGGTTCGGCGACGCGACCGAGCCGCAGTCGAGGTGATCGCGGCCGATCACGATCGGTGCCTTGACCTTGCCGGTGCGCACGAGCTCGTTGAATCGCAGGCCGACGCGGTGGCGCTGGCCGTAGCCGAGCCAGCAGATCCGCGCGGGCAGGCCCTGGAACGCGATCCGCTCGCGCGCGAGCTTCATCCAGCGGTGCAGCATCGGATCGTCCTTGATCTCGTCGAGGACGGCGGCGTCGGTGACCGCGATGTCCTCCGGATCGCCCGACAGCGCTGCCCACCGGAACGGGCCCTTGCCCTCGCAGAACAGCGGCCGCACGTACGCGGGCACGAACCCGGGGAACGCGGTCGCCTCCTCGTGGGTCGCGCCGCCGAGCTCGGCCTGTGCGCGCAGGTTGTTGCCGTAGTCGAACACGTGCGAGCCGGCGCGCTGCATCGCGACCATCGCGCGCACCTGGACCGCCATCGACGCGCGCGATCGCCGCACGTACTCCTCGGGGTCGCGCTCGCGCAGCTCTGCCGCCTCGGCGAGCGTCAGCCCCTGCGGGATGTAGCCGACGAGCGGATCGTGCGCCGACGTCTGATCGGTCACGAGATCCGGCGTCACGCCGCGCCGCGCGAGCTCCGCGTAGAGATCCGCCGCATTGCCGACGACCGCGACCGATCGGGCCTGGCGCTTCGCCTGGTACTCGCGCACCCGCGCGAGCGCGGTGTCGAGATCGGGCGCGACCTCGTCGAGGTAGCGGGTCTCGAGCCGGCGCTGGACGCGCGACGCATCGATCTCGACGCCGAGAAACACCGCGCCGGCCATCGTCGCCGCGAGCGGCTGCGCGCCGCCCATGCCGCCGAGCCCGCCCGACAGCACGAGCCGGCCCGCCAGATCGCTATTCCAGTGCTGCTTGCCCGCCGCCGCGAACGTCTCGAACGTGCCCTGCACGATCCCCTGCGAGCCGATGTAGATCCACGAGCCGGCCGTCATCTGGCCGTACATCATCAAGCCCTTCTGCTCGAGCTCGCGGAAGTGCTCCCAGGTCGCCCACTTGCCGACCAGGTTCGAGTTCGCGATCAGCACCCGCGGCGCGTCCTCGTGCGTGCGGAACACGCCCACTGCCCTGCCCGACTGCACGAGCAGCGTCTGGTCGTTCTCGAGCTGACGCAGCTCGCGGACGATCACGTGATAGTCCTCCCAGCTCCGCGCCGCCTTGCCGGTGCCGCCGTAGACCACGAGATCGGCCGGCCGCTCGGCGACATCCGGATCGAGGTTGTTCATCAGCATGCGCAGCGCGGCTTCCTGCTGCCAGCCCTTGCACGTCAGCTCGGTGCCATGCGGCGCGCGGATCGTCTCGGCCATGGCCCGGTCGTAGCACGCGGCGCCGTTGCCTGGTTGGCAGCGTTCCTCGGTGCGCGCCCCGCCAGCGTGGCCGCGCCACCCTCGCGCCGCACGGCGTTCCGCGGACTTCGCGCGCGCGCCCGCCGTGGTCCCCGGCTTGCTGCACCGCGTGCACGATGCTCACGCCGATCCGCGACGCGCTGTCTCCCTACCCCGACCGACCCGTCACCTGGCTCGCGATCGTGATGGCCGTGACCACCGTGGCCGTGTTGACCGGCGCGCTCGCGACGCTGGGTCATCCGTCACATCCGCGATGTCACTCGGTCGATCGCACCTCGATCCCGGACAGCGAAAACGGTGGGAACCACCGATGAAGCTCGCGCCGGTCGTCGACGTTCGCCATCCGATGTACTCGTCGCCGGAGCGGCGCGAGCACGTGATCGGCATCGCGTGGTGGATGTTGCGTACGCTCTGGATGTTCGTGATCGCGGTCCCGCTCCTCGCGATCGTGATCGCGGTGATGCTGCCCCGGGAGCTGATGCACGGCGACGGCTCGCGGTCCGAGGCTACCGAGCGGCAGATCAAGAAGCTCAAGTTCGAGGCATTCCCGCTGTGGGCGGTCGAGCACCTTGCCGATGCCTGTCCACGGAGCCTCGCCGAGCTCGCCACCTCGAGCGACGACATGACGACCGATGCGTGGGGCACGCCGCTCGAGATGTACTGCGGCGATGATATCCGCGGCATCGAGCTGCGGTCGGCCGGCGAGGACGGCCTGTTCCGCACCGACGATGACATCACGAGCTGGGGAGGCCATCACGGCGGCAAGGCTTGGGACTGAGTCCGGAACGCCAACGGGGCACCTCGTGAAAGGCGCCCCGTCGGTAATCCGCAGTTGACGATGATCAGTCCTTCTTGTCGTCCTCGGCCTTCTTCTCGGCCGCCTTGTCGTCCGCGTCGGCCTTCTTCTCCTCGGCCTTCGCTTCCGCCTTCTCGACGGCCTTGTCGACGTGCTTCTCGGCCTTCTCGGCGTGCTTCTCGACGCGCTCGGCAACGACCGCCGAGGCCTTCGCGGCGAGCGGCGTCGAACCGACATCGCCGATCCGCATCCGGTAGAACGACCGCCACGCGAAGTACATCGAGATCGCGAGCGAGACGCCGGCGACCACGTACTTGACCTCGTTGTAGCCCTTCGCGGTCAGCTGGAGCGCGAGGCCGACGGCGAGCACGCCGAACAGCGTCGTGAACTTGATGACCGGGTTGAGCGCGACGGATGACGTGTCCTTGAACGGGTCGCCGACGGTGTCACCGACGACGCACGCCTCGTGGAGCGGCGTGTTCTTCGCGCGGAGCTCGGTCTCGACGATCTTCTTCGCGTTGTCCCAGGCGCCGCCAGCGTTCGCCATGAAGATCGCTTGGTAGAGGCCGAAGAGCGCCATCGAGATCAGGTAGCCGATGAAGAAGTACGGCTCGATGCAGGCGAACGACAGCGTCGTGAAGAAGATCACGAGGAAGATGTTCACCATGCCCTTCTGGGCGTACAGCGTGCAGATCTCGACGACCTTGTTCGAGTCGGACACCGATGCCTTCATCGAGGTGCCGTCGAGCTTGATGTTCGCCTTGATGAACTCGACCGCGCGGTAGGCGCCCGTCGAGACGGCCTGCGTCGAGGCGCCGGTGAACCAGTAGATGATCGCGCCACCGACGATCAGGCCGAGCAGGAACGGCGGGTGGATCATCGAGAGGTTCGCGACGAGGTCCGGCTTGAGGCCGTTCGTCACGAGCATGATGAGCGCGAAGATCATCGTCGCGGCACCGACGACGGCGGTGCCGATCAGCACCGGCTTCGCGGTCGCCTTGAACGTGTTGCCCGCGCCGTCGTTCTCCTCGAGGAACATCTTGGCGCGCTCGAACTCGGGGCGGAACCCGAAGTCCTTCTTGATCTGCTCCTCGACGTTCGGGATGCTCTCGACCATCGACAGCTCGTAGACGGACTGCGCGTTGTCGGTGACCGGGCCGTACGAATCGACCGCGATCGTGACCGGACCCATGCCGAGGAAGCCAAAGGCCACGAGGCCGAAGGCGAAGACCGTCGACGCGGCCTGACAGGCGAACGGCGACATCTCGAGGCCGGCGCTGAGGTTCGTCGCGTAGAGGATCTCGGTCATGCCGACGAGCGACGACACGTAGTACGCGACCGCCATCAGCGCGGTGATCGTCAGGCCCATCCAGTAGCCCGAGAAGTTACCGGCGGTGAGGCCGGCGAGGATGTTGAGCGACGCGCCGCCCTCCTTCGAGGCCGTGACGACCTCGCGGACGTGGCCGGAGTTCACCGAAGTGAAGATCTTGACGAGCTCGGGGATGATCGCGCCGGCGAGCGTGCCGCACGAGATGATGATCGAGAGCTTCCACCACAGGCCGCTCGGCAGCGCCGAGTCACCCATCCCGATCATCGCGTACGAGACGGCGAACGTCAGGCCCACCGAGACGAGCGAGGTCAGCCACACGAGGACGGTGAGCGGGTGCTCGAAGTCCATCTTGTCGGCGTTGAGGTACTTCGCCTTGGTCAGCGCCTCGTTGATGAGGTAGCTGCCGACCGACGCGAGGATCATCACGATGCGCATCCCGAACAGCCAGACGAGCAGGACGGTCATCGCGAACTCGCCCGGATCCTGGAGCGTGCCGTCCGCCGCGAAGATCGGCAGGCCGGGGATGTTGGGGAGCGCGACGAGGAGGAACGTGATGAGCGCGACGCCGGTGACGCCGTACGTCTCGAAGCCGTCGGCCGTCGGACCGACCGAGTCACCGGCGTTGTCACCGGTGCAGTCGGCGATCACGCCGGGGTTACGAGCGTCGTCTTCCTTGATGTTGAAGACGATCTTCATGAGGTCCGACCCGATGTCGGCGATCTTCGTGAAGATGCCGCCCGCAATGCGGAGCGCTGCGGCGCCGAGCGACTCGCCGACCGCGAAGCCGATGAAGCACGGGCCGGCGTAGTCGCCGGGGAGGAACAGCATGATCGAGAGCATCAGCAAGAGCTCGACCGAGATCAGCACGGTGCCGATCGACATGCCGGCCTCGAGCGGGATCGCCATCACGTGGTACGGCTTGCCGCGCAGCGACGCGAACGCGGCGCGCGAGTTCGCGAAGTTGTTGACGCGGATGCCGAAGAACGCGACGAGCACGCTGCCGAGGATGCCGACCACCGAGAACGCGGCGATCGCGGCGACCTTCGGAAGCGGCACCTTCTCGAGCACCGCGAAGTACACGACGATGATCGTCGCGATCGGGAGCCAGAGGAAGAAGATGAACTTGCCCTGCGTCTTCAGATACGTCTTGCAGGTCTCGTAGATCAGCTCCGAGATCTCCAGCATCGCCTTGTGGACGGGGAGGTTCTTGAGCTTCTGGTACTTCATCAGCCCGAACAGCAGGCCGATCGCGCAGACCGCGAGACCCATGGCCAGGATGTTCCAGCCGGAGATGCCGAACATGTGGACTTGATGGAAGTCCGGCAGGGTCAGCTGCGCTTCACTATGTGGGCGAGCAGCCTGACCGGCTGTCTCGGCGGCCGCGTTAAGCCAGGGGAGTAGGGACGTCATTGGGTTCCTCGGGGCGGTGATCGGTCGACCGGAAACGAGCGCGGCGATGGGCCGTGCCAGGGGTCACGAGTGCCGGCGTTATATGGAGGCGTGGTGTCTGACGCAAGGGGGCGTGGCGGCTCTGAAAGCGAGAACCATTGGTGGTTTTCAGGATTAGCGTGGTATGGAACGCTGCCCGGAAAGGTCGTGTTGTGAAGCGCCGCCCCGAGATCCTGGCGCCCGCTGGCGATCGTGACGCGCTGGCCGCCGCGCTCGCCGCTGGTGCCGATGCCGTCTACTTCGGTCTCGACGACGGCTTCAACGCGCGCGCGCGCGCCGCGAACTTCTCGTCGGAGTCGCTCGCCGAGATCGTCGCGTGGGTGCACCGCGCCGGCGCCCGCGCGTATGTCACGCTGAACACGCTCGTGTTCGAGCCCGAGCTCGCGGTGGTCGAGGAGCTGCTCGGTCGCGTCGCGGCCGCCGGCACCGACGCGATCATCGTCCAGGACCCCGCGGTTGCCCTGCTCGCCCGTGCGATCTCGGGTGGCACCGGCGGCCTCGAGGTCCACGGCTCGACCCAGATGACGGCCTCCGGCCCGCTCGCTGCCGGCCTGCTCGCCGAGCTCGGGCTGACCCGGATCGTGGTGCCACGCGAGCTGTCAGTCGACGAGATCCGGGCCTACGCCGAGACCTCGCCGATCCCGCTCGAGGTCTTCATCCACGGTGCGCTCTGCGTCGCGTGGTCCGGGCAGTGTCTGTCGTCGGAGGCCTGGGGCGGCCGGTCCGCAAACCGCGGCCAGTGCGCGCAAGCATGCCGGCTGCCGTACCAGCTCGTCGTCGATGACCGCACGCGCGAGCTCGGCGAGGTCGAGTATCTGCTGTCGCCGAAGGATCTCGTCGGCACCGACGCGGTCGCGGCACTCGCGGACATTGGCGTCGCGTCGCTGAAGATCGAGGGCCGGCTCAAGGGCCCGCAGTACGTCGCGACCACGGTCGCGCATTACCGTGCGGCGGCGGCCGCGGCGGTCGGCGAGCCGTCGCTGGTCCCGGCTGTCGAGGTGCCCGCCGACGAGGCGTCGCTCCACGTCGCGTACTCGCGCGGGATCTCGCGCGGCTTCCTCGGCGGTGCCGATCACCAGACGCTCGTCGAGGGCCGGTTCCCACGGCATCGCGGCCTGCCGCTCGGCCGGGTCACGCTCGTCGATCGCGACTCGGTCGTCGTCGTCGATGATCCTCGCCAGCGCCCGAACACCGGCGCCGCTGCAGTCCCGCAGGCGACCCGCGCGCCGTCGGAGACCACGGTGATGGCGAGCCCGCCGCTGGTGCCGCGCGCCGGCATGGGCATCGTGTTCGATCGCGGGCGGCCCGAGGATCACGAGCAAGGCGGCCCGATCTTCGGCGTCGAGCCGACGCGCGATGGCTACCGGCTGTCATTCGGCCGCCCGGGTCCCGATCTGACCGCGGTCCGGACCGGCGACTTCGTGTGGGTAACATCCGATCCGCGTGTCACCCGCGCCGGCGAGAAGGCCGCGGAGGCCGGCCGTGAGGCGCTCGAACGGATCCGCATCGATGTCAGCGTGCGTGGCGCCGTGGGCATGCCGCTCGAGGCGATCGCGACCCGCGTCGACGACCGTCCCGGAGCGCGGCCGATCAGCGTCAGCGCGGCGACCCGCAGCCCACTCGCGGCCGCGCGCGGCGCCGGTCTCACCCCCGAGGTGCTCGCGGACAAGCTCGGCTCGTTCGGCGGCACCGCGTTTCACTTCGGCACGCTCGACGTCGCCGGCCTCGCGACCGGGCTGCACGTCCCGGTCTCCGAGCTCAAGGAGGTGCGGCGCGCGCTCGTCGCCCAGCTCGACGCCGCCGTCGTACGCGTCGATCGCGTGGTCGCGAGCACGTCGCAGATCGATGAGGTCCGCGCCGCACATGCGGTTGCCGCCTCGATGGCGCGGCCGTCGCTCGTCGCGCTGTGCCGGACCGACGCTCAGCTCGACGCCGTGCTCGACGCCGGTGCCGACGAGGTCGAGCTCGACTGGATGGAGCTCGTAGGTCTCGGGCGTGCGGTCGAGCGTGCGCGGGCTCGCGGCGTGCGGGTCGGCGTCGCGACGGTCCGCGTCCAGAAGCCGGGCGAGGACAAGATCGACGCGCACCTCGCGCGGCTCGCGCCCGATCACGTGCTGGTGCGCAGCTGGGGCTCGCTCGCGTACTTCCAGGCGCTCGCCGCCACGCAGCCGGATGCCCCTGCCCTGCATGGCGACTTCTCGCTGAACGTCACCAACTCGATCACCGCCGGCTGGGTACTCGGACGCGGGCTCGCGACCGTGACCGCCGCCCACGATCTCGATCGCGAACAGCTGCTCGCGTTGCTCGCCGCGGTGCCGCGCGGCCGGATCGGCGTCACGATCCACCATCACATTCCGACGTTTCACACCGAGCACTGCGTCTACGCGCACCTGCTGTCGAGCGGCCGCGACTACCGCACGTGTGGCCGGCCGTGCGAGCAGCACCAGGTCGCGCTGCGCGATCGCGTCGGGCTCGTGCACCCGGTTGTCGTCGACGTCGGCTGCCGCAACACGGTGTTCAACGCGCAGGCCCAGAGTGCCGCGAGCCTGGTCCCCGACCTGCTCGCCCGCGGGGTCGCCCGGTTCCGGATCGAGCTGGTCCGCGAGACCGCCAGCGAGACCACGCGGCTCTATGCGGCCTACCGGGATCTGATCGCGGGGACGATCGCTCCCGCCGAGGTCGTCCGCCGCGCCGAGGTCCACGAGCAGTTCGGGGTGACCCGCGGCACGATGCGGACGTTGACGGTCCTGCGCTGATCTTGAAAAGCCGGTGACATCGCGACACGATTGTCAGGAATTGGCCAATCCCTGACGAACGCACCGCCAGCTGCCAACAGTCGGCATGAGCTGGCAAACCTAGTTCTCACGCGGGGTTGGCTCGTGTGAACGAACCTGGCATCGCAGCTGCTCTAGACTGTAGCCATGAACACCTCGGTCCGTCGCCTGGCTCCCGCGCTGCTGGTCCTCCTCGTCTCGACTCATGCGGTCGCGCAGCCCGGCGCGCTGCCAGCCGGGGATGCCGAGATGCCCCCGCCACCGCCGGCCGAGGGCTCGATCGTGACGATCCAGGCCGAGGCGAGCGTCGGCCAGCCAGCGCCGCCGCCGCCGGTTCGCGCGGTCGTCGCGCCGATGAACGAGCACTGGGGCAACGTCTCGCACATCAACGGTCATCCGGTGAAGGTTGGCGAGCGCGGCGACTACCTGCACAAGTGGAAGACCACCAACATCGCGACGAACCCGATCGGCTGGATGTTCGGCTTCTACGGCGTCTCGGTTGCCCACGCGATGAGCGACAACATCACGATCCGCGGCGATGCGAACGTGTTCGAGATCGACGACACGAGCGGCTACGAGCTCGGCCTGACGGTGCCGATCTACTTCAAGCGCGTGTTCCAGGGTCCGTTCATCGAGCCGGGCGTGATGATCCGCGACTTCGGTGATAACGGGCAGGACTGCGACTGGGACGGCAACTGCGTGGACTCGAAGCCCTCGCTCGGCCCGCAGGTGATGTTCGGCTGGCACTGGACGTTCGACTCGGGCATGAACGTCGCGCTCGCGATGGGCGCGATGCGCAACATGAACAAGTCCAGCGAGTACGGCGAGAACGTCGAGCCAGCTGGCTACTTCCGCATCGGCTACGCGTACTGATCACGCGGCGCCGGAGCGCTGACAGCACGACGCCCACGCTGCAAACGTGGGCGTCGGTCGTTTCGGAGCGGTCACGTAAGACCTTCGCGGTCGTTCGGCCAGACGGCCTCACTCCCCTACGGTCAAATCAAGACCTGCGCGGTCAAATCAAGCCGCGGCTTGCAGGTGCTCGGGCACCTCGGATGCACGGGTCTCGGGCGGCAGCATGTGCTGCACGCGTGCGGCCCACCGGGTCGCGCAGTCGAGGCCATCCATGCCAGGCAGCAACGCCATCTTCTTCTCGATGTAGCCCATGACCTCGAAGATCCGGTTACCTGGGAACAGCTGCGCGACGAGCCGCGCGCCTTCGGCGTCGGTCTTCACGCCGCCCCCGACCGGCGCGTAGAACTTGTTCGCGATCAGGCGGACGAACTTCTGGTCGAACCGCCGACCCTCGAGCTTCCGCTTCGACTGATTGAAGTAGTACGCGAAGTGGCGGCGCTCCTGCTTCGCGATCCGGCGGCACAGCTCCTCGAGCACCGGGTTCTTCGTGAGGTTTGCGAGCTCCTCGTAGGCCTGCGTGGTGAGGCACTCCTGTAGCGCGCCCCAGAACATCCACAGCGAGATGAACGTGCGGGGCACCGACTTCGCGATCAGGCCCTGCATGAAGTCCTCGAACTTCGCCTTGAAGCGGGCGTTGGCGCGGACCTTCGCGGCGCGCTCGCTCGCGGTGTCGACCTCGACGCCGCACTCCTTGAGGAGGCGCGTGATCGCGTACGAGTGGAAGTACTCCTCGTAGTTCCACATCGTGAGAAACGTGAGCAACTCGGGGTCGCGCGCGACCTTCAGCTTCGAGACCTCGAGGAAGTAGTGGACCGTTTGGCTCTCGATGTCCGCGAAGTACAGCAGGCTCTCGACCTCCTGCTTCGTAAGCCCGACGCAGCGCGCGGTCTCCCAGTCGAGGTCCTCGATGTCGACCTTGTGCGAGACGGCGAGATGTTGAGCGATGTCTGACACTGACTGCCTCCCCTGAAACTACGAGCGCCGCGGCCGACTGGATCACCGCCATCCCGCACCCGTTCCACCCAGAGCGGGGCCAGGGTACATCAAGGGGTCGCCGTTCGTCAGCTGGGCCAGGGTAGCAGGTGCGTGGCGACCGCGTCGGGGGCGATCGCCCCGAGGTCCTTCAGGAAATCCCGGGCCGCTTCGGCACGGGCGTCGCCCGCAGCACCGCCTTCGAGCCGACCTCTCCTGAGGCGCGCGACCTGTAGAAGACCCATCATGCCGGCGCCGAGCAGCTGCTCCTCCGCGGCGAGCAACTCGACGCGCGCGGCGTTCGCGGTGCCGATCCACGCGTAGCTCGCGGCCCGCACCAGATGGCCGAGCGCGGAGGCCCACGGCGCGCCTTCCTTCAGCAGGCTGTCACCCTGCACGCGGGCCTCGCGGACGCGATCCTCGAGCAGCCGCGACGTGTCGGCGAGTGCGGCGCGCGCGCGCAGCATCGCGAGCTCGGTGCGTGGCAGCTGCATGCGCGCGCAGCCGAGGCGCTCGACCTGCGCAGCCGTATCGTCGAGCCGCTCGATCGCCTCGCCGGCGCGGCCCTGATAGAGCGCGATGTTCGCCGCCGAGGTCATCGCGTGAAAGTGCGGCAGATGAAACCCCGGCCCGAGCGTGCGCTCCGCGATCGCGAGCTGCGCCTGCGCTTCGTCGGCCTGATCACCGAGCAGCCACGCGTACGTGCAGCAGCCGATGCGGAGGCCCTGCTGGGCAACGACGTCCGCGCGATCGATCGCATCGCGCAGCAGCAGCTGTGTCATCCGCGCCATCTCGTGCCACTCGCCCAGATAGAACAGCGACGCGAGCCAGAACGAGTCGCCGACGTCGATCTCCCAGCGCACACCCGAGCCGTGATCGCGCAGCATCGCGAGGCCTGACTCGAGGTGACCGCGAGCGTCGCGCCAGCGGCCACTCATGTGCGAGGCGATGCCGATCGCGGTATCCGCAAACCCGACGAGCTCGCGATGGTCGAGGCGCTGCGCGATCGACAGCAACCGCTTGCCCACCGCCTCGACGACGACGCGGTTCCTGCTGCCGGCGGCGGCCGCATAGCCGACCTCCTGCGCGAGGGCGAGGCACATGCGGACAGGCTCGCCGGCGTCGAGCGCCGCGCGCATCAGCTCGGACTGCACGACGCGCCCGAGCGCCGGGTCCGCGAACGCGAGCCCGCTCGTGATCGAGTGCAGGACGTCGATCACGAGCAGATCGGCGGGATGGATCTCGGAGACTCCGCGCTCGACGTAGTCGTGGCCGCGCAGCTTCATCTGCACCCACTGCGTCGCGAGCTTCGTGCGCGACGCCGGCGCGCCGAGCGGGATCCGCAGGCCGAGGTGCGCGAGCAACGTCTCGGCGGCGGGCAACGCCTCGTCCAACCGGCCGCGCCGCAGCAGCGCCTCGACGCGCAGCCGTTCGAGATCGACCGCTTCGGCATCGTCGAGCAACTCGGCCGCACGGCCAAAGACCTCGGCGGCCTCGTCGAGCTGACCTGCGCACACCAGCGCGTGCGCCTTGCTCCGCAGCAGATCGCGCTGCCCCATGGCGTCCCACGGCCCGTAGCTGAGCGCGATCTCGTAGAGCTCGGCGGCGCGCCGGAACGCGAACGCGTCCTCGGCTGCACGCGCTGCACCGACCGCATGATGCGCGGCGTTCGCGGGATGCCCGGCCGCGAGCCAGTGCTCGACGACCGCCTGCGAGTCGAGATGCTCTTCGCCCTGAACCGCCTCGAACGCGCGCGCGAGCGCCTCGTGCCAGCCAGCCTTGGTCTCGGTATCGAGGCTAGCGAGCACGGCCGCGCGGACGTAGTCGTGCGCGGGATGCAGGATCATCTTCGCCTCACCGCGGTGCTCGACCTGGCGCAGCGTCGCGAGGCGCTCGTTCGACAGCTGTGCGGCCTCGTCGTGACCGCCGACGACGCCGGCCGCGTGCGCCGCGATCTCGACGGGCAGCGGCCGCGCCGCGATACTGGACACCGCGAGCATCGCCTGCACCTCGGGTGGCAGCCGGGCCATCCGCGCGCGCACGACGTCCTCCATGCGGGCACCGGCGTCGAGTGCGGTCGCGCGTGCGAGCTCGGTGAGCACGAGTGGATTGCCTCCAGCGGCGGCCACGGCGGTCTGCGCGCGGCTTGCATCGACCGCGAGCTGGGTGACGAGCGAGGTCGCCTCGTCGTCGGTGAGCCCACTGACGGCGAGCTCGCGGATGTCACCGCGCCGCGCGTTGCCGCCGGGCGGTCGGCGGAGCTGCGCGACGATGCCGAGGTAGTCCTCGGGCCGGTGAGCGATCACGAGCAGCAACCCCGGCTCGGATGCATGGATCAGATCGGCGAGGAACAGCGCGCTGTCGACATCGCCCCAGTGCGCGTCGTCGACGAACATCACGACGGGGCGCAGTCGCGCGAGCTTCGCCAGCAGTCCCTTGAGCGCCCGCAAGCCGCGACGCCGCAGCTCCTGCGGGTCGACGGGTTCCGGGCTCTGCGCCGCGAGCTCGGAGAACCGGGCGATCCGGCGGAGCACCGGGAACATGCGGACCAGCGAGCCGAGGTCGCCTGGCGCGAGGTGCTCGATCTCCTCGGGCAGGAGCTCCATGATCACGGCGGTCGTCGCGTCGACAACACCGTCGAGCATCTTGAACGGCACGGCCTCGCGCTCGAAGCAGCGACCCTCGATCGCGAAGATCGCACCTGCGCGATCGCCGAGGAAACGCCGGACGAGCGTGCTCTTGCCGATGCCGCTCTTGCCGCGGATGAGGACCGTCATGCCGGTGTCGCCCGCCGCCTCGAGTGCATCGCGCAGCGCGTCAATCTCAAGCTCGCGACCGACGAACGCCGCCGGCATGTAGCTCTGCGCCATCCCGCGGGTGAACGCTGACGGGCGTGCGCCGAGCTGCTGCAACACGCGATCGCCGCCGGGTCGCTCGGCTGGCTGCGCCGCGAGCAACGCCATGCAGAGCTTGGCCAGATCGACAGGCACACCGGTCGCGATCTGCTGCGGCGGCCGCGGCTGCTCGGCCTGCTTGCGCAGCATCACCTGCTCGGAGTCGCCCTCGAACGGGCGCCGGCCGGTCAGCGCCTCGTAGAGCATCGCGCCGACCGAGTACCAGTCCGATGCCTCGCTCAGCTTCTGATCGGAAGCCTGCTCGGGCGACATGTAGACCGGTGTGCCGACCGCGAGTCGCTCGGGGTTGCCCTCGGCGAGGCCGGTGACGAGGCCGAAATCGAGGAGCGCGAGTCGGCCGGTCTGGGTGACGAGCACGTTCGACGGCTTGAGATCGCGGTGGAGCTTGCCCGCCTTGTGCAGCGCGAGCAGTGCGTCGACGAGCTGCACGAGCGCGCCACGCAGCCGGCGTTCGTCGAGCGCCGCGCTCGTGATGTCGGCGCGGTTGCGCGCGGGTCCCGCCGCCTTGCCGGGACGTACCCAGTCGATGAACGACACCCCCTCGACGAGCTCCATCGTGAAGTACCAGTCGCCGTCGGCCGCGTGCAGCTCGTGCAGCGCGACGAGGTTCGGGTGCACGATGTCGGCGAGCGCACGAAACTCGCGCTTGAACCGGTAGAGGTCACGGCCCGAGGCCTGGCGCAGGAGCTTGAGCGCGACCTCGCGCTGCAGCTGCCGATCGAACGCGCGATAGACGATGCCGGCGCCGCCGGCACCGAGCGTGCCGCGAACCTCGAAGCGAGCCTCGAAGTGGCGCCCGAGGAGTGGCGGGTGGCCCGCGTCCATCAGTGCCCGCAGGATATCAGCGCGGGCACCGGCACTCAGCCGCCGACGATGACGTTCGTCGAGCCTTCGATCAGCTGTCCGGATCCGCCGCAGTGGGTGTCGGTGTCACCGAGCCGGTGTGCGGCCTTGTTGTTGATGAACACGGTGCCGCTGCCCTTCGCCGCGGTCCACATGTTCGTGTTGCAGCACGCCGCGTGGACGCCCTTGTCGCCGACGCGCAACGCGGGCCGCTTGTTCACCATGGTGTCGGGCGAACCAACGATCGCCGGGCCGATCGCCGGGTGTGGACACGCCGGGCAACCGTGCGCGTCGACCGGAACCTGGGACTTGTCGCCGAGTCTTCCTTGCGGTGGCATGGGGCTCCCTCAGACGAGATAGACGACGAGATAGACGACGAGATAGACGACGAATCAGACGAAGCCGCCGGGCAGCATGTTCCCCATGCCGCCGACGACGGGACCGACCGGCACGTAGGGCGGTGCGAACGTGGGGATCGGCCCGGTCCCGAGAATGTTGGTGACCATCGTCGAGGCCTTCCACAGGTTGTAGCACTGCTCGAATGCGTTCGAGATCGCCTCGAAGAGCTCCTTGTGGAACGGCGCGGCCGGATCACCGAGTTGCCCGATCATCTGCATCTTGAGCATGTTCGTGCTGATCGAGACGGGCACCTGGGTGAGCGCGGCGAACGGCACCGGGACGTTCGGTATTGGTGGGGCCAGCGGTCCGGGGAACGCGGCAAACGCGGGAAACATCGGCAGCCCGGGAATCTTCACCGTCGCCGTGAACTGCATCCAGCCGTTGCTGATCACCGTCGCGATCACGTTGGAGTACTTGAGCTCCATCGGCGACGACTTCGGCGCGGACGCGAGGATGAGCGGCATCAGCGGCGGACCGACGATCTGGCCCATCGATGCGGTCACCGCATTGACGAGCACGCCGGTCATCGATGCCATCGACTGCCACTGCCCCCACGCCGAGCAGATCGCCGAGCACATGCCGTCGATGAAGCCGCCGATCTTGCCGATGTGCATCTTCTGCGAGTCGGTGTGGTACTTGTTCGTCGACGCGGCCATGAACAGCAGCGGTACGCCCATGCCGGGTACCGTCTGCTTCTCCTCGGGCTTGAACGCGTCGCCGTAGTGCTTGGCGTCGTCACCCTGCGGCGGTTGCCAGTTCACCGGGACCTTGAGCCCAAACGACGCGAACTTCAGCCGCGCAAACTGCTGCATCATGGACGCTTGCGGAGCGGGCATCGGCTTTAACAATATACGGAAGTTGCCGGCGCGGTGTTCCCCGGGTCCGAGAGTGAATCCCGGCCCTCCAGCTCGGCCCCGGCGCCGCGATCCTCGTCTACCTGGTCTTGCGGGCGCGAACGTAATGGATGCAATAGGCTACGGCGCTCCGGGCGTCGCGGCGCAGGGTCCATGGCAGCTCGGCCTCGTCCTCGATGTGGTACCGGGCGCCCAGTCCGTCGCCCTCGCGCAGGATCCGGCGAACCTCGCCCGCGGGATCGGCGCCGCCCAGCCGTGCGGCCTCGTCCATCACCCCGCTTTGCCAGGCATAGGGTGAGGACAGGATGACCTCGCCACCCGACCGGCACAGCCCGTCGACCACGGCGAGGAGCTGCCGCGGGTCGCGCACCGAGTCGAGCACGTTGAGCGCGACGACCCGGTCGAATGCACCCGGGACGAGTGGCGGATCGAGGGCATCGCCGCAGACGACCTCGGCATTCACGACGCGTTCGCCGGCGACGGTCGCGGCGGTGTAATGCCGGCCCGCGACGCGGCGCGCGTACGTCACGGTCTCGCCGGCGAGCAGGCGGCGGGCGCGGCGGAGCGATCCGAAGTGAAGATCGACGCCGATGACGCGATCGGCGCCGGCCGCGAGCTCGGCGACGATCCGGCCGGTGCTGCAGCCCAGCTCGACGGCGACACCGACGCGATCACGCGCGCGCTCGCGGATCCGCTCGACGACCGCGGCCGCCGCGAACCCGACGCCCGGGCCATCAGGGCGCGGTTCGGCGCGGTCGCCCCACAGCGCGTCGAGGTAGATCGAGAGGTGCTCGAGGAGCCGCGGGTACGGCGCGTCGTCGGGCCCACTGGCGGCGAGCAGCGCGGCGACCTCCACCGGGAGATCTCGCTCGACGAGCGTCGCGAGCTCGGCGCGGAAGAAGCTGTCCGGATCGGCGAGCACGATCGGCACGCCGTCGATCACCGGATAGCGGCGGCCACACGCGCAGCCGAGCAGCTCGCCCTGCAGCTCGAGCGAGCGGACGTCGATCCGCAACTCGCCATGCGCATCGTGCGTGTACGTGCGACAGCCTGGACAGACCAGCAGATCCGCGCTCATAGCCCACCGAGGCTGATCACAGCCGATCACGTACCATGTGATAGCCTCGATCCATGTCGGGATCTCGGAAGGAAAAGCTCCACGAGACCGGAGCCGAGGAGACCGGCCTCGACGAGCGCGAGGTCTATCTGCGCGATGGACGCAAGCTGATCGTCAGCGAGTCCGGAACCGACCAGCTCGTCGAGATCCGGAACGAGTCCGGCATGCTCGAGCTGCGGATCCGGCTGACCGAGCAAGGGCCGGTGCTCCAGATGGAGAGCGTCCGGCTGTCGCTGAAGGCCAGCGAGTCCGTCGAGATCGAGTCCAAGCGCGTCGACATCAAGGCGACCGAGCAGCTCGAGCTCGCCGGCGGTGAGGTCCACGTCAGCGGCGAACGCGACGTCAAGGTCGACGCCGGGGGCGAGGTTCGCGTGGTCGGCGACAAGATCTATCTCAACTGACTGGCCCGACGACGTGGACGTCTTCGGCGTCGCCCTCGCCACCGGTGGTGGGTTCCTGCGCGATGCGGCGATAGCGGCGGCGTGCGACCTCGGCGTGTTCGAGGCGCTGCTCGCACCACAGGCCGCTCCGCGGACGATCGGCGACCTGGCTGCCGCGATCGACCTCGCGCGGGGCACGCATCGGCTGCGCGCGCTCATCGACGTGCTGGTCGCGATCGGCGCGCTCGTGCGCGAGGGCGAACGCGTGCACGCGGTCGCGATCCC
>JACCTC010000034.1 GCA_013812655.1 Deltaproteobacteria bacterium | reverse complement strand
GACCGTGCCGGCGACCTCGCGATCGCGGCCGTCGACGACCCAGCGCCACAGGTCCGTGAAGCCGCGCTGCCGGCGCTGACCGACGACGACGCCCTGCTGCGCCTCGCCGGCGACGACGAGCCCACGATCGCGATCGCGGCGCTCGTGCGGCATGCCAGCCGGCGCGGGCGGGCGTCGATCACGACGACGTTCCTCGTCCAGCTCGCCGCCGCGGCACCACATGGCACCGAGCGGGTACGGATCGCCCTCGCCTGGTTGCTGGCCCGCTGACCGTGAGCCACCATTGCTGCATGCGCATCGCGCGCCGACTCGTTCGCCCACTCGTGCTTGGCTCGGTCATCGGCTCGATCGCGATCGCGATCGCGGGGTCGGTGGCCGCACATGCCGGCGACGAGGCAGCGGTTGCCGGCCGCGTCGTGCGCGTCGAGGCCCCACGCCCGAGCCAGGTGCGCGTGCCCGCTGGCCGGTTTCTGATGGGCGTCGATCCCGACACCGCGGCGGCGGCCTACACCCAGTGCGGCAGCACGTTTCCCGGCATGCCGCTCTCGATCAACTCGAACCTGAAGTTCTGCGACTTCTACCTCGAGGACCTCGCGAAGATGGAGCCCCGCGAGGTCTACCTCGACGCGTACATGATCGATCGGCTCGAGGTCGGGGTCACCGAGTACCGCTCGTGCGTCGCGGCTGGCGCGTGCGAGCTCGATCCGCTCGTCGCTGGTGACGAGCGCTACATCCGCGACGAGTGGCCGATGGTCAACGTCACCTGGTACGAGGCGCAAACGTTCTGTCGCTGGCGCGGCGGCCGGCTGCCGACCGAGGCCGAGTGGGAGCGTGCCGCGCGCGGTGACGATCCGTCGGCGACCTGGCCGTGGGGTGCACTCGAGCAACCGAAGGACTTCAACCACGGCCAGGACCGTCACCACACGATGCGCTCGATCGAGCGCACGCCATCACCGATCCCGGTGCAGTTCTTCGGCGATCCCGACGTCAGCGACGGTCACGCGCAGCTCGCACCACCGGGCTCGTACGTCTGGGGCGAGAGCCCGTTCGGGACACGCGACCAGGCCGGCAACGTCGCCGAGTGGACCGCCGATGCGTACGTGTTCACCGAGACGATCCGAGGCTACGCCGGGCTGCCGTCGATCAACCCGATCCGCGAGCCGTCGTCGTCGACCTCGACGCGTATCGTGCGCGGCGGCTCGTGGCGCCAGCCGGCGTGGGTCGCGAAATCGAACCTGCGCGACCCGTTCAACAACCCGGCGCTCTCGACGAGCATGTACGACGCCAGCCGCCGCTTCTCGCACGTCGGCTTTCGCTGCGTGCGGCCGATGTCGGCGCGCTAGAGCGGCAAGCTGTCGGGCATCGCGTCGATCCGCGCATCGGGCGGCGCATCGGGCGGCGCATCGGGCGCCAGCGGCGCGTCGGGCGCATCGAGGGGCGGCATCGCATCGAGCGCGCTGCTCGTATCGTTGTCGGCGCAGGTCAGCGTGGCCTGTGCGCAGACGAGCGGCTCGTCACAGTCGTCGTCGACCTGGCAGCGCTCGCCTTCCTCCTGCTTGCAGGCGACGAACACGATCGGTGCGATCACCAGGATCGACAGCACGACGCCGCGAATCAGTCTCTTCATGCCTCTACCTCGTCGAGCGGAGGAACCTCGAGCCACTCGACCCCGGTGATCTCGACCTCGCGCTTGCCCTTCGCGCTCGGCAGCGGAACGGTGTCGCCGACCTCCTTGCCAATCAGGGCGCGGGCCACTGGGGCGCCGATCGAGATCCGACCCTTCTTGATGTCGGCCTCGTGCTCGCCCACGATGCAGTAGGTGGTCTTCTCGCCAGTGTCGGTGTCTTCGAGGCTCACGGTCGCTCCGAATCTGACTCGCGAACCCGACAATTTGGTTGGATCGATAACCTCCGCCATCGCCGTTTTTGCTTCGAGCTCGCGGATCTTGGCCTCGATCAGGCCCTGTTCTTCCTTCGCGGCGCTGTAATCGGCGTTCTCCTTGAGGTCACCGTGGCCGCGTGCAATCTCGATGGCCTTGGAATTCCTCGGGCGATCGACGTCCTTGAGTCGCTTCAGCAGCGTCTTCATCGCTGCGAAGCCGGACGGGGTCATCGGGAACTTTTCGCTCATCCGCCGGTATTCGTACTCTTTGCGGGCCGGGGTCGCAACTGCACCCGGTCGAAGGCAGGTGGTGAAGGCTATATGCAGCTATTGCAGCCGGCGCGGTTCGACCTGCAGGTCGTGTCGGTGGTGCCGTCGGCCGTGCAGGTATCCGCCATCGGACAGCTGTTCGCGTCACAGTTGCCGGCCGGGCAGCTGACGTCGCACTTGCACGAGTCGCCGCACGCCACGTCCGCGCAGGCGTTCGTTGCGGTGCACTCCACGTTGCACGCGCCATCGCCGCACTGGATGTCGCCGCACGCGTTACTGGTCGAGCACGCGATGTCGCACGACGCGGCTTCGGTGCAGTTGATCGCGTCGCACGCGCCACTGGCCGAGCACGTGATCACGCAATTGAAGCCCTCGGGGCACACGACGTTGTCGCCGCACTTGTTCGGGTTGTTGCAGACGATCGGGCAGCTCATCGTCGCGAAGCTGCACTCGGGGCAGGTTGAAGGGCAGGTCGGCTTGATGCAGTAGCCTTCCTGGCACACGCGATCGGCGTCGCAATCGGATTGGTCGGCGCAGGCGAAGTCACTGGTGACGCGATCGACGAGGCAGCTCGTCATGCCCGCAACCAGCACCACCGCTGCACAGATGGCGAGCGCGATCTGCTTCACCAGCCAGCTCCGATCCAGGTCAGCGTGACGCCGGCGCCACCCTCGATCGGGGTCGGCGTGATCGTCACGCTCTGATGCGCCTTGTGATCGCGGTAGAGCCGCCAGCCGCCGTATGCACCGACGGCGAGCCCGACGACCACGAAGATGTTGCCGGCCCAGCCGCGCGAGCTCGCCTTGTCCTCGAGCTCCTCGAGATCCCGGAAGTCCTCGATGCTGTCGCGCGGGTGGTTGTTGATATCGTCCTGGAGGCCGGACTTCTGCGACCACAGCGTGAGCCCGAGGATGAACAGCACGCCGCCGCCGGCCGTGATCCCGATCGCGATGTTGCGCTCGCGCCGCGAGACCCGCGGCTTCGGCGGACCCGGATCCTTGGGATCGGTCACCGGATCGGTCGGGTTGGCCGGATCGCTGGGATCCAGAGGGCCTGTCGGATCAGCAGGGTCGGCCGGGTCGGTGGGGTCGGTGGAGTCGTCGTGCAGCGGCTGGCTCCCGAACATCGGAAGCAGCTCGGCCTCGACGGTCGCAGGGGGATCGGTCGCGCGCAGCCGCGCCGTCATCTCGCGCGGCTGCTTGCGCTTTGCGTAGCGCTTGACGACGAGCGTGATCGCGCCGGCATCGTCATCGGCAGTGCCGTACACCAGCTCGTCGACGCCGAGCGTGGCACGCACGTTCTCGACGCACGCGGGCTTGGTCGGATCGCAACCGATGGCGGTGGCGGTGTCGATGAACGTCGCGTCGCCGGCCTGGACCTGGCCGTCGATCACGCGCGCCATCTTCTGCAGCGACGCGGACAGCTTCGTGCGCGTCGCCGGTGCCGCGTTGCCATCGAGCGGCAGCACGAGCACCTTGCGCGGCGCAGCGACCGCTATCGCGCTCGAGACGAGCATCCCGTAGACAACCGCCAGGGCGACGAGCTTGCGGATCATAGGTTGGCGAGCCGGGCTCGGATCTGCGCGGCATCACCGGCGCTGGGGGCGAGGATCAGATAGCGCTGGAACGCGGCCTTCGCGGCGCCGCGATTGCCGAGCTTCTCGTGGACCATACCAAGCCCGCGCCAGGTCGGGGCGTAGCTCGGGTTCGCTGCCTTCGCGCGGTTGAACGACTGCAGCGCGACCTTGGTGTCGCCGCGCACGAACGCCTGGATGCCTTCCTTCGCGAGCGCGGCGGCGTTCGCGGCCGGCCGCTTGATCACCCGCTGCGATCCGGATCCGGACCCCAGCTCGTCGGGCTCCATCGTGATCTCGTCGCCGGCATCGCCGACCGCCTCGGCCGCGTCGGCCATCGCGATCGGCATCGGCTCGATGCCGGCATCGGTCGCGGCGAGCATGCTCGCATCAGCGGCGACCGGTGGCATGGCCGGCTGTTCCTTGCCGCTGCTGCGGGTGGCGAGCACGATCACGACGACCAGCAGTACCACGCCGACCGCCCCGCCTGCGTACCAGCCACGACGACGGCTGTCTGGAACCCGGACGCCCTGGACGACGGTCGTGTTGACGTCGAGGTCGAGCGGGGGCGGGATCGATAGCGGCTTCGAACGCGGCGGGCTCGTCGTGCCGCTGCGGCGCTCCGACGACGGGCCCTGCGCCTGGAGCTCCTGCGATGGGCTGCGGAACCGCACCGAGAAATCGCCGCTCAGGCGCGGGGAGCCGCTCGCGACCTCGGGCTCGGCGAACGCGGCCTCGAGGACGTCGGCGCTCGCGCGACCCTTGCTCGAGACCTCCTGCAGGAGCTTCTTGCGGGCCGTGATGTGCTCGCTGAACGTGAGCTGCATGTACTTCGCGATCGCGTCGTTCTTGCCGCCGTAGCCCTGCTTGCGCAGCACCTCCTCGAGATCCGAGGCCATCTCCTTCGCGGTCGCGTAGCGCCTGTCGACATCGCGCGCGAGCGCCTTCATCACGATCGGGTCGAAGTCGGGCAGGACCTCGCGGGTCGTCCGCGACGGCAACGGGATCTGCGCCTCGAGCACCTGCTTCATCGTGTCGCCGTCGTTGCCGCCCTTGAACAGCCGCTTGAGCGTCAGCGCCTCCCACAGCACGCAGCCAAGCGACCAGATATCGCTTCGGCGATCGCCGGCGTCACCACGCAGCTTCTCGGGAGCCATGTAGCTGAACTTGCCCTGCACGCGGGCGCGCGACGCCACCGACTGGGTCGCCTTGGCGACGCCGAAATCGACGAGCTTCACCTGCCCGTTGTAGAGCACGACGATGTTGCCGAGCGAGACATCGTGGTGGACCAGCTCGAGCGGTTCGCCCGCCATCGACCGCAGCTCGTGCGCGGCATCGAGGCCCTCCGCGGTGTCCGAGACCAGCCGCGCGGTCGACAGCACGTCGAGCCGCTTGCCCTCGCGGCCGGCGCGCAGCACGGCGAGCAACGGCTCCCCCTCGAGGTACTCCATCGCGATGAAGTAGCGGCCGTCGGCCTGGCCGAGGTCGTAGATGTCGACGACGTTCGGGTGCTTGACGAGCGCCGCGACCCGCGCCTCGTCGAGCAGCATCTCGACGAAGTCCTTCTGCGTCGCGAGGTTCGCGTGCACGAGCTTGACGACCACCAGCTTCTCGAAGCCGGCCGGGCCGCGCTGCAACGCGAGCTGCACCTCGGCCATACCACCTTGGCCGATCTGGGTGATGAGCTCGTACCGACCCAGCCTGGACGGGCGCGAGCCGGGCTCCCCCGGTGCAGACACCGATCGAGTGTAACGCAACGATCCCGACGAGGCCGCAGAACAGGCTACATCTCGCTGTAGGTATGCCGTTCCCTATCCGTGTCGTACCCCACCAGCTCCTCGAACCGGGCGCGTTTGTCGCGCGGCTGCCCCGGCCGCTCGCCGAGATCGCCACACCCGACGCGATCCCCGCGCTCGCCCGGCCCGGCGCGTCCGCCCCGCTGGCGCCCTCCGACGAGGTCAAGCAGGCGGTTCGTGACCTGCTGCGCGCCGGCGGGTTCAAGCCGTCGGGACGCAGCAAGCCGGCATCGGAGTACCTGATCGGCGCGGTGACCGAGGGCCGGTTCCCGCAGATCAACGCGCTCGTCGACACCTGCAACGTGGTGTCGCTGCACGCCGGCCTGCCGATCTCGCTCGTCGATCTCGACCGTGTGACCGGTGAGCTCGCGATCCAGATCGCGCCGGCCGGGACCTCGTACGTGTTCAATCCATCCGGCCAGCTGATCGATGCGAGCGGCCTGCTGTGTCTCTGCGATGGCGAGGGCCCGACGGGCACGCCGGTCAAGGACGCGCAGCGCACGAAGACCCACGACGGCACGCGCGCGATCCTCGCGATCGTCTGGGGCACGCACGCGCTGCCGGGCCGCACCGCGATGACGACGCGCTGGTATCGCGAGCTCACGAGCCTGCTCGAGGGCGTGATCCTCGAGGACGTCGCGCTCGGTTAGTCAACCTACGAAGTCGACCGCGTCGAGCTCGTCGAGACCGTGCCGTAACCTGGCGACGTTGTTGGTTGATGACGACTGTTTGCATGGCTTGTCGAACTGCCCTTACCTGTCTGCAATTCGCTACCAGGTGGCGGATCGAGTCGCCGTCGGTCGCGAAACGATTCGATAAATTCGCTGGCGCGAACGTTGCTGCCTGATGCCCCGTGGCAACCCTGCGATGGACCCTGCTTGTTGCCTTGGTGGGCTGCACGTCAACCGCGCCTCTCGAGATCGCCCCGAGCGAGGTCAACGAGAAGGCCGACGGGATGGCGACCCACCTCAAGCTCGAGGACGACCGCCGCACCGATATCGACGAGCCGTCCGATCTCGCGTTTCGCAAGGGCAAGCTCTACGCGGTGAGCGACCGCCACTCCAAGATCTACGAGCTCGATAACGACGGCGACGTTCAATCCGTGATCGATGTAGAGGGCACCGACCTCGAGGCGCTCGCGGTCGACAGCGATGACCGCTTCTATATCGGCGACGAGAGCAAGGCGAAGGTCTGGCGCCTGAATACGGACGGCGAACGCCAGGAGTCATTCGACATCGATACGACGGACGGCAACTCGGGGATCGAGGGACTCGCGTTCGACAAGGATGGCGACATGCTCGTCGCCAAGGAGAAAAGCCCCGCGACGATCATCATCCTCGACAACGACGGTGACGAGAAGGATCGCAAGAAGCTCGACTTTGCCGATGACCTCTCGGCCATCACGTGGAACCCGAACGACAATCACCTCTACGCGCTGTCTGCGGTCGAGCACAAGCTGTGGCGGCTCGACGCCGACTTCGACAAGATCACGACGTGGGACCTACCGATCGAAGAGCCCGAGGGCCTCGCGTTTGACGGCAAGACTCTGTACGTCGTGAGCGACACCGAAGAGCGCCTCTACGTGTTCGAGCTCGACTGAAGACGCGGTTACGTTGACGGCAAGGACGAGCTTTGCGCGCGTGATCTATCGAACCACGAGGTCGCCCATGCTCGTCGCCGGCGAGAACGTTCCGCCGCACTGGCATCCCGACGTGGTGTTGACCCGGATGCGACCTGCGCCGCCGCCTCCGCCACCGTCACCGAGATAGATCGTGCTCCCGAAGCAGCCTGATTCGGAGTCGCCGGCATGGCCATTTGTCGCGGCGCCGGTCGCGCTCGAGCCCGAGCCGCCGTCGCCGCCCGCGGTGTAGCCTCCAGCCAGGCAGCCGTCGCCGTCCTTGCCCTCGCCACCCTGGGCGGGCAGGGCGGAGAGCCGACCCGGCGCGCCGTTGTAACCGGCACCCGAGCGGGTGCTACCGCCGCCACCGCCACCGCCGCCATTGGCCGCGACGACTCCGACGACCTGGACCTTGGGGGCCTCGAGCAACACGGCTCCGCCGCTGCCGCCGCCGGCTCCGCCGAGGCAGGTGCTGGATCCGCCCCGGCCGCCCGAACCCGCGGCACTGATGACGCCGGTGACGAAGAGCTCTTCACCGGCGGTGATCTGCAATGCGCCGCCAGCGCCGCCGCCGCGCGCGGTGCACGTTGCCTGACCCTGGCTGCCGCCGACGAGCGGCACGAGCGCCTCGGTGCCAGCGGGGTTGCTGCTCGCGTTGCCGCCGCGGCTACCGAAGCTGCCGCCCGCCGCGCCGCCGCGGTTCGTCGCGTGCGGCTCGACATAGTGGAGATATGCGCCAGGTCCGTCATCTGCACCGCGCGCCGACACCGACAGGTGGCCGGTGACGACGACGCGCTTGTACGCGAGCAGCACGAGGCCGCGGCTGCCAGTCACCTCCACATTTCCAATTGTGAGCTCGTCCATGCGGCACACACAGAGATCGACGGCACCCGGAACCGAGACCGGCGTGCAACGTCCCAGCGCGGAGCTCGTGGTGCATTGCAGCGAGGTGTCGAAGGTCCCGGCCGGGGGCGCGATGACGAGGCCCGTCGCTTCGAGGCCACCAATCGCGTCGGCGTTGGACGGCTGTACCTGCGGCTCTGGCTCGGGCTCGGGCTCGGGCTCGGGCTCGGGCTCGGGCTCGCCCGCGTCCGGGCCGATGTCGAGCTCGGGGTCAGCGTCGGTCGAGCAACCGGCACCGGCGAGCGCGAGCGCGAGCCCGAGCAAACAGGCTGACAGGAGCGAGAGACTGGAGGAGGACGAGGACGACGAGGACGACGAGGACGAAGGGCTGAAGCGTGTCATGCACCAAGACGAAGAACCGTGCGTTTGGTCGCACGGGTCGTTTTGCCCGGAGAGTAAAACCTTCGTTGCTGTCGCACGTTAGCGACGTTTTTTTTGTTCTCGTGCACGCACGAACGCGCCCATGCTCGCGTCGAGCTGGCTGTCGATCAGCCGCAGAATGCTATCGACCTCGACCGTGCCCACGCCGAGGGCGCCGACGAGCTCGTTGCGGGTGCCCTCGAACAAGCTGTCTCGGATCGACACCAGCCAGCGCGCTACGGTCGCGCGGTGAGAGCCGTAGAGCTTGGCGATCTCGTCGATATTGAGCTCGTCGAGGTACCGATAACGAAGCAGCGTGCGTTCACGCGCCGACAGCGCCGCGGCGGCGGCGGCGAATGCGCGGCGGAACTCGTCACGGTATTGCGCCTTGAGCTGCTCGAGTGCCGGATCCGCCGACGGTATCGCCTCGTCGAGGACGCCCTGTCCGACGGGGATCTCGCGCCGTCCGCGCATCATGTCGAGCGCGACGCGCGTGGCAGCCGTTCGTAGCCAGGCACCCAGATCGCCGCGACCCGAGTAGCCTAGCAGCTTGCTGCGCGCCCCATCCGCGACGAGGAACAGCCGTGCGCGCAGCTCGTTACCGGCGTCTTGCGCGAGCCCCTCGTCGACTCGCATCGCACGTAGCGCTGCGTCGATCTGGGCGCCGTGCGCCGCTTCGAACGCGGCGATCGCATCGGGGACGCCCTGCGCGCAAGCGAGCGCCAGGTACAGCGAGGCAGCGTGTAGTGACTCGATGCGCACGCCGCCGACGTCGTCCACGCTCGCGCGCTCCGCGATGTGAGCGGTGAAGTCTTCGTCCGTGACCCATGCGTCGGGCCAGGCAGCGTGGGCTCGAGCCAGAACTCCGATGATCTGCTCGTCGAGGTCTACCGTGCGTTCGGCAGCCTGCTGTGCCTCGGCGGTGAGGGCGGCGGCAAATCGGATGAGCAGATCCGCCTTCGCGCTCACGCCACGAGGCTATACCATCCGGGCCGTGGCGGTCCTCCGTGCCTTGTGCCTGGACGAGGACGAGGCGACGGCCCTCGTCGACGGCCTGGCGTCGCCTCCGGATCGGGCGCGCGGTCACGCGCACATCGACGAGTGCGACGAATGTCGCGATCTCGTCGCCGTGTTGATGCGAGCGGCGCGTCCGTCCGCCGAGCTCGCACCGACCGGCCTCGCGCCTACCGATCCGCGCGGACCCGCCACGCCACCGAACCTGCGCGACGAGGATTCGCTTCATCCGGGAGACCAGGTCGGGCGCTACCGCATCGTGCGCGAGCTTGGCGCCGGCGGCATGGGCAGGGTGTACGAGGCCCACGACCCCGAGCTCGATCGCATCCTGGCCATCAAGCTTCTGCGTGACGCCGCCAGCGATGGCGATGGCGCGTATACCGCACGGCTGGTCCGAGAGGCCCGCGCCCTCGCTCGCCTCGCTCACCCCAACGTGGTCGCGATCCACGACGTCGGTACGCACGGCGGACTGCCGTTTCTCGCGATGGAGTACGTCCGCGGCGTGACGCTGCGCGACTGGCTCGAGCGCGCGTCCCGCAACTGGCGCGAGGTGTGTGGCGTGTTCGAGCAGGCTGCGCGCGGCTTGGCCGCAGCACACGCCGTCAACCTGCTTCACCGTGACGTCAAGCCGGACAACATCATGGTCGGCGACGACGGTCGCGTGCGGGTGATGGACTTCGGTCTCGCACGCGCGGCCGATCGCACCGACGAGGGCGTCACCGCTTCGTCGGGTGGGCTCGGCTCCGATGCGTGCCTGACCGCGACCGGCGCGATCATGGGCACGCCAGCGTACATGTCGCCGGAGCAGCATCTCGGCCGGCCAGGCGATGCGCGCAGCGATCAGTTCAACTTGATGGTCGCGCTCTACGAGGCGCTCTACCGCACGCGCCCGTTTGCGGGAGGGACACTGGCGGCGATCGGCGTCGCCGTGACCGAGGGCCAGGTGCAAAAGCCACCGGAGCGTGCGGCACCGCGCTGGCTGCGCACGCTCGTGCTGCGCGGCCTCGCCACCGACCCTGACGCGCGTCACCCGAGCATGGCGGTGATCGCCGATGCACTCGCGCGGGGAGCTTCTCGTCGTCGGCGCATCGTCGCGATCGGTGGCGGTGCGGCGGTCGCGATCGGCGCGGTGGCGGTCGTTCTCTCGCTCGGTGGGCGGGATGGCGCCGATCCGTGCGAGCGCGGGGCTCGGCGCATCGATCAGCACTGGAACGCCGACGTGCGGGCTCAGGTCGCGCGCGCGTTTGCCAGCGTTGATGGTGACACGACCGCCGTGAAGGCAGCCGACGCGCTCGATCGCTACGCGAGCCAGTGGAGAGTGCTCAGTCGCGAGACGTGCCAGGCGCGCGGCTCGTTGCCAGCGGCGGTCGTCGACGAACGGCTGCTCTGCCTCGATGCCCGGCTCCGCGGCGTCGAGGCGCTCGTCGGCGTGTGGGGCGATCAGCCAGCGCCCGCCGTGGTGAAGGCATCGCTGAGCGCCGTGTTCGCGCTGCCACCGCCGAGGGAATGTGCGGTCGCCGGCGCTGCCGGCGCGCTCGCCACATCGGTGCCACGCGAGCAGCTCGCGCTCATCGATGGCCTGCGCAGCCGCATGGCGACTGCCACGGCACGACTCGGGGTGGGGCTGATGGAGCGTGGACTTGCCGAGCTGCGCGCCGTCGCCACCGAGGCGTCCGTCATGAGTCACCGCGAGTTTGCTGCCGAGGCGCAGCTCGCAGTCGCCTCCGCGGAGCTGTCTCTCGGCCTGACGACCGACGCGCGCATCACGCTCGAGCGCGCGCAGCTCCTGGCGAACGAGGCTCGCTCGCCGCTACTCATTGCCGAGTCACGGACGCTGGCGATCGCGATCCTGTCGCGCGCTGGAGATTTCGAGGCGGCTCTGGCGGCGGCGGCCGACGCCAAGAGCGCGATCGCGGCGGCCGGCGAGCCAGAGCGGCTACGACTCGCCTGGCACCGCAGCGTCGGACAGCTGCACACCACCCGGGAGGCTTTCGACGACGCCCGTCGCGAGCTCGATGCAGCGCGCGTGCTTGCCGAGTCGCTGTACGGCGCCGAGAGCATCCAGGTCGTCGACATCGACACGCTGCATGGCAACCTTGCCTTCACCCGCAGCGAGGATGACGCCGCGCGCACGACGTACCTGGCCGCGCTGGCGACCACGCGGCGACTCCACGGCGACGGTCACCCTCAGGTCGCCCGGCTGCGCGCGCGGCTGTGCAGGCTCGAGAGTGATCACGATCGCAAGCTGGCGGCTACGCACTGCGCCGCAGCGGTCGAGTTCTTCGAGGACGCGGGCCCGATCTACCGCGACGAGCTGGCTCGTACACTCACTGCGGCCGCGGACCTGGACACGACGGCTGCCGCGCTGGCCAAGCTCGAGCGAGCTCGCGCGATCTTCGTCCAGACGACCGGCGCCACGAGCCTGACCGTAGCTACGGTGACCGCGACGATCGCGGATCACCTCGTCGACAGCGGCGAGCACGAACGCGCGGTCGCCGAGATGACGACGGAGATCGCGGCGCTCGAGCGAACGCTCGGAACGACGCACGCGCGAGTGGCTCCGCGGCTCGTCACGCTCAGCAAGCTGCAGTACCTCACGGGGCAGCGTCGCGAGGCCGGCGCCACGCTGGACCGCGCGCTCGCAAGCCTCGACAGCCCTGGCGGCGATCCCGCTGATCGGGTCGCGCTTCTGATCCAGCTCGGTACGGTGGCGATGGGGTCGGGCAACATTGCCAGCGCACGGATCGCCATCGACCGCGCACTTGCCATTGCGCGCGGAGAGGGCAGCTCGCCGGCCATTGAAGGCGAGGCGCTGCTCGCGGTGGGAACCTTGCTCATCGACGCAGGGCAGGGTGGCGAGGCGATCGACTATTTGCGTCGAGCCCTGCCGCTGGCAAAGCCGAACGTGCGCGTCGTCGCTCACATCGGGCTCGCCGCTGTCTACGGCACGCAACGCAAATTTGCCGCTGCGCATCGAGAGCTTGCTGCCGCTCTCGACACAGCCCGGCGCGCCAAGCTCGATACCGGCGAGAAGTTGGTAGCGTTGCAGCACTGCTCGCTGCTCGTGCATCAGCGCCGCTTTGGCAAGGCGCGTGCGATCTGTGGGGCGGTGGCCAACGAACCGGCGCTACCGGAGACGTTCCAGCTCGGGGCACGGGTGAATCACGCCGAGTGCGAGCTGGAGCTCGGACGACCCGAGCGGGCACGTGACCTGCTGCAGCCACTCCTCATGCGGCTGCAGGAGCTCGACGCGAGCCCGAAAGATCGCGGGGCCGCGCGATGGGTCCTCGCGCGTGCGCAGTGGGCGATGCGTGATCGGGATGCGGCGCGCGCGACCGCTGTCGAGGCGGAGAGTGCGCTCCTCGCGAGTGGCGCGCCGAGCGCCAAGCTGCTCGCGGAGCTGCGCGCGTGGCGCGCCAAGGTTGGCATGCCAGCGGACTGAGCGTCGTTGTCGCCGGCGCGCGGCGACTAGCGCGCCTGCGTCCAGAACTGCGCGGCCCGGCGGCCCTTGCCGCGGCCGCTGTTCGTGTAATAGCGATCGCCGACGACGATGACGCCGGGGCCGGCGGCGATGTCTTGCGATGCGGCTTCGATGGTCGCGTCGTCCGCGCCGGAGGCGGCGAAGTCGATCGTATCGATCGTTGCTGCGCGGTTTGCATTGAGGCGCGTCTCGCCGATCGACGGGCATGGCGTGGTGATGCAACGGACGCCGTTGTCCTTTGCGAGGACGAACACGCCGTCGACAACACCGGTCTCGCTGCCGGGGACCCAGAGCTCGGACACCGACAGGTTTCCGCCCGGCGCCACGTTCGAGACGGCGCTGACGGCGAGGGCCGTGGTCTTCGCGACGATGTCGCCCGCCGTCCTGTCGAGGGCGAGCATGTCGAGGACGGCGCCTGGCATCTGCGACGCGTCCATGGTCAGGCCGGAGACCTGGACCGTCGGGGTCCCGAGCTGTCCGGTTGCGATGGCGCCCGTCAGATCGACGCGCGCGAGCTTGATCACGACCGGCGCGGTGCCATCGACACACGCGACGGCGTGCTTCGAAGTTGCGGTGATCGTCACGCCATCGAAGCGGGCGCTCAGCACAGACGACGGCGTCACCGTGATCGAAGCGCTGGTGGCGGTGACGTTGGTGACCGTGAGCTGGGCATAGAGGCAGTCCGGGCCGCCGCCGACGGCGAGCATCGGCTGGGCAGGTGCGATCAGGGTCGCGACGTCGGACTCGATCTTTGCGGCCGCGCGGAAGCCGGTGTCGAGCGCGAGGTCGCCGCGCAGCAAGAAGGCCACGCCTTCGCGCAGCTTGGCCTCGAACGCGAGCGTGTCGGGCAGCCGGGTGCGCGACCAGTCGAGGGAGCGGACGTAGCAGCGCGCGGCGGAGGAGCCGTCGGTGCATACGGTCTTCGCGCGGTTGGCACGCGAGACGAAGAAGCCGCCGCAGTCGGCGTCGAGGCTGCACGCGCGCGTGTCGGGGGTCACCTCGAAGTAGGTGAACGCATCCGCGGTATCGCCTTTACCGGACTCGCCGTCGGCGTCCGACTCGCCCGCCAGCTCGTCCGGGGCGGCTTCGTCGGTTGCGCAGGCCGGTAGCAGCGAGGTCGCGAGTAGCGCGCACAGCAGGGTCGGCTTCATGCGATGCGTCAATTGCAACGGCAGGGCCGGCGAAGCCCCTAGCAATGTCAGCTATCTAGACGCGCGATCACTGACCAGACCACTGGCCATGGCAGCTGGCATTTCGTTGCCATCCCGCGCGAACGCGCTCCGCAGCTCTGGCTTCGCGTTCGCGTAGAGTGCGCCGATGGAGCGGAACCCACAGGCTCGCGAGATGGCCGACGAGTCGATGGTGCGCAACCTGGCCTCGCAGGCCGAAGCGATCTGGCCGCAGGAAGCGCCCCTCTTCTCCGCCTACGAGCTCCCCGCGGATGCGCGGATCCTCGATGTTGGATGTGGAACGGGCGAGATCTCGGAGAGGCTCGCGACGATGTTTCCGCGCGCCACGATCGTCGGGGTCGACATCGTCGAATCGCATCTCGAGATCGCGCGTAGACGCTGCGAGGCTTTCAGCGATCGCGTGCAGTTCCAGACCGGCGATGCATTCGAGCTGCCGTTTCCGGCGGCCTCGTTCGATCTCGTCGTGTGCCGGCACGTCCTCCAGGCGATTCCAACGCCGGAGCTCGTGCTCGCAGGGCTCGTGCGCGTGGCGAAGCCCGGCGGCGTGCTGCATCTGATCCCCGAGGACTACGACATGATCCATGCGGCGCCGACGACGCTCGACGTCGGCTGGTTCTGGCATCACGCGCCACGTGCGTACGCCCGCGCGACGGGTTGCGATCTCCACATCGGCCGCAACATCTTCCATCACCTGCAAGCGCTCGGCGTTGCGGACATCCGCTACCAGTACATCCCCGTCGACACGCTGCGGGTGCCGCGCGAGACGTTCGCGAACATCTTCGTCGCGTGGCGCGATGGCTACACGTCGAACATCTCGCAACACATGGGCCTCGGCGAGCCCGAGGTGCGCGCGTACTTCGACGCGATGATCGACTGCGTGCGCGATCCTGCCGGCTACGCGGTGTGGATCGTACCGGTCGTCAGTGCGCGACTCGCGCAAGCTTCTCGCTGACTCTCGACATGATCCGTGCACGCTGATCGTCATCAAGCTCGTCGGTCATGGGGGCTTTCGATGCGCGAGCGCCGCCACCACGCGGTCCGCGATGTGCTCGAGCGGCGTGCCCGCAGGCGCGAGCCCCGCGCGCAGCGCTGCACCCGGCATCCCGAACACGTCGCACGTCGCCTCGTCCTGAGCGATGACCAGGCCGCCGCGCTCCTTCAGCTCGCGCAGCCCGGTGAGGCCGTCGGAGCCCATGCCCGTCAGGATCACGCCGATCGCCATCGCGCCGTTCGAGGCCGCGAGGGAGCTGAACAGAAAGCTGGCGGATGGCCGAAAGCCCTCGATCGGTGCAGCAGCAGACAGCGAGAGCTTGCCGGCGGCCCCGATTCCGAGATGCCTGTCGTCCGGCGCGATATAGCAGGCACCGCGCTCCACCAGCTCGCCGTGGCGCGCGAGCGTGACCGGTCGCGAAGTCGTGTCATGCAGCCAGGTCGCGAACCCTTCCGAGAAGCCCGCGGCGATATGCTGCACGATGAGGATCGGCGTGTCGAAGTCCGGCGGCAGGCCGGCCAGCACCTTGCGGATCGCGTTGGGGCCGCCTGTCGAGGCCGCGATCCCCAGGAGCATCGACGCGCGATCGGTCGGGGCTATTGCGCTCTCCGTCGGCGCTCGTTGCTGGTACGGCGGGATCGATGCCCAGCGGCGCACGAGCTTGACCTGCGCCATCGCCTTCACCGTCGAGAGCAGTTCGCGGCTATCCAGCTCGTAGGTCGCGCTGCCCGGCCCACCCGGCTTCGCCACCACCATGAGCGCGCCCGCGTTGAGCGCGTGCATCGAGAAGCGGATATCGGTGCTGTCGAGGCTCGAGACGATCACGATCGGCGTGGCGCGCTCGACCATGATCTGCCGCGTCGCGGCGATACCATCGAGGTTCGGCATCTGGATATCCATGGACACGACATCGGGACGCAGCGCGCGGCACATCGCGACCGCCTCGACGCCATCGCACGCCTCGCCGACGACCTCGATCTCCGGATCGCTGCCATAGATCGAAACCAGCAGCATCCGCGCCGTCGCCGAGTCCTCCGCGACGAGGATGCGAAGCTTGCCGGTGGCCGGCTTCAGACGTGCGTCTCGGGGCGGCCAGCGATGAGGTTGGCGAGCCGTTTGGGGATCTCCGCGAGCGGTGTCGTCATGCCGACCGCGCCCGCCTCGAGCGCCGCGCGCGACGTCTCGCGCGTCGTGCAGCTCGCCTCGTCCTGCACGTACGAGGTTCCGCCGGCATCGAGGAGCTCTTTCAGGCCGACCACGCCGTCGCTGCCGTTACCGCTCAGGAGCACGCCGGCCGCACGCGCTCCGTAGCTCTTCGCGAGCGAGGCAAGCAGGACCGTGCCCGACGGCCGCGCACCATCGCGTGGCTCACCGGCGACGAGCTCGATCGCACCGCCGACCACCGTCAGGTGCCGATCGTCGGGCGCCACGTACACCACGCCTTCGCTCACGCGCTCCCGATCGACCGCGACCTTGACCTTGCGGTGGCTGACAGTCGTGAGCCACTCGGCAAAGGCGCTCGCGAAGCCCGGCGCGATCTGCTGCACGATCACGATCGGCGTGTTGCATTTCGCGGGCAGCTCCTTGAAGAAGATGCGCAGCGCGATCGGACCGCCCGTCGATGCGACGATCCCGATGATCGCGACGGCGCCAGGACGGCTCGTTGCGATGGGCGCGGGCTGCACCTCGGCGCCACTGCCCGCGGGCGTGACTTGCTCCTCCGCGATCGAGGCCTTCGCCTCCGCGAGCGCCTTGACCGTCGCGATGAGCTCGCGGCAATCCCGTTCGAAACGCGGCGTGCCCGGACCCGAGGGCTTCGCGAGCACGGCGAGCGCACCGGCGTTGAATGCGAGCATCGATCGGCTGACGTCCGCTGGATCGAGGCTGGAAACCATGATCACCGGCGTTCCCCAGCGGCTGACGATCTGCCGCGTCGCCTCGAGCCCGTCCATCACGGGCATCTGGATGTCCATCGTCACCACGTCAGGCCGCAACGACTCGCACAGCGCCACGGCTTCCGCGCCGTTTTTGGCCTGGCCAACCACCGTCAGCTCGGCGTCCGAGGACAGGAGCGAGACGATCAGTAGGCGAGCCGTGGCAGAGTCCTCGGCGACGAGCACGCGAAGCATTCATGCCTATGTAGCAACTTCGCCGCGGCCTCGCTAGCGCCCCGAGCCGCCCACCCGCTGTGCGCAGATGCACAGCGCGCTGGCTCGTCGTGCAATGTACTGTCCCAGCCGTGCCCCGAAAGCTCTTCGACGTGCGTCGGGGAGAGCATGCCCGGGTAGCCCGTGCCGGAGGCGCGCTGTTCGCGATCCTGGCCGGCTTCACACTCGCCGAGACGGCGCGCGATTCCCTGTTCCTGTCGAGCAACGGAGCGAACCAGCTCGCGATCGCCTACCTCGCCCTCGCCGGGATGGCGGTGCTCGCGCTGTTCGCGAACGCCTGGATCGTGCGCCGCGTCGGGCGCCGCAACGCGCTGGTCGTCACGCTCGCCGCGGCTGCGGTCGGCACCGCGAGCTTCTTCGTCCTGCCGCGCAGTCC
>JACCTC010000028.1 GCA_013812655.1 Deltaproteobacteria bacterium | reverse complement strand
ACGCGTGGCCGCGCAGCGTCCCGGCCAGCAGCGCGCGGTGCAGAACGCGGCCGACCAGGTCGTCCTCACGCCCGCCGCCGACGAGCTGCGCGCCGCTCGCGCGGTCGGGCGCGATACGGTGGGGATCGTCGAGCCGGATGCCGACACCAACGTGCTCGGCGTCGACCCGTTCGAGAAGCAGCTCGATCAGCTGAAGGCCGACCGCGTGATCGCCACGCAGGTGCTCCGCCGGCTCCAGGACAAGCTCTCCGGGCTCAAGGCGGAGGTCGCGGACACCGAGATCGCGGTGCGCAATGCGTGGCGCCGGCTCGATCGGATCGAGGACGAGCTCGGGCGCCGCGAGCGGATGCGGTGATGGTATGCAGCCCGTGATGTCTGCCGACCTCGCAGCCGATACCGCGGTGCACGCCGACCCCGCGACGCCGGGTCGCTATCACATCGTGCTCTCCGATCGCTGGGACTACCTGTTGCCATCGGGCGGTGTCGTGATGACGTGCGCGCTGCGCGTCGCCGAGGCTGCGGTCGGCGATCGCGAGCTGCGCGTGGTGTCCGCGACGACGGTGTTCGCGACGCCGATCAATTCGGGCAAGCTCGTCGCCGATGCGTTCGTGATCCGGCGCGGGCGCGCGGCGACCCAGGTCCGCGTCGTGCTCCGTCATGCGGAGGCGCCCGCCGATGACGAGAACGTCGGCATCGAGATGCTGGTGACGTTGCTGCGCGATCGGCGGGGGCCTGACGTCAAGGGTGTAGTGTTCCCCGACGTGCGCTCGCTCGCCGACGCGCTGCCCGTCGAGGACGGCGCCTCGAACAACCCGCACACCCGGTTTCGCTTCTACCAGCAGCTCGAGTGCCGGATCGCGCATGGCGAGCTCTACTGGACCGACGGGCTCGTCGAGGGTCCCGCACGCTACGCGCGCTGGCTCCGCTACAAGGTTCCGCAGCGCGACGCCGCGGGGCGCCTCGATCGCTGCGCGCTGCCGCCGCTGATCGACACGATGCCGACGGCGCTGCATCGCGCGATCGGCCCCGGCCCGTATCGGTTCTACGCGCCAAGCCTCGATCTCACGACGTACTTCGTCGACGACACGACGCGCGAGTGGCTGCTCGTCGACGTCCGGTTGCGTCGCGCGCTGTCGGGCTGGGCGATCGCCGACGCCGAGCTCTGGGACGACGAGGGACGGTTCGTGGCGTACGGAACGCAGGCGATGTACCTGCATGGCCTCGCCGGCGAGCCTCCCGTCGTCGATGCATCGCGCCGCACCTGACGGCGTGCCGGATCGTGTGACTGCGTCGATGTAGGCGCAAAGCCCACCACGCAGGGTGCGCACACGTGGGTTATATTTTGCCGATGCGGATCGCGATCTTCGTCGCGGTGGCTCTGCTCGCGGGTTGTGCGAGCGGTGGCCCGCCGGGAAACACGGGAGATGTCGACGCCTCGGTGGGCGGCGACGGCGCGTCGACACCGGACGCGCAGACCTGCGACGGACCGATGCAGCTGCCGTGCGGCGCCGTCTACGTCGCGAAGTCCGGCAACGACAGCGCGGCCGGGACGAAGGCGGCCCCGCTGAAGACGATCGCGGTCGGCATCGCGAAGGCCGGCGCCACCGGGCAGAAGGCCGTGTTCGTGAAGTACGGCATCTACGCCGAGTCGATCACGATGTCTCCCGGGATCACGGTCTACGGCGGCTTCGACGACGCGTGGGAGCGCAACCCGGCGGTCGATACCGAGATCGTTGGCACGTCGCCGACCGTGCGCTTCGAGGCGATCACGGTGCCGACGGTGCTCGACGGCGTCACCGTGAAGAGCGCGGATGCGACCGGCGTGGGCGAGAGCTCGTACGCCGTGCTCGTCACCAGCTCGCAGATGATCGAGCTGCGCGATGTCACGGTCGTCGCCGGCATCGGCGCCGCCGGGCAGGACGGCTCGAACGGAAGCAACGGCGCGTCGGGCGGCGCCGGCATTGCCGGCAATCCAGGTGTCGAGCGATCGACCGCGACGTTCTGCGACTTCCGTGCGTTGCCGGCAGGTGGCTCGGCGGGAACGTCGGCATGCGGACGCTCGGGCGGTGCCGGCGGCACGCCCGGGACC
>JACCTC010000039.1 GCA_013812655.1 Deltaproteobacteria bacterium | reverse complement strand
TGGCGCACCGTCGACGAGCTGGAGCTCTCGGTCCGCTCGGCGAACTGCCTGCAGAACGCCAACATCAAGTACATCGGCGAGCTCGTCCAGAAGACCGAGTCCGAGATGCTCAAGACCAAGAACTTCGGCCGCAAGTCGCTGAAGGAGATCAAGGAGCTGCTTGCCGAGATGGGTCTCCAGCTCGGCATGAAGCTCGACAACTGGCCGGGTCCCAATCCTCTCAAGAAGCCCTGACGGGCTTCCCGGCGCTCAACAAGCCCTGATTCGGGTCGACCTCACTTCGCCCGATTGACCACCTGATCCCGCGAGAATCCCATGCGCCATCGTAACTCTGGCCGAAAGCTCGGCCGCAACTCGTCGCACCGCACGGCCCTCTTCAACAACCTCGTCACGGCGCTGCTGACCTACGGCCGCATCGAGACGACCGAGGCGAAGGCCAAGGAGCTCCGCGGCTACGCGGACTCGACGATCCAGTGGAGCGTCGACGTCGTGGCGTTGCTCGCCAAGGGCGACAAGGTCACCACCGTGGAGCGCGCGCGGCTCGTCCACGCGCGCCGGATGGCGCGGCAGACGGTGAAGACCAAGGGCGCGCTCGAGCGCCTGTTCAGCGAGATCGGCCCGCACTTCGCGACCCGCAAGGGTGGCTACACGCGGATGCTGAAGACGCGCAACCGCAAGGGTGACGCGGCTCCCATGGCGTTCGTCGAGCTCGTCGGGCTCAACGCAAACCCCGTCCTCGCCTGAGCAGATCTCGCTCCGTCACGTAGGCTTCACGGTCGACGTGTGACCCGCCAGACATCACGTCCTGGCGGGTTTGTTTTTGGCTATACATCCGCGGCTTGCTGGGCGAAAACGACCCGCAGCCATCCTCTGGAGACCTATGCGCCTGTTAAAGCTTGCTCTGCTCGGCTCGTCCCTCGTCCTCGCCATGAGCGCCACCGCCTGCCGCGACGATGGTGGCGGCTCGGGCGATGACACGCCGCTGCCTGACGCACCACCGGTGGGCGGCAACGTCACGATCATGCAGGTCCAGGACGACGCGATGCCCGTCGGCACCCCGGTCACCCTCAAGGGCGTGATCGTCACCGCGATCGACGCCTATGGAAACCGTACCGGCGACATCTTCGTCGAGGACCCGGCCGGCGGCCCGTTCTCGGGCATCAAGGTGTTCGGTCCGCCGCTCGATCAGGTCGCGGCGCTCGCCGTCGGTGACATCGTCGACATCACGAACGCCGAGAAGGACGAGTTCGCACTCACCAGCGACCTATCGGGCCGCAAGGTCACCGAAATCAAGGGCGCCGCGGGCGGCATGATGACGATCACGAAGAAGGGCACGGGCACGGTACCAGCGCCGGTCGCCGTCGACGCCAAGGCGATCGCCGCGATGCCCAAGGCGATGCGCGAAGCCGAGTGGGAGAAGTGGGAGGGCGTCCTCGTCACCGTGACCGGCGCGCGCCAGCTCGCCGCCACCCGCACGTTCGGCTCGAACCCGGGCCCGGACTCCAACGAGTTCCGGATCACCGGCATCGCGCGCGTGCAGTCCGGCCTCGCCGAGCTGCCGGCCGACGCGGGCTTCGGCGTCTGCTACGAGCGGATCACCGGCGTCGTCGACTACTTCTTCAACGACATCGTCTTGCCGCGCGCCACGACGGACGTGGTCGGCGGTGGCACCGGTTGCAACGCGCTCGCGACCAGCGTCGTCTCGGTTCAGACCGGCACGAACGTCGAGCTCGCGAACCTGGCCAACGTCGTCGTGACCGGTCGTGATGACCTCGGCACGAACAAGGGCATCTGGGTCGCCGATGGCCTGGCCGGTGCCGAGAACAACGGCGTGTTCGTGTTCACGGGCGCGATGCTCGATGTCGCCTGGACGGTCGGCACGCGGCTGAACGTGCAGGGTGCCGTCGAGGAGTTCGACCTCCCCGCGATGGCGGGAGGGACGCCGATGGGCAACACGGTCACCGAGATCAGCAGCCCGACGATCGCTGTGGCGGCCGCGGCCACTGCACCGCCGACGCCTGCTACGGCCGTGCCGGTCACCACGCTCAACGACATCGGCGCGGCCGGGGAGCCGTGGGAAGGTGTCCTCGTCCAGGTCCAGCTGATGAAGGTCACGGCGCTCCAGTCCTTCGGGAAGATCGAGCTGACCTCGAATGCCGGCGCCAAGCTCATCATGGACGACGAGGCCTTCGTGCTGTCGCCACCGGCGGTCAACACATGCTACGCGACCGTGACGGGCCTCATGCACGTCGCCGTGTTCGACGACCTCCGCACGATCAACCCGCGCAGCGCTGCGGACGTGGTCGTCGGTACTGGCTGTAACTGAACGCAATAATTTCGGTCAGCGCTGAGCACGCTGCGCACAGTCAGCGGTGAGCACGGCGCGCGGGGGGCAGTCAAACCGAAGTGACGAAGCCACCGTCTCAGGACCGAGACGCGTCAGCGCGAGCGGAGCATCCCGGTGGTGACTACTGCTGCTTCGATCGTGGTGTTCGTCTTCGTGTAGACGGCGTCTGCCGTATTAACGCGCAGTCGGCCAAGCCCACCGCCACCGCCGCCAGCCATCATCAATGTGTCGATGGTCGACGTGTACGGGACGTCTGCTCCAGCAGAGGCAGCAATACTTGCGGTCGCTCCGGTGCCAGCAGCACCGCAATAGGTGGACGCGCCCACGCAACCCTGGGCGCCGACACCTCCAGGTGCGAGCAACTTCGCGTTGATGCCGAACGCAACTCGAGGCGCTTCGATCAAGATGCTGCCACCGGCGCCACCGCCACCAATCATTGACGCATTCGTCGTCCCACAACGATCCCCCTCACCTGTTGCGCCACGCACGTCGATTGTCGCGTCAATGTCGATCTTGGTACCGCTGCTAATCTGAATGGCACCGCCGCCGTTCGGATAAGTGCCAGGTCCGAAGCTGCCGGCGAAGCCACCGCTGCAACCGCCACGCAGCGGCACCAATGCAACTGTGCCGGACGCCACGTCTTGGATGCCACCAGCACGAGAAGAGATGACTGATCCACCGCTTCCGCCATCACTCGCGTTAGCACCGCCACCGCCGCCAGACGCGACCGCACGACCATTTCCATCGTCGGCGCAGGAACCTGTACCAGGATTGCACCCGAAAATTGCTCCGCCCACCCGCGGCTGGATGATGACCTCGCCTGTGATGGTAACGTTGCCACGAGCTACGAGTGCGATGCCGGGACCCGGCGGACTCCGTGAATCGCCACCAACTTGCACGCTCGCGCTGTTCAGGGTGATCGAGTTGGCGATGAACACACGGATTGCCGCACCCGTGCCCGAGGCTGGTGCTAGAAAATTGGGGACGGATACGAGTTGTGTCGCCACGCGAACCTCACCGGTGTCGGTGTTGAAGATGGCGTTCGAGAGATCCAAGTCAGGCGGTGACGCGACCATGTCCAGATACACGGCAAGATTGTTTGAAGGGTCGATCTCGCGACAACGTGGTTGATCCTCGAAGCAACCCAGCGGGCAGGACTTACTCGCGACGACGTTGCCGTCGGCGTCGCAGGTAGCGACCTTACCGTTGGTGCATGTCGTTTGATTCGGGTCGCACAATCGACAGCCATCGGTCGCTGCGTCGCAGCCGAGCTCGCATTGCGTGATGTCGTAGTCGTTGCCAGTCGCGTTGCAACGCAGTTCGCGATCTGCGCGGCACGCCTCGAACTCCGTCGGCGTGCACGAGACCGCGATGCATTCCTGAACCTCGCCGCCCAACGTTCCATCGACGTCGCAGAACGGGAAGCTCTGGTCCGTGCACAGACCGTCCTTGCAGGACTTGGGGTTGGCCTTCGTGCACCCGACTGCCATCACGCCCACGACGAAAACACTCAACCACTTCATTAGTAGATATTCAGGGATCATGGCGACCGTTGTCGACTGCAACTGCGCGGGGTTGCGCACAAAGTTGTCACACACGTGCATCGCAGCATTGCGGCTACTTGAGACCAGCTTCCCGTCAGAAGACGTCATGAATCGGCGTGTCGGCGGCGGCCTGGGCGCCGTAGTAGCTCCGGCGGTGCTGCGGGGAATCACTCTGGCGCTGTTCGTGGTCGCTTGCTCTTCACCGCGCGGCGGCAACGACCAGCGCGACGTCGATGCGAACGCGTACGACGACGCTGTCGCCGCCGATGCCCACCGCATGGACGCAGCGCCACCGCCACCGCCACAGGCGGTGAGGACGAAGGTGGTGAGAAGGGCGCGGACGAGGAAGGATGCGGTAGGCATACCCGCATCACACGGGAGGGAACTGGAGCAGTAGGCATACCGGCCCATCACGCGCCGTCCGCTCTGTGCCCGTGCCCGCTTGCGGGCGTCCCGCTTGCGCGCGTCGGTCGATCTCGCTGTTCCGGTTCGTCCTCGCGACTCGCGAGCTGCAATGGGCGCAGGTCGAACCCGCACAGGTGAGCGCAGCGCTTGGCAAGCTCGCCGCGACGCGCCATGCATCCGATGCGCTGCTCGCGTCGACGATCAGTTCGTAGCCATCGCCGACGAAGCCGAGCTGATCGATCGGTTCACGCGCGCACTGCTTGGCGGAACCTGACCGGAATACGCGACGGACGTCCGCGGCACGTTCGGACACCGTACGGAGCTCGGCCAGATCGGACACGGCGCGTCGCATGTTCGGCGGCTTGCGCGGGCACGACTCGTGATGTGCGCCGCTGGCATGAAGGAGTACGCTCATGGAGATGCTATCGCCCGAAGCAGAGCTGATTCTCGAAGCCGCCGATCGAAAGCTCCGGCCTATGAAGCGCGTGGAGTACGACCTGCTCGCTGCTCGAGGATTCTTCGAGGACGAGAAGGTCGAGCTGTTGTTCGGCATGGTGGTTCCCATGACGCCGATTGATCCGGCGCACCGCGAATCTGTCAGGCGCGTGCATGACATGCTGCTGAAGCAGATCGGCGAGCGCGCACGCGTTTACTGCCAGACCTCGTTTGCGGCATCGGATGATTCGGAGCCCGAACCCGACGTGTATGTGACGCCAACGGCGGAGTACTGGACGGAACACCCGTCGCGCTCGTTCTTGATCGTAGAGGTCGCGCTGTCCTCGCTGCGACGCGATCGCGCCAAGCGACTCGTCTATGGACGCGCCGACGTAGACGAGTACTGGATCGTCAACCACGTCGATGGTTGTGTCGAGGTGTTCCGCGATCTCCGCAACGGAGCGTGGGAGACGCTCACGAAGCACGAGCGTGGCGAGACGCTCAGCCCGCTCGCGTTCCCGGACGTGAAGATCCCGATCGACGAGATCCTACCGCCGGCGTGACCGTGACTACGTGGGGCGGGCGGCGCGGCCGCGGACCGACGGCGGCGGGCGCTTCCGGATCGGGATCGAGCTGCGCCATCGCTCCCCCGGCTCGCGCGTGCGCGACCTGGCGGCAGCGACGCCGCGTGTACCGCCGTGTGACGTCGCGCCCGCGGCAGTCGCTCGCGCTGTTCACCGTCGACGGTTCGACGATGACGGGCCGCGTGGTCGACGAGACCGGTGCGATGCTCGACACGTTCTCGATCGCGAAGTGATCAGGTAGCGCCTGGCTGTCAGACCTGCGCGGTATGACGCGCGCATGTCCGGGACGGGTGCGGCGGCGAGCTACGGGGACCTCCTCGTCACGTCGCTCGTCGTGCTCGGGGGCGTGTGTGTCGCGGCGTTCGTCGTCGTGCGCGTGCTCGGGCGCGTGCTCGCGACCGGGCGCGTCCGCGGGGCGCACCTGCTCGATGTCGTCGCCCGCGTGCCGCTCGAGCCGCGGCGGTCGCTCTACGTCGTCGAGGTCGCCGGCAAGACGCTGCTCGTCGGCACGAGCGAGATGGGGCTCTCGGTATTGTCCGAGCTCGACGGCGACGAGGTCCGCGCGCGGACGGTCGAGCGGCCGAGCTTCGGCGAGCTCGTGCGCCAGGCGTGGACGCGCCGGCGCGAACGGTCGCGC